>PAMH01000024.1 GCA_002707205.1 Legionellales bacterium
ATCACTGCCTGAGACTGCACTGCCATCATTGGTGGTAAAATCAACGGTGGAGGTTT
Organism: Legionellales bacterium; assembly: GCA_002707205.1. Lineage (GTDB taxonomy): Bacteria > Pseudomonadota > Gammaproteobacteria > UBA1113 > UBA1113. The sequence goes on from PAMH01000024.1 coordinate 57, forward strand.
GTGTGCTATCGCCCGTGCGTGTCACAGTGAAAATTATTACACCAGCATCATCTTCAGCACTAGTATCATTAATCTGAAAACTTGCAGGAACCAAAGGATCATTATCGATAATATTACCTTGTCCTTGCGAATCACTAATTGTAGAAAATACTGGATTACTTAAATTGACGTGAAAATGTTCCGCATTTTCATAAATCAAATCATCTGTGATGGCAATAGAAATATACTGTGTTGTTTCATTAGGACTAAAAGTCAAACTACCCGTTTGAGTAACATAATCTTCCGCACTTGTTGCTGTGGCATCTGCTGTACTAAAATCTACTGTAGCGGTAATACTTGTTGCACCAACTTTAGTTACTGTAAATATAGCAACCCCATCATTTTCATTGACAGTTATATCACTAATGTTAAAGCTAGGTGGTGTATCATCATCTTCTATAGTAGCTTTGCCTTGTTTATTACTGATAGTTGTATTGGTTGGATTAAGTAAATTAATATTAAAATTTTCATTCTCTTCATAAACAGAACCATCAGAAATAGCAATTGTTATATATTGTGTATTCTCACCTGGTAAAAAGGTTACAGTACCAGTTTGACCTGTATAATCCTCAGAACTAATTGCGGTATTATCTTCAGTTACAAAGTCTACTGTCGCCGTTTGTGTATTATCTCCCACACGTGTCACTGTAAAAACAGCAGTCCCTGACGATTCACTGATTGAAACATTATTAATGCTTACTGATGTAGGTATTGTAGAAGGTGTAACAATACCACTATCTGCTTGCTCTGCTGAAAGCATTTGCATCATTATATTACTTTCTTGCGTATCAGTTTCTGTATCATCTGCATTGCTCTCTTCTTTTAAGTTGAGCAACGATATATCTTGTGGTGACGTAAATTCAAATTCACTGCGTGGACTTGGCCTCGGTTCGAAAGTATCACGCAATGGCACTTCAATTTGTGTTTCGAAATCCGGAGGATAGTATGTCTGATCAGCAACTTCGATTGCATTTGAAATATCAATATCAGTAGAAGATTTAAAAAAGTTTGTTAGCAGATAAAAAGAGCCGTCGCTAAATAGTAATAATAAATCATCATCAGTCTTAACTAAACCTTCAGGCTTTTCTTCTAGTACAACCTTTTCACCTGGGTTGACATCATAATATCCGCCAACTGGCACATCAACTAATTTTTCCGTATTATTATTGATAATTTTAATATTTTTCATTGTATTACTTACTACCGCTCCCAAAACCAAACCTAAGCTCGTTAACTATCACTTAATATCTAAGACAATTATTAAAATTTTAGTTCATTATTCTCTATAAAAAAGTTATTGTATAGAAAAAGTCGAAGTTGCACTTAACTAAAACTTAACCTATGCTTGTTTTAACGAGTAGTTGGTTATTTGATATTTTTTTAGGGGTTCTTGTGACACTTAATAAACAAATACATGCTTTTACCTATGAAGAAGAAGCTTATGATAAATTAGCGTCTGTAGGACTCTCTTTTGGTTATAATGTTATTAAGTTAAATTCTGCAGAGCAGCTATTTTCATCCTTTGATCAATATCATCCGCATTTAATTATTATCGATAGTGATATAAAAAAACAAGAAGTTAATCACATTCTTAAATATTTGCTTTATTCACATTGTCCCTACGCTATCCTATTTCTCGGCAAGAATAACTTAATAGATCAACCCGAGCACGGAATGAGAGAAGTTATTTCAGAACTTAACATTATAGGACATATTAACAAACCAATGAAAGTAGATGACATTATGAATAGCTTTGAAACCGTAGAACTTGAACCAGAACTACTCACTGGTGCTGCAATACAGCAAGCCATTAAAAATGATGAATTTGAATTATACTATCAGCCTATTGTGACCCTTAGCAATAAACAAATTCGTGGGGCTGAAGCGTTAATTCGCTGGAATCATCCAACGCTTGGCATCATTGGGCCTGATAAATTCATTCCACTTGCGGAATCACAAAATGTTATTCATGAATTATCAGAGTGGACTTTTTCTGTTTGCATAAAACAAATCCATGCCTGGCAACAGGCAGGACTAAACATGAATTTAGCAATTAATTTATCTGAAAAAATTTTAAGTCATGAAAGTACTTTTGCAACAATCGAAAACTTATGTGATAGCTATCAAGTAAATCCAAGTGACATCGTTTTAGAGATTAGTGAATTTGCTTATAAAAAACAAATAGAAAACTGCCAAAAAATATTAGCTAAGCTAAAAAATCTTGGCTGTAAACTTGTTATCGATGATTTCGAATTAAAGTATTTCAATTTACCTGAAATGCTTGATCTAGAAGTTGATGCGGTTAAACTTAACCGCATTCATGTTTTAGACTTTGACAAAAATCCAAATGCACAAAAAATAACAAAAAGTATTATTGATATCGCTCATACATTCAATTTTGAAATTTGTGCAACTGGCATTGAAAATTTGCGCGTTTGGGAGCTACTCACCGATTATGGTTGCGACCATGCACAAGGCTATTATATTTGTAAGCCAGTTGCTGTATCCGAATTTAATAAATGGGTTGGTATTCAGATAACTTAGTTTTCCTTGAAACGCTCTATGCTTGCCTTAATTTCTAACTTAGCTTCATCAGCACCAACCCAACCATCTATTTTCACCCATTTACCCTCTTCAAGATCTTTATAATGTTCAAAAAAGTGGGTTATCATAGATAATAAATGCGGTGAGACATCCTCTGGCTTTTGTATATTTGCATACATTGGCAATAACTTTTCTACTGGAACTGCTAGCACTTTCGCATCTTCACCTGATTCATCTGTCATTTTTAGCATGCCAATTGGTCTCGNCTTTACTACAGAACCTGAAAGTAAAGGAATAGGAGTAACAACGAGTACATCTACAGGGTCACCATCATCTGATAATGTTTTAGGCACATAACCATAATTACAAGGATAAAACATCGCAGTGCTCATGAAACGGTCAACCATTAAAGTTCCTGTGTCTTTATCTGCTTCATACTTTACTGGCCCACTATGAGCTGGTATCTCAATAATTACATTAATTTCATCAGGCACATTTTTACCTGGTTCTACATAATTTAATCCCATATTTAACTCCTATAATGCTTGGGCAACTTTACTGACACAATATGGACATTGTTTTGGTGGTTTAAAATCAGGCGATTGTTGCATTTCAATTGTTACCGCATTATGACAACCACGACAAAGTGTTGCACCGGTTTCTTGTAACTCTGCATTCACAGCAACACGATCATCAAAAATAAAGCAATCACCATGCCAATGAGCGCCACCGCATTTTTCAAAATAATTTAAAATGCCACCATTAATTTGATAAACATTCTTAAACCCCTTATTTTTCATTAGTGGTGCAGCTTTTTCACAGCGAACCCCACCTGTGCAAAACATAACAATAGTTTCATCTTTATAGCTTTCAGGTAATGTATCAACGAAATCAGGAAATTGCTTAAATGTTTCAATTTCAGGATTAATAGCATTATCAAAGCTACCTAAATTATACTCATAGCGATTACGTGTATCCAAAAATACAACTTTACGCTTTTCATCCAACCATTGTTTTAATGCCTCAGGCTCAAGATGAGTATCCGACACATCACTCGGATTTGCATTTTCTGCATTTAAAGCAATAACCTCAGGCTTGATTTTTACAACAACTTTATGAAATGGCAGAATCTCTGATGTACTATCCTTAAAAAATATATCGTTGAAACGACTATTTTTAGCTAATTCAGCTTTATAGCGCACAATATTCTCAGGTTTACCTGCTTGAGCAATATTAACCCCTTCATGAGAAACATAGACTGTACCATAAACTTCATGCTTGATAGCCAACGCTTTAAAATATACTTTTAAAGCATCTAAATCATCTAACTCAATAAATTTATAACCAGAAGTATTTATATACATACGTGCATCCATCCTTAAAATAGAATAAAATGGCTTTTAAGACTTAAATAAAATTGTGTACAGGAAAATACCATGAACTGTCTCTTTTGTAAAATTATTGATAAGAAAATTCCTGCTTCAATTACGTTTGAAAATGATAATTATTTAGCCTTCAATGATATTGATCCCAAAGCACCAGTTCATCAATTAATTATCCCCAAGCAACATATTGCAACCTTAAATGATATATCTAAAAGCGATATGCCAATTATTGCTGATATTTTTACCATAGCTCAAGCCCTTGCACAGGAACAAAATATCGCAGAGAGTGGCTATAGACTCATCAATAATTGTAATGTAGATGGAGGACAAACGGTTTTCCATATTCACTTTCACTTACTTGGCGGTAAACAACTTATTCATAACTTAGGCTAAGAGAGAATTTTTATGCAAGAAAAATTAATAACAAACTTTCGCGAAATAATTTCATCTATTGGTGAGGATTTAAACCGTGATGGACTAAAAAAAACACCTGAACGCGCAGCTAGTGCTTTTGAATTTTTAACGCAAGGCTATCAACAAAACCTAGATGAAATTATCAATGAAGCAGTTTTTGAATCTGACAATGACGAAATGGTTATTGTGCGAAATATCGAGTTGTATTCACTTTGTGAGCATCATTTATTACCTTTTACTGGGAAATGCCATGTTGCTTATATTCCAACAGGTAAAGTATTAGGATTATCTAAAATTGCACGAATTGTTGATTACTTTGCAAGACGTTTACAAATTCAAGAAACGTTAACTAAAGAAATTGCCGATACAATCATGCAAGCAACAAATGCTGAGGGAGTAGGTGTTATTATTGAGGCTAAGCATTTATGCATGATGATGCGCGGGGTAGAAAAACAAAACTCAACTATGACAACTTCTATGATGCTAGGTAGCTTTCGTCATGAAGCCAGTACCAGAAATGAATTTCTTACATTAGCCATGAAAGACTAATGCTTAAATATTTTTTAAATCATAAAAAAGCACTCAACTGAGTGCTTTTTAATAACAATAATAATAACTCACCTAAGCTAAAGATAAAGAAACCTCAATAAACCTATTAAGGTTTCATAGTGCACAAGATGCCTTAACTTTCTGTTGATTGCTCCTCACCAGATGTATTTACCGCTTCAGGCTCAAGCTCAATTAATGCTTTCATACTTAGCTTCATACGACCTTGTCGATCAACTTCAAGTACCTTAACATCAACAACTTGGCCTTCACTCAACCAGTCACTTACATTTTTAACACGTTCATGACTAATTTGAGAAATATGTAAAAGCCCTTCTTTACCTGGCAAGACCTCAACAAATGCACCAAAATCTACTAAACGTGTAATTTTACCAGCATATACTGCGCCAACTTCAACCTCAGCAACAATATTTTCAATACGTTGTTTAGCTTCTTCTGCAGCTTGGCCATTAACAGAAGCAATACTAACTACGCCTTCATCTGTAATATCGATAGTGACGCCAGTTTCTTCAGTTATTGCTCGAATAGTAGCCCCGCCTTTACCAATCACATCTCGAATTTTTTCAGGATTAATTGTCATGGAAATAATTCGAGGTGCATGCATTGAAATTTCTTGTCTGGACTCACTGATAGCCTGACTCATCAAATTCAGGATATGTAAGCGCCCATCTTTTGCTTGCGCTAATGCTGTTTGCATAATTTCTTTAGTAATACCTGAAATTTTAATATCCATTTGTAACGCAGTAATACCTTCACTTGTACCTGCAACTTTAAAGTCCATATCACCTAAATGATCTTCATCACCCAAAATATCAGTCAGTACTGCGTAACGTTCACCTTCTTTAACCAAACCCATTGCAATACCAGCCACCGGCGCCTTAATAGGCACACCGGCATCCATTAATGCAAGTGAGCTACCACAAACGGATGCCATAGAACTAGAACCATTTGACTCTGTAATTTCTGACACAATACGTAGTACGTATGGAAATTCTTCTTGGCTAGGTAAAATAGCAGAAACAGCACGTTTAGCTAGATTACCATGACCGATTTCGCGACGTTTGGGCGAACCAATCATACCCGTTTCACCGACACAATAAGGAGGAAAATTATAATGCAGCATGAATTGTTCTTTACGTTCGCCCTCAAGCGCATCAATTAATTGTGCATCTTTACCTGTGCCTAGCGTTGCCACAACTAACGCTTGAGTTTCACCACGCGTAAATACGGCAGAGCCGTGCGCTCTTGGTAAAGCACTTGTTGAAATACTAATTGGTCTAACCGTTACTAAATCACGGCCATCAATACGAGGAGCTTTCTCTAAAATTCGCTCGCGAACTAACTTNTTCTCTAACGATTGAAAAAGAGAAACAACCTCAGTAAACTCAGCCTTACCATCATTTTCTTCAATGGATGCGAATTGCTCAATGGTTAAATCTTGTAATGCACTAACTTTATTTTTACGCTCAAATTTCTCTTTAATTAAATAAGCATCAGCAAGCTTTTGCCCAATAAAGTTATTAATTTCGTCTGCTAAGTTTGTATTCTCAGGTTCAGCTTGCCAGTTCCAACTTGATTTTCCTGCGCGTGATTTTAATACTTCAATCGCATTAATAACAGTTTGTTGTTGCTCATGTCCAAACATTATCGCACNAAGCATAACATCTTCAGATAAAACCTTTGCTTCAGATTCAACCATCAAAACGGCATCTTTTGTACCGGCAACAACTAAATCTAACGCAGAAGTTTCTAAATCTGCAAAACTTGGATTCAATAAATACTCGCCCTCACGATAACCAACACGCGCAGCGCCAATAGGCCCCATGAATGGCAAGCCTGATAATGTCAATGCTGCAGAAGCACCTATCATTGCAGGAATATCAGCAGGCACATCAGGATTTAAAGAAACAACAGTTGCAACAACTTGTACTTCATTTTTAAAACCTTTAGGAAAAAGAGGGCGAATAGGTCTATCTATCAATCTTGCAGTCAACGTTTCTCTTTCTGACGGGCGCCCTTCACGCTTAAAATAACCACCTGGGATTAAACCTGCAGCATAAGCGCGCTCTTGATAATTTACGGTTAAAGGGAAAAAATCACCATCTCCCGCTTCTGGTTTACCTACAACAGTAACCATAACAACCGTGTCATTCATATTAACCATCACAGCGGCAGTAGCCTGTCTTGCAATGCCACCTGTTTCTAAGATCACTGTGTGATTTCCGTACTGGAAAGTTTCTTTAACTACATTCACTCTATACTTTTCCTTTAATGCTATCTGCTTCCACACAAAATGCGCTAAATATCATCATAANGCCATACAATTTTTGTAGGAAAGCTATACGTTTTTCGTAAGTACCTGCTTATTAACCACGAAGCCCTAGTTTTGCGATTAAATCACGGTATACGGCTAATTTTGTTGCTTTAAGGTACTTCAATAATTTACGACGTTTAGCAACTAACTTTGTTAAACCTAAACGAGAATGTTTGTCTTTTTTATTTTTCGTAAAATGATTTTGTAAGTCACGAATTCTTGCTGTAATTAGCGCAACTTGCACTTCAGGCGAACCTGTATCAGCTGCAGCACGCTGATAATCTTTCACAACAGCAGCTTTAGTTTCAGTACTTAACATTATTTTCTCCCAATTTGTGGTCATTTCAAAATTTATAGTATGGGTATGTATATGACAATACCTATTACATTTCTTTAAAAAATCAATTTAAAAACAATAACTTACCAATAACTCACCCACTTAACAGGCAAACTTCAGGCCGAGCTTTACCTAATAAATCTACATAAAGCGCACCATTTTAAACCACCTTGCCCTTTGGGACAAGCTTTTGCACACTAAACTTGGTAAATTATTAGTGCTTAGCTAACTTTTATCGCCGTTGATATAATACGGCCACTAAAAAATTCTGCTCAACATAAATTCAAATAACTTTGCGCTCTGCGTTAATTTAATAAAACATTAAAAGTTATTCGAATCATAGTGGGTTTGACTCATCATGCGTTTTGCGCGTAACAAAAGCTCAGTATTTAAGACCCCAATACCTATAAATTTAGCTGTATTTTGTGAATACAGAGCAAGTGGCACATCAATCAGCGCGTCTTGAGTTAAATCATTTAACTGTGTTTCCTCTAGTTGAACAATTTTACCTTGAAGTAAGTCTACGGATTGTCTATCAGTAACAACCATGCTTGGTAAACTTTTAACTAAAATGTCAACAGGCAATAATAAGTTATTTTCTTGCAATACCTTTTCATCAACAGTTGATAACTGAGCCAATATTGCCTCAGCCTGTGCCAAAGAATGCATTATTGCTGGTAAGTTCGCAACTTGAGTGCGATGCAATTTAACGACATGAGCGCCACAACCAATCATATCACCAATGTCTTCAACTAAATTCCGAACATAGGTTCCTTTACTGCAATACACATCCAACGTTAAAAAATTATCTTGATAGGCATTGAGAGTCAATGCATGAACAACAATATCGCGTGCAGGCCGTTCAATTATTTGACCTTCACGTGCATATTTGTATAACGCTTTACCCTGATGTTTTAAGGCAGAATACATCGATGGTACTTGTTTTATCTCACCACGAAACTTTTCTAAAATATGATTTAATTGTTCGACGGTTAATAATGGCACTGCACATTCTTTGACAATTTCACCTTCTGCATCGCCCGTCGTAGTTTTTATACCTAATTTAGCAACTGTTGTATATCGCTTATTGGCATCTAATAAAAACTGAGAAAATTTTGTCGCTTCGCCAAAACAAATAGGTAACATTCCGGTTGCAAGTGGATCTAGACTGCCTGTATGTCCTGCTTTATTTGCTTGAAATAAACGTTTCGTTTTTTGTAAGGCAAGATTCGAACTAATACCTAAAGATTTATCCAATAAAAAAACCCCATTAATGGGTTTTCCTTTATTCTTCATTAAATTTTTTGTCTTGTTCAATTGCCTTATCAATCAATCCTACCAATTTAGGACCTTCAGTCACAGATTTATCAAATAAGAAAGTTAACTCTGGCACTTTTCGTAATTTTACTGTTTTTGCTAATTGTGTTCTTAAAAACTTAGCTGCATTATTTAAAACTTTAACAGCTGCAACTATCTCACTTTCATCTTTAGCCAGCATGCTAATATAAACTTTTGCATAAGCAAGATCTTTCGTGGCTCTCACTTCTGATATAGTCAAAATGCCAATTCTTGGATCTTTGATTTCTCTCTGAATTAATTTAGACAATTCGCGCTGGATTAACTCACCAACGCGTTCTGTTCTTGAAAACTCTTTAGGCATAACTTTTCTCTTTTATTAGTGGCTAAATACTAACTTAGCGTTTTAGCCACATGAATAATTTCAAAAACCTCTATTTGGTCGCCAACTTTAACATCGTTGTAGTTTTTAACTGCAATACCACATTCAAAGCCATTCTTAACTTCATTAGTATCATCTTTAAAACGACGCAAAGATTCCAGTTCACCTTCATAAATAACAACATTATCACGTAATACACGAATAGGATTATTACGTTTAACAATACCATCAATCACCATACAGCCCGCAACAGCACCAAATTTTGGTGAACGAAAAACATCACGCACTTCGGCCAAGCCGATAATTTTTTCTTTTTCATCGGGTGATAACATACCTTGCAATGCTTGTTTTACTTCATCAATTAATGCGTAAATAACGCTATAATAATGTATATCAACGCCTTCGCGCTCAATTAATTTTCTTGCAGAAGCATCTGCACGTACATTGAAACCAATAAGAATAGCATTTGATGCAATTGCTAAGTTTACATCAGATTCAGTAATACCACCCACACCTGATGAAACAACCTTGACTTGTGCTTCTTCGTGTTGAATTTTATGTAATGCTTCACTAATCGCTTCTGAGGAACCTTGAACGTCTGTTTTTAACACGATATTTAATGAACCAACTGAGCCTTCATTCATTTTATTAAAAATATTATCAAGCTTCGCTGCCTGTTGTTTAGCTAATTTAACATCACGATATTTTCCTTGACGGAACAATGCAATTTCACGTGCTTTTCTTTCATCTTGCACAACAACAACTTCATCACCAGCATTTGGTGTGCCTGATAAACCAAGAATTTCTATAGGCATTGAAGGCCCTGCTCGCAAAATGGCTTTGCCATTCTCATCTAACATAGCTCGCACACGACCATACTCAACACCAGATAAAATAAGATCACCCTTTTTCAAAGTTCCTTGTTGAACTAAAATGGATGCAACAGGTCCACGACCTTTATCTAATTTAGATTCAATAATAATACCTTTTGCTGGACAATCTTCAGGCGCTTTTAGTTCTAGTACTTCTGCTTGTAATAAAATTGCATCCAATAAATCATCAATTCCCGTTCCAACCTTTGCCGAAATTGGGACAAACATGACATCCCCCCCCCAATCTTCTGAAATAACTTCGTGATTACTCAGTTCTGATTTAACACGATCTTGATCTGCTTCAGGTTTATCAATTTTGTTTACAGCCACAATAATGGGAACTTCTGCTGCACGCGCATGTTGAATTGCCTCAATGGTTTGTGGCATTACACCATCATCGGCTGCAACAACAAGAATAACAATATCAGTACATTTAGCGCCGCGCGCGCGCATAGCTGTAAACGCAGCATGGCCAGGTGTATCGAGAAATGAAACCGTACCACGTGGCGTATCAACATGATAAGCGCCAATGTGTTGTGTAATACCTCCCGCTTCTCCAGAGGTTACTTTAGTACGACGAATATAATCAAGTAAAGATGTTTTACCATGATCAACATGTCCCATAATAGTAACAACTGGTGGGCGAGGCACATGCGGCACATCTACGTTTGTTGTTGCAGCCAAATCATCTTCAAGCTGGTTATCTTTTAATGCAATGGCTTTATGCCCAAGCTCTTCAACAACCAAAATCGCAGTGTCTTGATCCAGTACTTGGTTAATTGTAACCATTGCACCCATTTTCATTAAAGCTTTAATGACTTCTGCTGCTTTAATTGACATTTTCAACGCTAAATCTGCAACAATAATTGACTCAGGAACTGAAATTTCTCGTATCACGGGCGCAGAAGGCTTTGAAAATTCTTGCTTTAATGACTCACTTAACTCAGATGGTGTATGTTTTTTAGGTCGCTTTTTATAGGACTTAGCAGCATAATTCTCTTCTGGGGTTGTTTTTTCACGACGATGCGATTTTTTATTATACGCCTGAGATTTTTTAGCCGCATTATCTGCATCTGCTGACTCTTTAAATTCTTTTTTCGCTTTTTTAGCTTTCTTGGCTGTGGAAGCATCTTCTGAAGTAACAGATGGCGACTCAACAACATTTTCTTCTGTTGCAGCTTTACTTTCTTTAGTAATATCTACTTGAGATTTCTTTTCATCTTTTACTTGTTTCGCAGCTTGTTCTGCAGCCATAGCTTTTTCTGCCTCTAACTGCTTTTTCGCTTCTTCTTGTTGAATACGAAGTTCTTCCGCTTCTTTCTTTTCTTGTGCTTCTTTTAACGCTTTTTCTTTTAACTTTTCAGGATCTATTGTACGTTTTTTCTTAACAACAACCCGTACGTCTTTGTCTTTACCTTCCGAACTAGTAAGCTTCAATTTATTATCACTTTTACGTGTTAATGTAATTTTTTTCTTCTTTGGTTTCAATAATTTTTCACGATCAGCATCCGTGAGAACATCCTCTCCAACTTTAACATGTTTAACACCAGATTCATGTAGTTGGGCTATCAAGCGCTCAACCGAAATACCACTGGCATCAGCTAATTTTTTAACAGTAATTTCGGCCATATTTACCCTCTCTTTCATCACAGCGTGGAACAATTAAAATTGAACTTACTTAAGTTCCCTAAGAAAAAACTACTAACTTGAGTTAGCATATTGTCCAGCTTAATTTAAAGTTATGTGCAATAATTAGTTTTTAATAGCTTATTCATCTAATAAGTTATTAAACCTTTTTATTTATTCATCGTTATTTTCAAACCAAGGCTCTCTTGCCTTCATAATTAGCTTCGCAGCTAAATCGTCTGTTATACCATCAATCTCTAATAAATCATCGACAGCTTGTTCTGCCAAATCTTCCATCGTGATAATACCAGCATTAGCAAGCTTATAAGCTAACTCTTCAGTCATACCTTCCATATGTAAAAGATCATCTGCAGGCTTTTCACCATCGGCGCGTGTTAATGCTTTTGCAAGCAAACCATCTTTCGCACGGCTTTGCAACTCCTCCGCAATATCTTCATCAAAGTCTTCAACTTCTAATAGCTCATCCATTGGGATGTAAGCCAATTCCTCTAATGTAGTAAAACCTTCTGAAACTAAAATGGCAGCAATATCCTCATCGATATCAAGCTGTTCCATAAAAAACTCTAGTGATGATTTTGTTTCATTTTCTGATTTTTCTTTTGCGTCATCTGTAGATAAGACATTTAATGTCCAACCTGTTAACTCACTAGCCAAGCGAACATTTTGTCCATTTTTACCAATAGCTTGAGACAGATATTCTTCAGCAACGCCAAGATCAATGGTATGTGAATCTTCATCAACAACAATAGATTCAATTTCAGCAGGCGCCATTGCATTTATTACTAACTGTGCTGGATTATCATCCCATAAAATAATATCAATACGCTCTTCACCTAACTCTCGAGAAACAGCTTGTACACGAGAGCCTCGCATACCTACACATGCACCAATAGGGTCTATGCGGCCGTCATTTGTTTTAACCGCAATTTTAGAACGCGAACCTGCATCTCGAGCAGCACCTTTTATGGTTATAACATCTTCCCCAATTTCAGGGACTTCTAGACGAAATAATTCAACCAACATTTCAGAACGTGCACGACTAACAAATAACTGCGCACCGCGCACTTCATAATTTGCGGCATATAAATACGCACGAACACGATCACCAATACGCAATGTTTCATGGGGAATCATTTCTTCTCTAGGCATAACCGCCTCAACATTTTCACCCAAATCAATGACAATGAATTCACGTGATACTTTTTTCACAAGACCCGTAATTAATGTATTTACTTTATCAGCATAATCAGCTACTTGCTTTTTTCGTTCCGCAATTCTAATTGCTTGTTGAATAACGCCTTTAGCTGTAGCAGCACCTTTACGGCCTGTTGTCTCAACTGTTTCTATTGCTTCTTCAATGATATCGCCAATTTCTGCATCAGGCTTCATTTCTCGTGCTTCATCCAAGGTTAAATGGACGGTTAAAATAATTTCACCTTCATAATTATCATCATCAATAACATGATAACGCCGAAATGTACTCTGCTCACCGGTTACAGGGTCAATAGAAACACGTATTTCTATATCTTCACCATTATTTGATTGCGCGTAATGTTTTCGTGCTGCAGCAGCCAAAGCAGCTTCTAATGCTTCAATAATAGCATCCAGACTAATGTTGCGGGTATTTGCTAACGATTGCGCTAACACTAACACTTCTTTATTCATGCTCGTTTGCCTCACTAGTTAAATTTCAAGCTCTAGGTTCGCGCGCTCAATTTCTGCTAATTGGACGCATAACTCTTGCTGTTCATCCGCGATGACGATACCTTTATCTCCATCAGCAGAGACAAGTATTCCCACAAAATTACGTTGACCTTCATGCGGCAGATGTAAACGTAATTTTACAATTTTTCCTATATTTCGTTGATAATGGCTCAACTCGAATAATGGTCTATCCAATCCAGGTGATGAAACTTCTAAACGATAAGCCCAGGTAATTGGACTTTCTACATCAAGTACTGTACCAATATGGCGCGCAACAACCGCACAATCATCTATAGTAACACCACCTTCTTTTTCAATCATCACACGCAAAATAGATGTTTTATTCACTTGAGTGTACAAACATCCCCAGAGTTCATAGCCTAATACAGCTACTTCATCTTTTAATAAAGCATTTATTTTGTCTGTTATTTTGCTCGACATAAAATTCCACGTATAAAAAATAAAATGTGAGATTTCCCTCCATTTTATACTGAGGACTGTTTACCCTTCAATAACCATATACATACAATGATAAACAGTACCTGATGATTCAGATATAAAAAAAGGGCCTATAGCCCATTTTATCTAAAATCATTTTTTCTTGATAATAAATCGCACGACACAAGAAAAAATCAACAAAAAACCCCTTATGCAGGGGTTTTTTATTTTATTCAAATTATGCTACGAATTTGGTTGCGGGGGCAGGATTTGAACCTACGACCTTCGGGTTATGAGCCCGACGAGCTACCAGACTGCTCCACCCCGCGTCAACTAAGTGTTGCTAATTCTAAAGACTTTTTGCATTAGATGCAAGCAAAGAATGTATTTTATTTATTTTTTGACTATATTTTTAGTTGTAAAAACAATTTAGGGGCAAGCTAATGAAAAAATTCATCGTCACAGGAACAATTATCACTGCAGCTACGTTACTTGTTGCTTGTAATCAAGATGATAATAATAAGAAACAATCAACTAATACACAAGATTCTATGCAGTCTGTCAGTAACAGCATTCAAAAAACCAGCGAAAAAGCAGGTGATGCTGTACAAAAAGCCGGAGAAAACATTAAACAATCAGGTCAGGAACTTGGCAATGATGTCAAAACACAGTCAGAAAAAATCAGTAATGCAACAAACGAACAGCTAGATAAACTACAGAAAAAAACTGAGGATTTCAAAAATGATGTTAATAATCAAATTGATGACATTCAAAATGATCTAAAAGACAATACTAACAACACCACAAGTACCGCTGAAGATACACAGCAAAATAATTAAACTGAGCTGACACAAGATCTCAGAACAAGAAACATAATAAATATGTTGAACGAAGTAAATGACGAAAGATGGGGACAGTAACATAGTGTGTTGACATACATGAACTAAATATTTATCTATTTAATGTCATTGCTATAAATATATGAGGTATCACAAATGAAAAACCCAAGCATTGCTTGGGTTTTTTATATATTGTAAAGTAATGATTAACGTTTTGAAAACTGCGGACTACGACGTGCTTTACGACGACCAACTTTCTTACGCTCAACTTCACGCGCATCACGTGTTAAGTAATTACCAGCGCGCAGAATTTTACGGAAACCATTAATTCCGCCTTCGCTGCCACTATCAACATCACCTTCGTCATATTGAACGAGTGCTCGCGCAATACCTAATTGTACAGCACCTGCTTGACCCGTTGTACCGCCACCACGTACTGTAACAAATAAATCAAATTTTTCTGCCATATCAACAGCGATCAACGGCTGACGAATAATCATTCGTGCAGTTTCAATAGGAAAAAAGTCCTCAAAACTACGATGATTTACAGTAATGTTACCTGTTCCTGGGCGTAAAAACACACGAGCAATCGAGCTTTTACGTCTACCTGTACCGTAGTATTGTACTTTTGCTTTCTTTTTAGTTGCCATAATTATTCTTCCGTATTTAGATCTAAAGGCTGAGGTTGTTGCGCAGCATGTTGATGCTCAGCACCAGAGTAAACCTTTAATTTTCGAAACATTTCACGACCTAGAGAGTTTTTAGGTAGCATACCCTTAACAGCAATTTCAATAACGCTCTCAGGCTTCTTAGCTTGTAACTTATCAAAAGTCATTTCTTTTATGCCACCAGGAAACCCACTATGTCTATAATATTTTTTATCGGTGAATTTATTGCCTGTTACTTTAACTTTATCCGCATTAATAACTACAATGTAATCGCCAGTATCAACATGAGGCGTATATTCAGGCTTATGTTTGCCGCGTAAGTATAAAGCGATTCTGCTTGCCAAGCGGCCAAGCGTTTTATCAGCCGCATCTACGACATACCAATTCCGCTGAACAGTTTGAGAATTTGCACTATACGTTTTCATAACCGTTTTCCAGATATTCATATTTTTTTACACAATGAGGGCGGATTTTACAAAAGCTTTAACAAATACACAAGCCCTTTTGCATGTTTATGTTAAATTAATCGTCAATAGGTGGATCTATGCGTAAATTTTGCACTATTTTACCCGATAAAATATGCTCTTGAATAATTTCATCTAAATCATGGGTAGATTCATAGCTATACCAAACACCTTCCGGATAAATGACAAGTACTGGTCCAAGTTCACATCGTCCTAAACAGCCCGATTTATTAATACGAATTTTTCCTGCGCCCAATAGGTTCAAATCATCTAATTTTTTGTGCATATAGGCACGAAACTCACTAGCATGATGATCTTGACAGCATGTTTTACCATTACTCTTTTGGTTAATACAAAAAAATATGTGTTTTTGATAATACATGACTAAATCCAAAATAGTTACATAGCGTAAAGTATCATACTATATTTTTGTTAAAAAAATAAATTCCTCGTATTTAGATATTGAGGTAGTTTGGGTATATACTACAATATAAAAACTGGTGAAAATAAATGCGCTTACTTAGCCCACAGTTAATTGCCTTCATTGCAGTTTGTAAATATCAAACGGTACATGGCGCTGCTGAAAAACTCCATATTACCCAAACAGCAGTAACTCAACGCATTAAAAATCTCGAACAAACACTTAATAGTACGTTATTTATCCGTTCGCGCAAAGGCATGACGCTAACACCTGAAGGGGAAGCATTATTACGTTATTGCCATGCGGCTAAAGAATTAGAAGGTGAAACTATAGCGCAACTTGCTGGCGGCGGAGAAATAATCGAACGAGAATTAAAAATTAGCGCGCCATCGAGTATCATGCAATCAAGAATTACACCAGCCTGCCAACCCATTTTAAAGAGGTATCCTAACTTACTGTTACATTTTCAAGTAAATGATGTTGAAAATCGTCAACAACAACTCAAACACGGCAACTGTGATTTAGCTATCATCGACTCACAATATCTAACGCCTGAAATGAAATATAAAAAACTCAAACCAGAACAGTACATATTAGTGTGTCCATACACATGGCGTGATAGAAATTTAATGGATATATTAAGGCATGAGCGCATTATTGATTTTGATCCCTCAGATAACATTACCCTCACCTATATTAAGCACTTCAAACTAACATCTGAAATTAAAACAGGTCGTCTTTTTATAAATGATACACAACAACTTGCCTCACTCATTGAGCAAGGCCTTGGATATACAACATTAACCCAAGAATTTGCCGAACCATTACTCAACAAAAAAAGCTTATTTTGTCTAAATGCACATAAGACTCTAGATCTCACGCCTGTACTTGCTTGGTTTCATCGCTCAACGCCCCCAAAATACTTTACTGAGATTATAGAAAATATACATTAAAAATCACCATCAAAATTCAAGCTTGCCACTTCGTATTTTGACGTTATTTAAAGATAGCGCTATAAGTCCAATACTTAAAACATGTAATAAAGTTACAAAACATAATATTTTTGCTGATATTTTTCAAAAAATACTATACATAATGGCATTTTGTGATATCTTAAATAATGTGGCGTTTGTCACAAATCTTAAATGTTTTGGAACAATGGTGAGGAAAGTTCTATGGCAAGTAAAACTGCAAAAAAGACAACTGGCGCAAAAGGAACAGCTAGTAAAAAACCTGTGGCTAAAAAAACTGCTGCAGCGAAAAAGCCCACAGCAAAAAAAGCTGCTCCAGCAAAAGCAACTGCGAGTAAAGGTTTACCTAAAAATTTAAAATTTAGTGAACCTGCAACTAACAGTGAAATTACTGCAATGATTGCTGAAGCAACAGGCTTAACAAAGAAAGATGTTTCAGCTGTTATTGATAACTTGGGGCAAGTTATTCACGGACATATTAAGAAAAATGCCGCTGGCGTTTGCAAAATTGCTGGATTGATGAAAATTGAAGTGAAACGTAAGCCTGCAGTTAAAGCTCGTAAAGGCATTAATCCATTCACAGGCGAAGAAACAACCTTTAAAGCAAAACCAGCTTGTAACGTTGTTAAAATTAGACCCCTTAAAAAAATGAAAGAAATGGTTTAAAAATACTTTCATTTTCTTATAAAAGGCGAGTGTATCTCGTCTTTTTTCTTTCCAAAGTGCTATAATTTTGGTGTAAACCAATGCATTGTCAGATAATATGCAGTGAATTATTATTATGTGAATATCATAAACGCCAAGCTTGCAAATTGTTAGGCAAAATTTTGGCTTTCAAATTATGATAAATGTTTTCAATAAACAACTAAGCCTTAAGCTTTGCTTAAGGCGCTCCTGTTATCATAATTAGTAGTATACCTAGAAATGGATAAATAAACATGGCTGAAAATAATCTGTTTGACAACCCTATACCCAGAAACGACGACGAATCATCTAACGGTTATGGAAAAGATAACCCAATTAATAATCCTAGGAAAGAGAATCAAGATTACAATCCTGAGGAAAATAACTCGCCCAGTAATCCTGAGGAAAATAACTCGCCCAGTAATCCTGAAGAAGAGACTTCACCTAATAATCCTAGGGAAAATAATTCGCCAGAACCTCAGAATACAAAAGAAGATGAGCCGCCAAAGAACACACCAAATAAAAGAAAGCTTACAAATTCACACTATAGTTCTGATGATATTTCCTTCCTAAAAAAGGCGCCTCACAATCAAATAACTATTCGTAATAGAAATGATAAATTCAGTAATGAAATTGATTTACTCCAACAAGCTGCACAAGATGATATCAAACAGCTGTATAATACTCCTTATGTCCAATATGCTGCCCTTAGACAACAAGGGGCATTTATTATAGCACAAAAAAAAATTCATGCGACTTATGAAACACATTTAACAAATTTACAAAAAAAACACCAAGAAGAAAAAAAAGCATTAACAACTAGTGTCTTGGATCAAGAAAAATATAAAACCGCTTTAACCACATTAAATGACCAACAAAATAAAGAAATTAAAAATTTAGCAAAAGCTATCAATGCACTACTAGACCAGCTTGAGTTTAATTACCATAATGCGCCAACAAATGCGGAGGCACTATATGGAAACAATATTATCAAAGAACAAGCGATGTCACTCTATGGTGATATCACATTCAAAGGCAACTGGTATGATGTTAATAACAAGCCTACCAAAAAAACTAAAAAACAACTGTTCCCCTATGAACATTACGAACCAGAAACCTTAATTTCTCAACCACTAATAGGGACACCGAACAAAGTTGGCACAGGTGCAGCCTATTATTCATTGTTGGGTGATCATAGTTTTGAAAACATAGCAAATAGCTTATCATTACTACTTTACGTTAACGCTACCGTAAAAGGAACCCCTGAAAATCCTAATATCGATATAAAATTTAATTTCCCAAAATCAATTTTGAAAACAGACAAAGCATTAGTTATCTCAACTATAGCTAACAGCTATATTAAATTATTATGCATGCGAGACTCTGAAAATCCTGATGAGCCTGCGGTTAAGAAACTTCTTTTTTCTGATATTAAAGAAAAATACGGTGATGATATAGCAACTTGCGCAGCATTAAATATTATAAGGGAAACCGGATTAAATCCTTATGCCAAGCCACCCGAAATTATTTTAGAAGGTATTAACCTTCTTACCAATCAAGATTTTTTTGAAAAAACCGTTAAAATACTTATTCAACAAACGGGTCTTAATCCACTTGCGAAAACTGAACCTCGATTAAATATAGATACCGATTTATATAAACCTTTAGTAAATGATACTTTGATAGAAGAATTTGAAAAAACATATGAACAGTCACTTAAATCAACTGTTAACGCAAATGGCATAGCTAAACATGCACCTGAAAATGATAGAGATAACCCTCTTTTTTATAATTCAACACTTCATGTTAAGCATGTTAAGTCTTTAATCTCTTTAGGTCCAACTAGCGTACTCAAGCCCTTTGGAGAATCTGATGCAATATTTAATTCATCAACTATGCGTCCAGGAACGCTTGATGAGCTGACATATACGTCGACACCAAAGCCAAAATAAGCATTATCGGCGCCGTATATTTTGCTTAGAGAGAATAGGTCTTTCGGGTGGGTATAACTTACCCTTTTTAATTTTATCCACCCAATTGTAAACAACGTAATCTTCTATACTTGGCTCAAAATGATGAGTCTCAATTTTTTTCATATCTGCGGCAATCCAAGCCATACGTAGCATTGGATAATAACCTGTTAAAATATCTATGCTTTGCCAGCGCTTTTTTTGCACTAAGTCAATAACAAAAAATGCAACATCTGTATACTGCTGAACAACAGTACCATGCCCTCCGCTCTCTTCATCTTCATCTTCAGCCTTAGATTTTTTTCCATACTCATAACACATAAACTCACTACCGCTAGCAAATATTGCGTTGCCATAGTCAAATACATGCCAGCCATTATCNGTAATGATAACCTTTGGCATTTTAGATTCATCTAAGTATGGATTTGCATGATCGCAAATTTCAAGAAAGGGATAACGACTTAACAAATATACAATCTCACTACGCGTTAAACGACGATCAAAGATTGTACTAAACGCTTGCTCTGTTATTTTGCTAATTTGCTCTTTGGGGTCATCAGTCTCAGTCATTGTGTCATCTGCCTATTTGAGATAAATCCAGCTTACTAAAAATTATACTTCATAATAGAAGATTTTGACAATGATGAGTAAGAACCATCAATATTCTATATGTATAATCTAAGATGCAGCGCTTATTTAAATATGACTAAATGCAGCTTGAATTGCTGTAATAGCAATAGTAAAGACAATATCATCTACCAAGGCGCCTCGTGATAAATCATTGACAGGTTTTCTCAATCCTTGCAACATAGGTCCAATCGATAGGACATCCGCACTACGTTGTACTGCTTTATAAGTTGTATTGCCTGTATTCAAGTCTGGGAAAATAAATACATTTGCCTTACCTGCAACTGGACTATTAGGCGCTTTTGTCTTGGCGACTTGTGGATTTTGTGCCGCATCATACTGTAGAGGACCATCAACAATCAAGTCAGGGCGACGTTCTTGAACAAGTTGTGTAGCTTTGGTAACTTTTTCAACGTCAGCCCCGATACCTGACGCGCCTGTACTATAACTAATCATAGCGATACGCGGCACTATCCCAAATGCAGTTGCTGAGTTAGCACTTTGAATTGCAATATCTGCTAACTGCTCCGCACTCGGCGTTGGATTTACTGCACAATCGCCATAAATTAAAACTTGTTCTGGCAAACACATAAAGAAAATGGAAGAAACCAAACTAAAGCCTTCTGAAACTTTAATAAGTTGCAGGGCTGGTCGTATTGTATTTGCTGTAGTGGTAATGCTACCGGCAACTAAGCCATCGACTTCATTTTGTTGTAATAGCATGGTGGCTAATACAATATTATCTTCTAAATATTCTTTAGCGCGATGCGTAGTCATACCTTTGTTTTCACGCAATTTAACGAGAGGGGCGACATATTGAGCACGTAGTTCATGTGGATCTTTAATCATAATACTTGGATGTAAATTAAAGCCTGCTGTTTTAGCTAATGCATGAATACGTTCAGGCTGGCCAAGCAGTAATGTACGAGCAATATTACGTTCAGCACAAATTTGAGCGGCTTTAATTACTCGTGGCTCTTCCCCTTCAGGTAGAATAATTAGCTTATTAGCATTGCGCGCTGTTTCAATTAATTGATATCTAAACGCTGGCGGTGATAATCTACGTTCATGTTGATTTTTAGTAATACTTTTTATCCAGTTTTTATCGATAAATCTTGCGGCATTATCTTTAACTTTTTCAATTCTTTCAAAGTCATCATCTGGCACTTCGTTACCTAGCTGTTCAATCGATAAAACCGTACGATAACTATCTGTAGCAACTGAAATAATAGGTAAACCGGTTTCTAGTGCTTTACTGCATAAGGTCTGAGTTGAAGAATCAAGTACATACTCTCCAGTTAATAGTAACCCCGCCAAACGAATACCACTTGCTGCAGCCATACATGCAGCAATAATAATGTCAACACGATCACCTGCTGTAACCACCAGCGTATCTTCTGTTAACGCGCTTAACATGTTTTGCAAACTACGTGCGCATAAAGTAATATTCTGCACACGACGCTGCTGCATATTTCCAGCGTTAAGGATATCTGCATTTAATGCGCTAGCAATATCACTGACCCTTGGCGCTACTAATAACTTGTTCCAAGAAATTGCGCCAAGTAATCGAAATTGACTTTTTGCAAAAATTCGCCATTGCTTAACTTCATCATATAAGGCTGTTTTATCGGTTGTTTCGAATGGCTGCTGAGCATCAAGATGTAAACTAACAAAACCTTTTGCATCAATTGGCGCATTAATTTTATTAACGATGCAACCTAGTAGATTGGGATTATCTATACCGCCATAGTAACGCGCATTAATTTCAAGTTGTTCTGAAAAAGAGTCGGGTGAAAGTTTACCTGGTGATGCAACAAAAATAACTTCCGCATCCAACGCTTTATAAATTTCATAATTTAATCGAGCAGCATAAGGGTAATCTTTTGTGGAAATTAAACCTTGAACAATGACAACTTCAGCGTCTCTAGCGACTGTTTCAAAATTTGCAATAATATCTTCAAGTAACTGATCTTTTTTCCCCTCACTTAATAATTTTTCTGCATTTGATAATTCAACTTGTTTAAGCTGAATAGCTTTTTCACTATCAGTTAACGTTTCTAAAGTTGTTTTGGTTTGTTGTTTAATATGCCTATCTTGAGCAATTGGTTTAAAAAAAACTGTTTTAATACCCTGACTATCAAAAGCACGTTCAAGCCCTAAAGCCACTGTTGTTAACCCTACACCAACACCCGTTGGCACTAACATTAAAGTCTTCATCTTAATTCGCCTTTTAATTCATTAATGTAAAAGTATCTTTAGCGATTAATAATTCTTCATTAGTTGCTATTACTAAGGCTAGTGTCGAATCTGATGCACTGATTCTTCCATCACTGTCTGCACCCGCTACGATATTAAGCGTTTCATCTACTTTAAAACCCAGCAATGATAATTGGCTTAAGACTTGATGTCTTACCTGTATATCATTTTCACCAATGCCACCCGTGAAAATTAATGCGTCAATCCGTTGTAAGTTCATTGCTTGTGCGGCAATAATCTTTGCTAATCGGTCACAAAACATATCAATTGCAAGTTGTGCTTTTGTATTACCATTTTTTGCTTCGGTACTTAATGTGCGCATATCCATACTACATTCGGATATCCCCAACAAACCACTAGCTTTGTTAAGTGCTTGCGTAATTTCATCTACTGATTTATTTTCTTTTTCACATAAAAATGCATGTATCCCTGGATCTATATCGCCTGAACGTGTTCCCATCATTAAACCCGCTAGCGGTGTAAATCCCATGCTGGTATCAATACTCTTACCACCAATGCTTGCAGCAACACTGGCACCATTACCTAAATGGGCAGTAATAAACTGACATGATTGCAAGGGTTTATTAATTCTCAATGCCGCCTGTTGAACAATAAATTTATGACTAATACCATGAAAACCATATTTACGAATTTTATACTGTTCGTAATAACATAACGGAATTGGATATAAATAATTTTTCTCTGGCAAAGTTTGATGAAAGGCAGTATCAAATACTGCAACTTGCTTTAATGTAGGAAACTGTTTTTTTACAGCAAGAATACCTGCGAGGTTTGCCGGATTATGTAGTGGTGCCAATTGAATATTATGTCTAATAGCATCAATGACTTCTTCTGTAATAATTACCGATTGACTAAACTGCTCTCCCCCATGCACAACACGATGACCGACTGCAATAATTTCACATGCGGTTTTTTCATCAATGATTAAAAAGATAGATTCAATAGCTTGTGCATAATTTGCATTTTCCAACGGCAAAATATTTTTTTCTTCATTGATTTGCCAGACTATACGCGCATCAGGCGTATTTAAACATTCTGCTAGCCCCTTAATATACTGTTTTTCATTTTCAGGGTTAATTAATGCAAACTTAATAGAAGAACTGCCACAATTAAAAATAAGAACCGCTGTTTTTTTCATAATAATCCTTAATGATTTTCATGTTCAAAATTATAGCAGCAATACGTTGTTCTCTCAATTAATAACCCAGTAAGTTATACTTTCATCATGACGCTACCCAAATCACAGTTTGCTGAATGTTGATGATAATGATGAGAAAACAAGTCATAATTGTCAAAATTAAAACCCGACAATGCCATTCCCTTTAATTGTAATTCTTTTTGACCCATATTTCGTATTAACGTTGTGCCTACTTGGTATGTATGAAAAAAACTCATGCAATAAATTTGATTTAGTCTCTCTTCAATTTCATTTAAACTGGGACGACATTTTGGTTTCACTGAGAGCATATCTGCCAATAAATTTTTTAATTCTTTTTGTGCAAACAAATTCAAATTAAAACGCGCCAAGTTCAATTCAAGGTCACTAAAATTGCCTTGATGTATTTTCTTATTTGAAAACCTTTCAGCATAAAGTAAACGAAGAAAACAGATACCAAGACTATAAATATCTGAAGTATAATCTGAAGTTTCTTTTTTTAAGATTTCTGGAGCAACATATCCTAAGTCACGCACAAAATATGCTTGATCTTTTTCTAAAATGAATCTTGAAGATTCAAAATCAATGATATTTGCATGCCAATGAAGAGTATCACTATTGCTGAACATTTCAGGACATACAATAATATTTTGTAATTTAATATCATTATGAATAATACCCGCATTATGGATATGTTTTAAATTTTTGACCATTGAAAGCAATAGTTGAAAAAGCGGTATTATTTCAGCGTTAGACAACGTCTTATTAAAAAGGACTTGTTCTCTAAAGTCATTAGCAGACATGCCATAATGGATAGGTACGTTAACTGACAAAGCACAACTTTTTGGTAGAACTGGAATAAGATGTTTAATGACAGCCCCCTCTCTTAATGCTAATACTTGCGCAGAACTTGTTAAAAATTTTTTTTGCATAAATAAAGCACTTTTAAAAATAAATTCAACTTTATTCGATGAATTAAAACAGGTAATCATTTTTTGGTATTTATTTACTGTACGAAAAAAAGTATTTTTCATTAAATTCCATCCTATTATTTTTATAATAAATATTTTATATCTAACTGAATATTATTTCGTATTACTTATTATCAGTATTCACAATAATATGTGACTGTGCTAAATAGTTTTCTGATTGCATTTCTTGCAAACGACTTTTAGTGCGACGAAATTCAAAGCTCAAATCGCCTTCTGAATAGACTTGCTCAAATGGCACGGCTGACATCATGATTAAGTTAACTGAACTATCATAGAGTATATCAATCAAGTTAATAAAATAAGTGATTCGATTTCTATCTTGAATAACAGGTACATTTGTTAATATGACTGTACTGAAAGTTTTAGCAACCTGTAAATAGTCAATTTGACTTCTAGGCACAGCACAAAGCTGACTGAAATCCACCCATAAAATATTTGTCGAGCGCTTAATAATATCTATGGTACGTCCTTCAATCAAAATATGCTTATCATCACGAATTTTTGTATGTGCAATAGATTGAAGTAATTTTTCAATCTTATTTAAATTATCAATATTATTTGGATAAAAGAAAACGCCTGCATCAATCAAATGCCTTAATCTATAATCTTTTTTTATATCTAAATAAATAACATCTGTATGTTTTTTTATTAAATCAATCGCTGGTAAAAACTTATTACGTTGTAAACCATTATGATACAAGTCATCAGGCTTCACATTAGAAGTGGCAACTAATGTAATTCCTGTTTGTAGAAGAGATTCAAATAAATTTGCTAAAATCATGGCATCGGCAATATCGTTAACAAAAAACTCATCAAAACAAAGTACCCTTGTCTTCTTCGCTAAATTTTTAGCAATTACGTTTAATGGGTCTTTATTACCTTGCATTTTTTTTAACTCATCTTGTATCATTTTCATGAAGCGATGAAAATGCATTCGCATTTTCTTATCAATCGGTAAGTGATGAAAAAAAGCATCCATTAAATACGTTTTACCAATGCCAACGCCACCCCATAAATAAAGTCCTTTAACAGGTTTATTATTTCGTTTAAAGAAATGTCGTTTATTTGTTGCTGTCGTAAGCGCTGAGAATACTTGTTGTAACGCATCAACAGCCATTGACTGCTGTTCATTAGGTTCTAATATCCCATTTTTGATATCCTGCTGATACTGATTTAAAGGCGTTAACATACGATACTCACTGATTTAAGCACTTTTTTATAACCAATGTTAATCGCTCACGTAAAGTCACCAAATTACCATGAAAAAAATGACCCGCCTGTTCAAAGCGAATAAGTATAGGTTGATGATTGAGATTCTCATACCAATTAAATACCGCATTTGCATCAATAATCTCATCATCTTGCGCTTGCACTAAAATCCACGCGGCATTCCTATCAGGTAACTCTCCAAAGTAATCTTTACCAACTGGTGGAGCAATAGTCACTAATAACTCTGGTGAAGCTATACTTGCTGCTTTCGCTGCTATATATGCACCAAATGAAAAACCCATAAGCCATATTTTTCGACAGGGATAATGTTGCTGTATATAATGAAGTACTGCTAAACAATCTTCTACTTCCCCTTTCGCATCATCATACTCTCCTTGGCTTTGACCAATGCCACGAAAATTAAAGCGAATCGATGGTATACCCAAATCATGACAAGTCCTAGCCATTGTACTCACAACTTTATTTTGCATCGTCCCACCATATAAAGGATGAGGATGACATAAGATTGCAAATCTATCAGTTACAGCATTTTCAGGAAAATCTAAGATAACTTCTAACTCGCCAATGGCACCTTGAATTTGTTGTGTGTTTTTTTGATTAATCATTTTACTTCTTTTCCAGAATAGGTTTTAAAAAACGTCCCGTGTGCGATTTTTTATTTTGAGCAACAACTTCTGGCGTTCCCACAGCAACAATCTCACCTCCCTTGTCACCCCCCTCAGGCCCTAAGTCAATAATCCAGTCTGCCGTTTTAATGACATCAAGATTATGCTCAATCACAACCATTGTATTACCATGATCACGTAATCGATGTAATACTTTAAGCAATTGGGCAATATCATGAAAATGTAATCCCGTTGTTGGTTCATCCAAAATATACAATGTGTTACCTGTATCACGCCGCGATAATTCTTTTGCCAATTTAACTCGCTGTGCTTCTCCTCCTGATAATGTCGTTGCGCTTTGTCCAATACGAATGTAACCTAATCCTACATCCATAAGTGTTGTTAATTTTTTTACGATTGGTGGAATCGCTGAAAAAAATTGACGTGCATCTTCTATCGTCATTTCTAAGACATCATGGATATTTTTTCCTTTATAAAAAATTTCTAAGGTTTCACGATTATAACGTTTCCCTTTACAAATATCGCATTGTACATAAATGTCAGCAAGAAAGTGCATTTCTACTTTAATCACGCCATCCCCTTGACAAGATTCACAGCGACCGCCTTTAACATTAAAACTAAAACGGCCAACTTTATATCCGCGCGATCGTGCTTCTTGCGTCCCAGCAAATAACTCTCGAATATATGTAAACATACCTGTATAAGTTGCGGGGTTTGAACGTGGTGTTCGACCAATAGGACTTTGGTCAATATCAATAACTTTATCAAAATAATCTAAGCCTGTTATTTTGTCATGCGCTAAAGATTCTAAAGTTGTCGCACCATTGAGACTTGTTGCGGCTGCTGGATATAAAGTTTCATTAATTAGTGTTGATTTTCCTGAACCTGAAACACCAGTTATACAAGTGAATAAACCGACAGGAATCTCCGCATTTATATTTTTTAAGTTATTTGCTTTTGCGCCTTTTACTCGCAACATTTTTAATTTATTAATTTCAGCTCTTTTCTTTGGTGTTTCAATTTTTAGTTTACCACTTAAATATTTTCCTGTAAGTGACGCTGCTGTATTCATAACCTTTTTAGGTGTACCTTGCGCTACAATTTCTCCACCATGAACGCCTGCGCCTGGACCTAAATCTAAAACATAATCGGCACTCATAATTGCATCTTCATCATGCTCAACCACAATAACTGTATTACCTAAATCTCTTAGATCAATTAAAGTTTTTAATAATCTATCGTTGTCTCGTTGATGTAAACCAATTGAAGGTTCATCCAAAATATACATCACACCAACTAAACCCGCGCCAATTTGACTTGCTAAACGAATACGTTGCGCTTCTCCTCCTGATAACGTATCTGCACTGCGATCAAGCGTTAAATAATCTAAACCAACATTCATTAAAAAACCTAACCGGCTAACCAGTTCTTTTTGAATTTTATTTGCAATTTCTTGCCGATATCCCGTTAAACTTAAACTTTCAAAAAATGCGATAGCTTTCTCAATTGACATTTTAACTAATTGCGGCAAAGTCATTTCTTGAATATAAACATGACGTGCGCCTTCACGTAAACGGCTACCTTGACAGCCACGACATGGTTGTATGGTGAGATATTTTGCAAGCTCGTCTCTCACTGCACCAGAATCAGTTTCTTGAAAACGTTTTTCCATGTAAGGAATAATGCCCAAGAATCGATGTGCACGCTCAAAAAGTTTACCTTTGCTGGTAATGTATTTAAATGTAATTTCTTCTGTACCTGAACCATGCAATAAAACTTTTTGTATTTTTTTTGTCAGTTTTTCAAATGGTTTATCAATATCAAAATCATAATGTATTGCTAATGATTCAAGCATTGAGAAATAATAAGCATTACGTCTATCCCAACCTCGTATCGCGCCTGCTGCCAAACTTAAGCTTGAATCATGTACCAAACGTGATTCATCAAAGAATTGTTTAACTCCTAAGCCATCACAATCGGAGCAGGCCCCCATAGGATTATTAAATGAAAATAAACGTGGTTCTAATTCCGTCAAACTATAACCACATTGTGTACAAGCAAATTTTGCTGAAAATGCTAAAGCAGGCTTATTCGGCGCATCCATAAACATCACATTTGCAACACCATCAGCTAATAATAATGCCGTTTCGAATGATTCAGCCAATCGTGTTTGCACGTCAGGACGGACTTTTAGTCTATCTACAACAACTTCAATCGTATGTTTTTGTCGCAATGCTAGCTGTGGTGGCTCATCTAACTCAATAATTTCACCATTAACTCGCGCACGAATAAAACCTTGTGCACGCAACTGCTGAAAAAGTTCAACATGTTCACCTTTACGCGCCTTAATAACTGGCGCTAACACCATAATTTTTGTCTCATCAGGCAACGCCAAAACTTGATCAACCATTTGGCTAATTGATTGCGCTTCCAAAGCAATATTATGCTTTGGACATCTTGGCTGCCCTACTCTCGCAAATAATAATCGTAGATAATCATATATTTCAGTAATCGTACCTACTGTTGACCGCGGATTATGTGAAGTTGCTTTTTGCTCAATAGATATTGCCGGAGATAAGCCTTCGATATGATCAACTTCAGGTTTCTCCATCATTGATAAAAACTGTCTTGCATAAGATGATAAAGACTCAACATAACGACGCTGCCCCTCTGCATATAATGTATCAAATGCTAAAGAAGATTTCCCAGAACCAGATAGTCCCGTGATGACAATGAGCTTATCCCGAGGTAAGTCAATATCGATATTTTTTAAATTGTGTGTTTTTGCGCCACGAATTTGTATTGATTGCATTTGCATCTCTTCTTAAGGGTGTTTTCGAGTATTTTATACCTAAACCCCCTCAAAATGCGAGATTATAACAAAATGTTTTTTTGCCGCTTAAATATTATGCCATAAATAATAAACCGTTATTATACACTGAATAACATTCAAGCCGGCTCATATTATTGCGCATTTTATGTCTAGCAAGTTCATGATATGATAGAGCATTCGATTTTTTTAAAAAGGTATCCAATGAATAAAGTAGAAAAAAGAACGGCACGAGCGCTTGCATTATTATTCTCTTTTCGAATGTTAGGATTATTTTTAATCTTACCCGTTTTTAGTATCTATGCGACTAAACTATCTGGCGCCACGGCCTCTCTGATAGGTTTTGCATTAGGCGTCTATGGTTTAACACAAGCCTTGCTTCAAATTCCATTTGGCATGCTATCTGATAAAATTGGCCGCAAACCCGTCATTGCAGCAGGATTAGTCTTATTTGCGATAGGTAGTGTTATCGCTGCCAGTGCAGATAGTATTTATGGCGTCATCATTGGACGCGCAATTCAAGGTGCTGGAGCCATTGGTAGTACAATCATTGCGCTAGCTGCAGACTTAACTCGCGAAGAACAACGTACAAAAGCAATGGCAATCATCGGCTTAAGTATTGGTTTCTCATTTACTATTGCAATGGCCATTAGTCCAGTCTTAAATAACTGGATTGGCGTCAATGGTATCTTTTGGCTAACCGCAGGTTTAGCGTTACTAGGATTATTCGTCACATTTGTACTCGTTCCTAAAACAAAAGCACATAAGTTTCACAGAGATGCTGAAGTTGAACCAACACAACTTAAAATGATTTTAAAAAATCCAGAGCTATTACGCTTGGATTTTGGTATTTTAGTTTTGCATGCCATGTTGACTGCATTATTTTTGATTATACCTTTAACATTGCAACAAATTGCCGGCGTACCTGAAAGTCGACAATGGATTATTTACTTACCTGTACTTATTCTTTCATTTATTTGCATGTTGCCTTTTATTATTATTGCTGAGAAAAAACGTAAAATTAAACAAATATTTATTGGTGCAATTGCCACATTAATTATTGCTCAACTAATATTATTTATAGGCAAACAAAATGAGCTGTTAACTGCATTGGGGTTATTAGTCTTTTTCACTGCATTTACGCTACTTGAAGCCACATTGCCATCGTTAATTTCAAAAATAGCACCTTCGGCCAGTAAAGGTACGGCAACTGGTGTATATTCATCATGTCAATTTTTAGGTATATTTATTGGTGGTACAGTTGGCGGTTGGTTTTATGCTGGACATAACTTCTCTGGTGTTTTCCTGTTCTCAATCATTTTAGGATTGATTTGGTTAGCCATTGCCAGTACTATGAAAAAACCAAGGCATTTAGGCACACACATGCTTAATTTTGGTGCGTTAACACGAGTCCAAGCAGATAATATCCAAAAACAATTGCTGGCGGTTGATGGCATCATTGAAGCAACAGTCATGTGTGATGATGGAATTGCTTATCTTAAAGTCGACAATGCGATTATAGATAAAGCAAATTTATCAGCTGATAAATTTAAACGATAAAGTTAGGAGAGTTATAATGGCTAGAGGTATTAATAAAGTAATATTAATCGGCAACCTAGGTGCCGATCCAGAAGTTCGCTACATGACAAGTGGGCAAGCAGTTGCTAACTTGTCAATCGCAACTTCTGAAGCATGGCGTGATAAACAAACCAATGAGCTGCAGGAGCGTACTGAGTGGCATCGTGTTGTCGTTTTTCGTCGCCTAGCAGAGATAGCTGGTGAATACTTAAAGAAAGGTTCCAAAGTCTATATTGAAGGTCGTATCCGCACACGTAAATGGCAAGATCAAAATGGCCAAGATCGCTATACCACTGAGATACATGGCGATGAACTACAAATGCTAGATAGTCGTGGCGGTAACATGAATGATAATATGCCATCAACTAGCGGCTCATCTAATTACGCGAGCTCAAATCAGGCACCCTCATCGGCTCAGCAAGTACCCGATAATTTTGATGATGACATTCCATTTTAATTAAAACTTACTTGTTTGCCGTTAATTTAGACGCTATTGATGATGCATTTACAACTACAAACTTAATAGCAACAACTTTTTAACGGCAATTTCTTTAACAGTTTAAATCAAAAAAATCAACAACTCTCTCAAAAAGCAGCGACGAATAAATTTTAAAGTATTACACTATTTTGTAGGTCTAAACGAAACGTTCTCGGCATTCGTTTGGTGATGGTTATTGTCAGATGAAAAAAAACTATTTTTTGAACAAACATTAGAGGATTGTGTTGCTCCACACGATTTAGTCTCATCATTAAACGCTTGAATTAATTTTTCAACTAATTGCTTTTTAAAGTTAACCTTAATAAAAATGCCTGTAACTTGATAATCAACATCTATGCTTGTAACTATATTTAATATATCTTCTAACGAAAATGGACGTTTATCCTCTTTAATAACTTTACCAACAGGATCAAAGATTATAATCTTATTTTCATTTGTAAGATCAAGCAACAAGGTATGTTTTAACATACTATTTGAATCTTCATCAGTAAACTCAACAATATATAGATAAAAACCGCTAGCCTTATTAAGTTGACTTATTTTAATTTTTTCATAATCACTATTATCATTTATTGAATAAGCTTTTAAAGGGGGCGTTTGCTGGTTATATTGCTCATACTCACTAACAAAGGCAAGTAAACTTTCTTCACTTGGTTCAACATCCACAGAAGATGATATTTTTTTTAATAAAAAAGTTTCGAATGTTGTCCAGTCATAATCGCTTGTATTAAGATCAGTAAACTCTAGAGTTTTAAAACGAAGAATAAAACTAAGGATATTAGCAGTACAGCTATGATGAGAAACCTGATTCCAGGCCAATAATTCATAGGATTTCATACAGTGCCATAATTATTTTTATAAACATAACTAACTAGCAAAAAATATCAGGAACAAATCAAACAGCAAAATACATTAACAACTCGCAAAACTAGCTGATAAGATTATTGTCTCTAAATGACTATGTGTGTTTAATTTCTCATGTAAACAAATTTTATATATTGAAAAATAGATAATTGTTAACACGATCCTTTTTTAATATAAGTTTGACAAAATAATAATAATTTATTGTGCGTCAATTAAGAATGAGGTTGAATTAAATTTTTTATTATTTTTCTTATATATCCAAATTAGCTCAAAAGATGAAATTAAAACTTTGCATTTCGAGGTAGTTTGAATACAGTAGTTATATTGCTTGTTGTAAATCTAAAAAGTTAAAATATTTAGCTAGCATAAAAAACCCGAGGAAACTCGGGTTTTTAATAGATAACCGCTCGAATAAAAATGTCATTTACTCTGCAGCAATCTCAGCTGAACGCTCGACTAATTCAATATAAGCCATAGGTGTTGAATCACCTTGTCTAAAGCCACATTTCAAAACTCGCGTATAACCACCTGGACGTTCTTTAAAACGAGGGCCTAATTGATTAAATAATTTAGCAACTGCAGCCTCATCACGCAAACGTGCAAATGCTAGTCGACGTTTTGCAACTGTATCTTCTTTAGCCATAGTAATTAATGGTTCAACAATTTTACGAAGTTCTTTTGCTTTAGGTAAAGTTGTTTTAATGATTTCACCATTAATCAGTGAAGTCGCCATATTT
>PAMH01000025.1 GCA_002707205.1 Legionellales bacterium
TATCCAGCATATGCCAACAAATAGGAATAGCAATCCCTTCATAAAGTACAGACAACATAAAAATGTTAATTTTCTTCTTGCCCCAAAACCAATTTGTTCTATCAATCGCAATATAAACTTTGTCACTCTCTTGGTAAAACTGCTGAAATAGCCATCGACTTAATACCGTCATATCAAAATGAAAAAGCGCAAAAAATCTTTGCAATCGACGATACCGTGAATTTACCTCAGCTTTTGAATCCATTGCTGCGGCCAACCTTCTTAAATTAACTGTACGAATCCTAAATAAAGCCATCAACATTTTAATAAAACAATCCATTCGGCACTTGTTCCAATTAAATTGTTCATTTAAACTTACACCCAGACTCGTTGATAGCTTCATATGTAATTCCCTTTGTTTTTTTGGTTTAAGGATTTTACATATTTATCAACGAGTTACAACCTTTAATCCTATCTTATCCTATTTTTTGTCGTGGCCAGAGAGTTTCTTAAGAAAATATGAAAACATTAATTTATAATGCTGTGTAGAATTAAATCACTAAATTTATAAACAGAATTTTATAGTATTTTTTTATGTATTCAGTATACCCTTTCAAAAATAGGCGCTGGTGGATTCAATGAATCATTGCAGCATCACACAATACCCAAGAAACAAGGGAAGTATGATGTATGAAAGTAAGCAGCTATCGAGGATTTACGCCTCAAAAAATTGATGATATTTGGATATTTTGGAAGCAAGGTCATACACTCAGTGATATTGGGTGAGAACTTAGAAAACATGCAGGCTCTGTATTTCGCGTGATAGAAGCAAATGGCAGTATAAGCCCAGCAGTACGCTGCCGTAACGATAAATCTCTATCTTTGGATGAATGTGAAGAAATTTCTCGAGGTATTGCAGCTCAGCAAACAATTCGACAAGTCGCAGCAAACCTGAAGCGTTCACCATCGACAATCTCTAGAGAAATAAATTGAAATGGAGGCAGATCAAATTATAGAGCTCATAACGCAGACATTCTGGCCTGGCAAGTTGCTAGCAGACCAAAACCAAACAAGCTTAACAAAAATAAATGCTTAAATAAAATTGTCTCTGAAAAACTTGCTTTAAATTGGTCGCCAGAACAGATTTCAGGTTGGCTAAAGAAAAATTTATAATAAGACTAATAACAAACCTGAACATATGCTAATGCTAACGAGTTCCTCTGTAACAACATTACTGATACTACGTGTAGAGCCTATATACAGTGTTGCATGACTTAATGGGTATTCTAACCCTTGTGTTGTGACACCTTCAACAGTCAAGGTAATGGGTAATAATGAAACAATGCGTTGTAGCGCTAACTGTTTAATAAACGGTTTATTCTCTGTAATTAAATGAATTGACTGCTTTAAACCGACTAGTTCAATATCATAATCTCGAAATTGTGATTGTGTCAAAATTAGCGCATTTGCCAAACACATATCATCTCGCCCGCCCATTGTCGCTAACACGATAATTTTTTTAGCAGCTAGACACTCAATCGCGTGCAATAATGCGAGTTCTAGGTCTGTTTGATCTTTTTCTCTAGGATATTGTTGGGTAGGTATATTTAACTGCTGCGCTTGCACCATATCTATTGTTGATACTGAGTCTAAATCACCAATGAGTAAATCTGGGATACACTTTTGCTGTAAACAATAGTGCAAACCATTGTCAACAGCAATAAGAAAATCATAATCATAAGAAGAAATTGGTGCTGCTAATTCACCATTAGCAACAATAACAACTTGCATTGCCATAACTATTTAAGTATCTCAATCACACCCTTTTTATCAGGTAATGGATTACCACAATACATACATTTTTTGTATGTTAAAGAAGCTTGGCTTTTTACACTGCCGCATTGTTGGCATTTACTTACTGCTGTTTCATGAGTTTCAATAAGCTTCTCAAGTTGAGCATTTAATATTTTTTTATCTACGATGCCCTGTGTTTCTAACATCTCTAATATTGCATGAGAGAATAAAGTTAACTGCTTAACTTTATTCTCTAACAGAGTAATTTTATCAGTAAATTTTTCTGCGTTAGCTACATATTTTTCTGCAACACGTCTCGCCTCTTTAACTTCCATATCTTGAGAAAAATCCCAAGTCATATTAATAAAATCAAAACCCATGGCATAATTATCCACAATAAATAACTGTTCAAAATAATAACAGCTTGTCTTTTTTAAGTCAAAACTTAACACTGAAAAATATGCATTAAAGACTTCTAATATCCATTAGGCTTTTCCCGAGCTTCCAAAACCACCTAAACCTCGATCGGTTAATTCAAACTCATCTATAATATTAAAATCAACTTGAATAATAGGAACAAAAACTAATTGAGCAATCCTATCTCCCGGCGTAATGGTATAATAATCATTGCCTCTGTTCCAACATGAAATCATCAGTGGGCCTTGATAATCCGAATCAATCAACCCCACTAAATTTCCCAAAACAATCCCATGCTTATGTCCAAGGCCAGAACGCGGCAAAATAGTTGCGGCCATTGATTTATCGGCAATATGAATTGCTAATCCTGTAGGAATTAATGTTGATTCACCAGCTGCAAGTTGTAAGGGCTGATCTAAACAAGCGCGTAAATCCAATCCTGCTGAACCTATCGTTGCATAGCTAGGTAACGGAAAAGCATCACCAATTCGTGAGTCCAAAATCTTTACATCTATTGTTTTATTCATAAAAGTTCCTCTTTTTTAATAAGATTAACTAGCTTACGTGCTAATTTATCTTTGGACATTTTTTCCAAGGTTATCTCTGATGTCGCAGTTATTACAGTAACTTGATTATTATTAGATTGAAATCCTTGATCAGCAATACCAACTTGATTAGCAATAATCATTGATAATTTTTTAGTTGTTAATTTCTGTTTTGCATAATCAATGACGTTATTTGTTTCTGCGGCAAATCCAATACATTTTACATGTGGGTAATCTCGCGCAATTTCAGCAAGGATGTCAGGATTTTTAATTAATAACAAATTTAATTCAGCTGCAGTCTTTTTTATTTTTTTGGTTGCAACAGTTGCAACGCGATAATCAGAAACTGCAGCTGTTGCAATAAAAAGTGCTTGTGTTGAAATATGTTTTTTTACCGCAGCTAACATTTCTTGTGCAGTAACCACGGATATTCTATTAACGCCTTTAGGCGGCATTAAATTTACAACACCTGATATCAAAGTAACATTAGCGCCCGCCTCAACAAAAGCATTTGCTAAAGCATAACCCATTTTACCTGAGCTATGATTTGATAAGTAGCGCACAGGATCAATCGCTTCTTGTGTTGGGCCTGCAGTTATAAGCACATTAACACCAGCAAACAAACCATGGCTAAAATGTGCATTAATTTGGACAAAGATTTGCTCTGCTTCAAGCATCCGTCCTAGTCCTGTATCGCCACAAGCTTGCTCACCGTCCGCAGGGCCTAAAATTATCATATTTCTTTTTTTTAACGTTTGCACATTACATTGTGTTGCCTTGCTTGCCCACATTTGTTGATTCATTGCGGGTGCTATCATCAGTGATGCCGAAGTTGCAAGACAAAGCGTGCTTAATAAATCATCCGCATGCCCTTGCGCAAGCTTAGCCATAAAATCCGCACTTGCTGGCGCTATAATAATAATATCCGCCCACTTCGCTAAGGATATATGCCCCATCGCAGCTTCAGCCTCTTCGTCTAATAAGGCAGTATGTACTGGCAAACCTGAAAGCGCTTGTAATGTTAATGGCGTAATAAAAGTTGTGGCAGCGGGTGTCATAACGACTCGTACAATTGCCCCGGATTTTTTCAACATGCGTACCAACTCAGCTGCTTTGTAAGCGGCTATGCCACCAGTAATTCCAACGAGAAC
The DNA here is from genome assembly GCA_002707205.1 of Legionellales bacterium. GTDB lineage: Bacteria > Pseudomonadota > Gammaproteobacteria > UBA1113 > UBA1113. Next base: position 3,887 of record PAMH01000025.1, read on the forward strand.
TTGTTTATTTTCCAAATAATTTGCCATATAAAATTTTTATGCTTTAATTTATAAATCTTCGATACTTTATTTTAACAGAACTGACAAAAACATGACAATTAAAACTTGGCCGCAAGCTGACATGCCCAAAGAAAAACTATTAAATCATGGTGCCGCGTATCTAACTGACGCAGAGTTATTAGCAATCCTAATAAATACTGGTATTCAAGGAAAAACAGCTCTTGAGATTTCAAAAACATTGCTTCATGAATTTGATAACTTAAAAAATGTATTTAATGCTAATTACACACAATTAAAAGCACATTCTGGTATTGGCCAAAATAAATATATTTTATTTCAAGTGGTCATTGAGTTAAGCAAAAGATATATGAGTATACCTATTAATCAAGGATGCTTATTAAGTTCTGTGGCTGAAACTAAACAATTTTTAATACAAAAATTATGTCATTATACTGATGAGGTTTTTGCGGCTATCTTTTTAAATAATCGCCATCGTGTGATTCGCTATGAAGTGCTATTTCATGGCACAGTGAATCACGCAACTATCTATCCGCGAGAAATTATCAAAAAAGTGTTATTGTACAATGCAAGCGCCATTATTTTCGCTCATAACCATCCTTCTGGCGAAGTTAAACCAAGCTATTTTGATAAGAGTATCACGCAACAATTAAAAAACACACTAAATAATATTAATGTCAGTGTACTGGATCACTTTATTATCGGAAATCAAAATGCCTTTTCTTTTAAAGAAAACAAATTACTGTAATATAAAATTTTATTAATTTTAAGATGATACGTGATAAAGCAGATTTCAAGAGGCTTTCAAAAAAAACCCGCATATAGCGGGTTTCTACTAAAGAATAGAGTAAATTATTTAACTTTTTCTTCTTTAAATTCAACATGTTTACGAACAACTGGATCATATTTCTTTAAAATAAGTTTAATTGTTGTATTACGCTTGTTCTTCTTAGTTGTGTAGTAATAACCTGTCCCTGCCGTAGATACAAGTTTAATTTTTTCAACTGGGCCTTTACTTTTTGACGCCATGATTCAAATCCTCTTATACTTTTCCGCCACGTGCACGAATTTTTTCTAAAACAGTATCAATTCCTAATTTATCAATGATACGCTGACCTTTACAACTAACAACTAAACTTACAAAACGATTTTCTGCAGCTACCCAAAACCGACGCTTATGTAAGTTAGGTAAAAAACGTCTACGCGTTTTGTTATTGGCATGTGACACATTATTGCCCGTTATTGGTCTTTTACCCGTCACTTGACATACTCTAGACATTACAAATCTCCAACGAATTCTTTCTCGCACTAAGCTAAGCCGCAATTTATACCAAATTATAATGCTTAACGCAAGCGATTTTTAAGATTATACCGAATTTACTCTTAATTTTTGTGCAATCTGCCTACGCAACAAATAAATGATACTCCACTCTTTTTTAAGGTTGTCCAGCTGTTGAAGATGGGCTTGGCACATCCTCTGTTGATTGCGTATTTTTATCAGATGAAGATTGCGCTTTATCTTTATGAGAAGGCGTATCCGTACCTAGTATTTGCTCTGCATCTTGTACTTGTTGTTTAAATGCCGCTTGCTGTTTTTTTATTTGCGATGCAGCTTGGCAAGCTTGTTGATTATCCAACTGGCAAGATTTTTCTAGGTAAATTAAAGCATTATTCGTATCATAACGCTGTAAATAGCAATATGCTAATTGATAATAAACTTTAGCGTTATTCTCATTAAAAGTTAAATACGTCTTAAAATTATGGATACATTTATTATAATCACCTTGTTGGCTGTAGATAATCCCTAAATACTCAGAAGCATCTGCAAGCCGGTAGTTTGCAGCAACAGCCTGCTCAAACTTTGGAATCGCGTCTGTATAGTTATCATTACGCATTGCCTGTACTGCTTGCTCAAAGTTTTGGCTTAATGCATCCTGTCTAGCCTTTAATGCAGCTTGCTTCTTAGCTTCAGCCTCTGCTTGTTTTTCTGCTTGTAAAATATCTATTGATTGACCATTATTTCTACGCAAAGTAATTTTTTCAAAAACACCTTGATTTAATGATACTGATAAGATGCCGGTACTCAGTTGACCTTTAACTGGGATATGCAATTCACCCGTTTGATCACTTAATTTAAAGTCACCATTACCACGCTCAACCGCCTGAACATTTGCACCTAATACTTGTGTGATTGCAGGTTTAGCACGAAGTTGCTGCATAATATAAGCTGTGGCTTGACGAGATTGATTAATATGACTCCAAATTATCCAGACAACCACTAATAAAATAAGGCCTATAATTCCACTGAGTAACATAACACGTTGTTTTTTATTTGTATTGATAGGAACTTTTTTTATAAACGGAACTGCTTTTTCTAATAAGTTGGGAGAATCATTTTTAGGTGTATTTTCTGCTTGGGGTGCAGATTCTTTGTCATTTTCTTCCTTTTTAGATTTTTTTTTCTTGATTTGCGCAAATAAAGTCAATAACTTTTCTTTAAGTGCTTGAATTTGTTCCTTAATTTTATCCATGTCCATGCATAAACCTTACAAAAAAATATAATTTATTTACATTAAATTATATCAATAACAGTTAAAATTGCTAATTTTTAGCTATATTTAAAAAAGAAACATAAGGTATTTTAAGGATGAAGTTAAAAAAATTTCTTTCAACGTTATTTGGTGTTCTTTTTACAGGCTTGTTGTTACTAACAAGTAAAGCCACCTTTGCAGCAACCTACGCATTACCTAATAATGGAGATAATGTAGTTGGACAGGCTCAAGTGATAAAAGTCAAAGCCAATGATAATTTGCATAAAATTGCAAGACGTTATGATGTTGGCTATGACGAGCTAGTTTTAGCAAATCCATTGATTAATCCTGATAAAATTTATATAGGACAAGAAATTTATATTCCATCTATTTATATCATTCCAACCCCCTTAAAAGTTCCTAGTATAACCATTAATATCGCTGAAAAAAGATTGTATTACTATGTAGATAATAATACAGTATTCACTGCACCAATCGCTGTTGGCCGCACTGGCTGGGAAACACCAGTTGCTAAGACTTTTGTAACGAGAAAAGTTGAACAACCATACTGGCGCGTACCTAAAGTCATTCAAGCGTATAATCAAAAACAGGGCAAATCAACACCTGACTTAATTCCCCCTGGCAAAAATAATCCCTTAGGTTTATATGCCATTACCCTTAATTTACCTGACTATATTTTACATGGCACGAATGATCCAACAACTATTGGCAAAAATATCAGCGCAGGTTGTGTCCGCATGTATCCTGAAGATATACAACAATTATTTGCGATAATTTCGATTGGTACTTTAGTTAATATTGTCAACAAACCTTATAAAGTTGGGCGATTAAATAAACATTTTTATATTGAAGTCGCTTCAACAAAAAATGCAGAAAAAATACTACAAAATATACTACAAGACAATCCCAATTTGATCATAAAAAACACGAATATTTTAACAATTATTCAACAAGGAAAAGGAATTCCTCAACAAGTGAGTTAGGAGGAGTTTTATGCTGTATCGTTCAAAAACATTAGTCATTATTTTATGCCTAGTTTTACTCACAATTATTGGCGGTACTTGGTATTTATTTACATCACGTACTCAAGAGCCTATAAATGAATCAAGTTTAGCGCATTCATCATTAAATGCAGATAAAACTAAATCACCCAAGCACATTGTTGGGAACTTACCCGCTGCTCACTATGATGTTGATAAGTTTAACAAACAACTCCTCTGGGGTTATGAAAATCCAACAGCATTACTCACTGCTGTTCATAAAAAAACTCTAAAAATTTTAGCTCAAGCAGAAAATTTAAATCCACATGTATTACAACTTGCACTACGTGCTTACGCCTGTGCCCATGATCAATCCATCGGCAAACCACGCTATTTAACTATCATTGATTATTCATTACCCTCATTTGATAAACGTATGTGGGTGATTGATTTAAAAAATGCAAAAGTAGACTTTCATACATTAGTTGCACATGGTAAAAATAGTGGTTACATTGATAGTACTAAATTTTCAGATGTGCCTGAAAGTAAAGAAACGAGTATTGGTTTATTTATTACTGAAGGTACTTACACTGGGCATAATGGTTATTCACTTCGTCTTAGTGGTCTAGAGCCTGACTTCAATGATAATGCCATGCAACGAGATGTCGTAATACATGGCGCGGCTTATGTTAATGAAGACTTTGTTAAAAAATATCATCGTATTGGGCGTAGTTGGGGCTGTCCCGCGTTAAGTAAAACAGTCTCTACACCGGTAATTAACACCATTAAAGATGGCACATTAGTATTTTCGTATTACCCATCAGATAAATGGTTATCAAATTCTACTTTTATTAACTGTTCAGCGCCGCTACCTTGGAAATGGTAAAAGCTTAGATATTACAGATTATTTAAAGCATATTGTGCTATATTTATCGTAGATTGGGATGCCATTAAATGTTTAATCTGTAATTTTTATCAGTTTTACTTACGGCTTATTTACTGTTTTAAAATGACTAAATATCACCGTATCCAGTCATTACTTGTTTTCTTTTTAAAACTTACTGTGCTGTACTAGTTCAAATGAAATTGCACCTAGCATATTTTCTGTTTCAATATGTAATAAAAGATCTTCAGGATTTGTTGCTTGGTTATGGTTAACGAAAAGACCGTGCGCCTTTATTTTTTGTAAATGTTCAGCATCCATCGGTAAACCTGCCGCCAATGATGCATAATACTGCTCAGGCGCTGATTTAAAATGAATACCTGCCTTACGTAACACACCCATTGTGTGATAAATATCCTGCGTTGCGAGTGAAATACAAGGTATTCCCTCACCTCTAAACATTGTCATAAACGCATCAACTTGTGGATTTTCATCATTAGCTTCAAATAATGGAATCGTTATTTTTCCATTTGCAGTGCGCATAATACAAGCATTAGCTGGTAAAAATTTGGTATTTTCAGCGATTGATGAAGTTTCAAACTGAAAAACACTTTGATAATATTTTTTCCAGATAGTGCTTTGACCATGACGTAAGTAATGCTTTAAATGATCAATATCAATTAAACCAGCACCTAAAATAGGCTGATTAAAGTCTTCAGTAAAATCAAATTGCGCTAAAAAATATTTAGCAGTAGTTAGATCATCTGTAAAATAAATAGCACTACCGCCAACCCCATAAATTGCTGGCAAATGAATTTCGCCAGGGTTAACTGTAATAGTAAAAGGTGTTGCGCCATTCATTACTGTTGTTTCTAATGCCTTTCTAGCATTTTCAACTTGAAAGCCCATACCACAAACAGAAACGCCATGTTCAAATGCAAATCGCTCCGCTAAGCTAACTTTTTCAGTATTTATAATAAAAAGTATATTACCCTGTTTATGTAATGTAATTTGTTTTGATTTATGCTGTGCAATTTTTTTAAATCCTAATAAGGAAAACTGCACTTCAAGTTGTTCGCGCTCTGGCGTAGCAAATTCAATAAAACTAAAGCCACTCAAGCCTAACGAATTTTCTGTTGACATGATTATTCCTTATTTTTTAACTGCAATCGTCAACCCATCACCAATAGGTATTATTGATGCATTGACACGTTGATCTTGATGAATAAACTGATTCAAAGCATGAATGGAAGCAGTTTGTTTATCGAATGTCTCTAATGATTCCGTGACTTTACCATCCCAAAGAACATTATCAATTGCAATCATGCCGCCTTGACGTATTAACTGCAATGCTCGTTCGTAATAGTTTTGATAATTATTTTTATCCGCATCAATAAAAACAAAATCAAATGCTTGCGAATGGCTTTGAATTAAATTATCTAAACTTACAATAGCGTTACCTAATCGCAATTCAATTTTCTCATTGACCCCAGCTTCTTGCCAATATGCCTGTGCTATCGATGCCATTTCTTCATTTCTATCACACGTTAAAATATAGCCATCTTCTGGTAAAGCTAATGCCATAACCAATGCACTATAACCCGTAAAAGTACCAATTTCTAACACACGCTTAGCTTGAATACTTTGTAACAAGACTTGCATTAATTGGCCTTGCTGTGGTGAAATTTGCATACTTGCACCGACAACGCTTTGTGTTTTTTCACGCAGTTTTTTTAAAATATCTAGATCTCTAACACTATTTTCAAATAAATAATTTGCAATTTTTTGTGTGTAAGGTAATAGTTCTACTGACATACTTAATTTCCATTAATGATTAATAGCACTAGGCATTTATATATTGCTCACTATTTCCCAACCAGCGTTTAACTAATGACGTAACGATGTCGGGATAATGAGATAAAATTTCAGCCGCAACCTGTTCTGCTTTTTCTAAGCTTTTGGTATCACGCATAACATCCGCTATTTTAAATTGTACTACACCTGTTTGTCTTGTACCTAATATTTCACCAGGCCCTCTGATTTCTAAATCTTTCTGTGCGATTTTAAAACCATCAACCGTCTCTCGCATAATTGCTAAACGTTGCTTTGCAAGATGTGATAATGGTGTTTGATACATTAAAACACAATGACTCTCTACACTACCACGCCCAACACGGCCACGTAACTGGTGTAATTGCGATAAACCTAAGCGTTCTGCATTTTCAATAATCATTAAACTTGCATTTGGCACATCTACGCCAACTTCAATGACCGTTGTTGCAACTAATAAATTAATTTTTCCTGTTTTAAAATCAGCCATAATCATTTCTTTTTCTGCTGACTTCATTCTCCCATGCACTAATGCAATGTTAAGTGTAGGTAAATTTTCTTTTAGTGCTTGTGCTGTATTTTCTGCAGCTTCACAGGTTAAGGTATCTGAATCTTCAATTAAAGTACACACCCAATAAACTTGTCGACCTTCTTGGCATACTGCCTGTACACGATTTATAACCTCATCACGACGCTCATTTGCTATCACTATTGTTTTAACTGGTGTTCTACCTGGTGGTAATTCATCAATAACAGAAAGATCTAAATCTGCATAACATGCCATAGCAAGTGTGCGTGGAATCGGGGTAGCTGTCATAATTAATTGGTGAGGAAAACAATTATCTCCTACACCTTTTTCACGTAACGCCAAACGTTGATGGACTCCAAATCGATGCTGTTCATCAATTACTGCCAAACCTAAATTTGCAAAAACAACGGCATCTTGAAATAAAGCATGCGTACCAATAATTAATTGTACCTCATGATTTTCAATTTGTGTCAATGCGACATTTCTAGCTTTGCCCTTAGTTTTTCCGGCTAACCAAGTAATTTTAATACCTAATGGTGCTAACCAAGTTTGAAAGCTTCGATAGTGCTGTTCGGCTAAAATTTCTGTTGGTGCCATTAAAGCTGCTTGATAACCTGATTCAATCGCAGCCAACAAACTCATAGCTGCCACTACTGTTTTACCAGAACCCACATCTCCTTGTACTAAACGCATCATAGGATGAGGTTTTTTGATATCTTGGAAAATTTCTTGACAAACTCGATGTTGTGCCAATGTAAGCTTAAATGGCAAATTATCTAAAAAAGGGACGATATAAGCTTTAGTTGTTTTTAATACCGGTGCCGGCTCTTTTTGTACAGACTGTTTTAAGCGCTGCAAACTTAATTGATGCGCAATGAGTTCTTCTACAATTAATCGCTCCTGACAAGGATGAGTACCTTGCTCTAGTATTGTTAATTGCGCATCTGGTGGTGGACGATGAAGATAATTTAAGGCTGTTTTCAAGTTAGGTAATTTTAATTTTATTAAAATAGCTTCCGGCAATAATTCTGTTAATAAATGGCCTTGATTTAAAAAATGTAATGCTTGCGTAGTTAATTTTAAGAAACTTTGTTGTGACAAACCTTCTGTCGACGGATAAACAGGTCGTAATGTTTCCTCAATTACCGGATCATCTTGCAATCCCCATTGCTGATATTCTGGATGAACCATTTCTTTCCCTGTACGACTTAACCGCACTTCACCAAAACAACGAATTTTTTTGTTTTGACTCAATCGTGCTTTTTGTGCAGCATTAAAATGAAAAAAACGTAAGTTGATTTCGCCAGTAGCGTCACTCATACGACAAATCAACTGTAGCTTACCATGTCGCAACACTTCACTATGAATAATATGTCCTTCAATTTGTACATATTTTCCCACTTGGCATTGAGAAATTGGTGTGATACGCGTACGATCTTGGTAACGATAAGGCAAGTGAAATAATAAATCTTGTAAAGTTATAATGCCAATACGGCTTAGCTTTTCACTTAATTTAACGCCTACACCCGTTAATTGCGCACAGGGAATTGTAGATAAATCCTGACTCGTCATTTTGGTCGTGTACTTTTTGATGTAAAGTCATACAAAAAATTCTAGTAATAGAATTTTGCATAAACTAAACCACCGTTGCCGCCACAGTTATTACCAGCTGAGCTAGTTGAGGATGTCGCATTGATTTTTGCTAATACGGCCTGACAAGTATCTGCATTACCCGTATCTAATAAAACCTCAAATCCATTTGAGCCTGAAGGATTGGTTGCTATAGAACTACCCCATGGATTACTTGTTTCCACCGCTGTCGATGTTGAGCCAAAACTTTCTGGCAGATATCCAGATGCTACGAGAGTTGTTATTGAAGGTGGTGAACTAGGCACTCCCTCTCCCGCAACATAATTGCCAACGGCTGCTCTAACTGCATTAATCATATCAACAGATGCTTGTATTTTTTGCGCATCTGAGGCCGATGAATAATAACGCGTTGCCATAATCAACAAGACAGCAATAATTGCTAACGACAACATTAACTCTAATAAACCTATACCAGCATTTTTTTTGCGTAACTTCATGAAAATACACCTTACTTAACTTACATCAGTATAAACGATTATATTTTAAGTATAAGCTACTTTCGCATAATTATAAACTACTTATTTTTGAGGTACGCTTCAATCGCAGAGCAAGGATACTTTACGTTCGAAATAATGCCATACTTCATTAATTTTGCTGATTGCTCATCCGTAAACTTTTGTATACTAGCCTGTTGAGTTGACATACCGTAGCCTGTATAACTGGTATCTGCATTAGTGACTATCTGCCATGTCATTTGGTATGTACCAATATCCATAGTCCCAGATAGTATTTTAGCAGCTATTGCTTCTAATTGTATCGTGGAAATATCCGAGTCAAAATTCGCAACAACATTTAAAACAAAAGGTGATTGACTCGTATCTATACTCATACTGAATGGCGTTCCTTGACTAGCAGAATAAAAAGGATTGCTGATCATTTGTGTATTTTTCAAATACCCATGGTCAACCAAAATACTTAAATCAACAGGAATATTGGCATTACGCCAATTTGTAGGACTATTTTGATAGTCATTTAATATCTGCTGACAGCCATTAGCATCACTTTGATAATAAGCGTTTAACGCCGTTAATAATAACTGCGCGCTATTACTTAACGTAGCAATTTTTTGAGTTTCAGTATATTTAAGATATTGACGTGCTGCAACCAAAACAATAACGGCCGCCAAACAAAGTACCAGCAAAAACTCTAAAAGAGAAATAGCAGTAACTAATTTTCTATTTTGCATATACAATACAAATAATTACCTTGGAAAAGTCACAGTTAAAGTACTTGTGCTTCCACAGTCTGCCCCTGTGCCAAGGGTAGATAGTGAATCCATTGTCGCACTGACTTTTTGAGCAACAGCACTACAGGTATCATTTGTACCCATATTATTTAATACGAGAGTAACAATCTGGCTACCAACCGTAATAGTTGCGATAGATGAGCCCCAGGGTGTTACAGTGCTTAGAGCTGTTGATCCTTGAAATGATTGAGGCAAATACCCCTGAGATACTAATTCTTTTATAGTCAATAATGTAGTATCGGTGCCAGTGCCAGATAATGCATTTGCACTTGCAGCTTTAATTGCATTGACCATATCAACCGCAGATTGAATTTTTTGGGCGTCTGATGCAGATGAATAATACCGAGTTGCCATAATTAGCAGCACAGCAATAATTGCTAGTGATAACATTAACTCTAACAAACCAATGCCTAGCATACGTTTTTTAAACTTAACCTTCATTACTTTCTCCTAAATGACATAAGTTGCTTTAACATAATTTTTATTTACGCTATCATCGCTACCGCCTTGCCCAGGGGACGACTCAGCTGAACAGACAGAGACTGCATTCTCACCCAAAGTGGTATTCATGGTTGATAATAGCCTATTGACTATTTGTCCACAAGCAGCGTTGGGAAGTCCTTGAAAATAAATATTTAACATACCAGATTCAACATCTAATAAAATTCCACCACCGTAGGGATTAGCTTTGGTAGTTTGTGCTGCCGTTGTGCCATAAGAATCTGGCAAATAACCATCACTAACTAGCGTATATACTTGAACAGTTGTTTTACCTGTACCACCATTATTATTATTATCGACCAGATAATTTTCAAAGGCTGACTTGACTTCACCATATTGATTTACCGTATCATTAATTTTTTGAGCAGCCTGCGCATTACTATAATAACGAATGGAAGCAATTGAGGCTACAGCAACAACCGCGAATACTAACATAACCTCTATAAGCCCAATAGCTTTTTGATGCTTAAATATTTTCATCTAACTTCATTCCAATTTTATCGACTTTGATTTGAAAAATCTAATATAAACATAATTAGCTCAATGACGAACCCACACTATAAAGTCCCATCACCATAAAGCCTGCGAACATCGCAGCAATAGCCAATAAAACTCCACCACCAATTTTACCAATTTTACGGACTGTTTTAGCGCCTTCATCACCTGCAAATTTTCCTAGGCGAATTAATGCATGCTCAAATCCTTTTGCCTCAGCGATCGCACGCAAACGCATCACATCTTCATTAGCGACTAAACCCGTATCTAAAACATCTGCAATATTACTGCGACCACGTCCGAGTTTAAATTCCATCATCATTAAATGCCAAGATAAATAGGGATTTGCTTTATGTTGCAAGATTTTTAAAGCTTGCTTAAAAACAACGCCATTAGAGATTAATAGTCCTAATGTTTCCATAAATCGTGCAGCGGCTAATTGACGATAAATACCTAGCCCTGGTATCGCATCAATTGTCTTTCGTGTTTCCCCCACCAAATTGCTCAGCATATATGTCATACCAATAATGATCATAATGATTGCGACAATAACCAGCCACCACCAATCTTGCAGAAAATTGGCAATACCAACTAATTGTTGCCCCTGTGTTGGCCATTGTGCAATAGGCTTAATACTAGCAAATTGTTTAAAAACAGAATGGTTCAGATAAATGAGTACTGCGCACCCTGCAATAATAACAACTAATGGATAAGTTAATGATGCGGCTAGAGACGCAAATGTATCGGACTTTGAGCCTAAAGCTTCTGCTGCAACACGAATATTTTTAGCCAGTGTTCCCCCCTGCTCACCGGAGCGTATAAGTTCTACTGTTGCTTGTGAAAACCAGCCTGTCATGCCGTCTGCAATTGCCTTACCTTGGGCAATCTTATCTTCCATGCGTTCCAAAACGTATTTTTTAGGTCCCTTTTCAATTTTAGCAATCACTTCAATTGCCTTGTTTGCGGGTACGCCATCTTCGACTAGCGTTGCAATATCTTCTAGTAAAGCCTGTTGTTCTGCGGTCGTAAATAACAATCTATTCAAGGCGCGCTGAAAAGTATCACCGGCACCTCGTGAACGCACTCTACTCACAACTTTTTTTTGTGAGCCTGCTCGCTTTGAATATTTTTGACTGTCTGCAGCACGCTGTTTGGCAATTGCCATTCAATTTCACCTTACTGTTAAAATGGTTCTAACGCAATTTCATAATTGTTTTAACAAGCATAACAAAAATTTCATGCTTTGAATAACTAGTTACTATACTTGGCCATCATGCCCGCCATTTGCTCGGCGCTCCATATCTTCACGTACAGTACTATAATCAAAGCCTGCTGCTTCATCATGCATACTTAATTCACCAATTAATGCTTCTGCATCAAATGGGTCAACTTGTCCCTCTTGCACTAACTCTAACGCCCTATCCTGATAGTTTTTCCAACCTTTAGACTTTAGATATTTTTGCCAATTCAAAATATCGCAATTTTGAATGAGTTGCCGCCCTTGCTCATCTACCCAAATGACTTCTGCAACGACCGTACGACCACCAATACCGGTATTATGGCAATGTTTACAATGTTCGCCCCGCGCATAAATGCGACTTAAATCATCTCCAAACGTATGTTGCCAACGCGATAATTCTTTTTGATGGGCTTTTGCATTGCTCACAGGCTGCTTGCAATGTTCACATAACGTAGCAATTAAACGTTGAAAAATAAGACTAACTAATACATTACCATCAGCCAACATACTTGGAGATAAGCCCATATCAACTAAACGTGTGATTATACCTGTCGCGGAATTGGTATGTACCGTTGAAAAAACTAAATGTCCTGTGATTGCAGCTCTAACCATAACGCTGGCAGTATCTTCATCTCGCATCTCTCCCAGAACAATATAGTCAGGATCCATTCGTAACGCCGCTTTACCAAAAGTTGCAAAACTACGATCGTCTTTGTCTGTATTAACAGGCACTTGAGTAATACTCGGGACAACTTTTTCAACAGGGTCTTCAATCGTATAAACTTTTCTGGAATTTTTAACCAAGCGCATACAACTAGCGAGCGTTGTTGTTTTACCTGAACCTGTTGGCCCAGATAATAAAACAGCCCCATGAGGCATTTGAACTGCACGTTTAATAATGTAAACTTGCTCTGGTGTATAGCCTAATTCTTCTAATGTGACTTCTTTAGAAGCATCCCCAACACCTAAAATTCGCATGACCATATCAAAGCCACCATGTGCTGGCATGCTAGCTAGACGCAAACGAATTTCTTGTCCGTTGATGATTAATGGCATAGACGCATCTTGCGTCACTAATGGATTAAAATGTGCTGTTGCATGGTCAGTCTCTTTATTAAATGCAACCGCAGCAATTTCACGACCCAATCGTGGAAACCATTCGGCATGCAAAAATAACTCACCGTATTTTCTGAATCTGATTTTTGCAACGTCAGCACGCACTTCGATATGAATATCACTGACATCATCGTTCACTGCTTCTTGTACAAGAATACGTAATCGTTGTTGCTGGGCACTAATTTCTTCTTCTTTTTTTTCTTTTTTTTCACCAGCTTCGGTATCTGCAATATTAGCAAGTAACATGGTAATTAAGGATTCTGTCGCAGTCACTACTCGTCCAGGTCGAATACCGCGATTAATCATCATTGTTTTACAGTTTTGAACATCGCGCGAAGATGGGTCTGTGGTTAAGATCATGCCACTTTTAAGTACAACAAGATTTCCACGCTGCTGACACCAGTCAGCAAAATCCACCAAAGGTCTATCTTTGGGATCTAAATCTGATTGTGAAGAATAGACCTGCCGATTGTATGGTGCTCTACCCTCTGATTCAAATGATTCAGACATTGCTGTTAATTACTCCTTCATTTTTATCCTAAAGTTGCCAAGAAGCGCAACCTACTATTTTTAGTATGTTTAACTGAATACTATTTTAATAATAGCAGTCTTCCCTATATTTAAGCACTATATTTCTTATTGTTTTATTAAATTTACATAAGATTTAGCTAAAATCCAGGGTAAACGCATCAAAATTTTAGATAGTTTATCAAAAAGCTATTATGGAAATAGACATATAGAATATTGATAATGTCTATCCGCATTATTATCCTCAAAAAAATCAATTTATAACTATTAAAAAAAAAGATATAAAAAAAGATATAAAAAAAGATATAATTTTTAATATCCAAAGGTTAAAAATGCTGATTCAGTCAGCACCATAACAATTATATATCATTAAATTTAATCTTTTGAAAATACTTGGCGCAGAGATTCGAAGTATGATGACATATCTAAAGGCTTATTTGCCATCGTCGCTTGCCAAAGATGCTCACCTAATATATCCATAAACTGATGTTCCAGTTCATGTGGATTGATGCCTTGTTTCAAATGAGAGTGGTAAAGCGCCTTGATGCCTGCGGGCTGATCAAGATTGACTTGATCACGTACAGCCAAATGTAATCCCATGTGCATGAATGGATTTGCTGGGTTATTTTGCCCTGAAAAATCTTTTGTTTGTTGATCCAAAGATAAAAATTTCTGATACTCTGGATGTAAAAAAACAACGTCTACAATTTGTTTTTCTAATGGTGTTAGTGCCTGGTGAGTTTGATGTTTATCCCATGCATCGAGATAAAATTGACGAATTTTATTTCTATCATTTGTGTAAAACATAACTATTCTTTATCTTTAAATTCACATAAATCTTTAATAATACAATTTTGACACTTAGGCTTTCGCGCTAAACAGGTATATCTACCATGCAAAATTAACCAATGATGTGCATTCAGCAAAAAGGCTTTGGGCACAAACTTTAATAAGTTTTTTTCAACTTCAAGTACTGTTTTACCAGGTGCAAGTTTTGTGCGGTTTGAAACTCTAAAAATATGCGTATCAACAGCCATTGTTGGTAAACCAAAAGCCGTATTTAAAATGACATTCGCTGTTTTTCTACCGACACCGGGTAAAGCTTCTAAAGCTACGCGATCACATGGTACTTGTCCCTCGTGCCTATCAAGTAATAATCGACATGTGTTAATGACATTTTCAGCTTTTGAATTATATAAACCAATGGTTTTAATATAAGGCGTTAACCCATCGACACCTAGCGCATAAATTGAAGCCGGCGTGTTGGCAACAGGATATAATTTGTCAGTAGCTTTATTTACACTAATGTCTGTTGCTTGTGCCGATAAAATTACGGCAATTAATAATTCAAAATGTGAGTTGTAATTCAATTCTGTTGTTGGATTTGGGTTCTGTGTCTGAAATCTTTCAAAAATTAAACGTCGCTTTTCCTGATTCATGAACGTCCCTTTTTCACGCGTTCTAACGCCGCTTTAATGTATGCTTGCTTCGCTAATTTTGCGGCTTCTTCACTTGATGTGTTTGCCTGCACTTGTTGCTTATGTGTCTGACGTGAATTATGCGTTTGTGCTGCAATGCGTTCTTTTTTACGTATATAATTTTTTTTTGCATGCGCAGCAAACGCTTGCCACTCAATTTCAGTATCAGGCTTATCAACTAATTGCATCGAAATACAATCCATTGGACATGGTTCAATACACAACTCACATCCAGTACAATCAGCAGCGAGTACTGTATGCATTTTTTTACCCGTACCAATAATGGCATCAACTGGGCAAGCGGCAATACATTTTACACATCCAATGCACAACTGTTCATCAATAACAGCGACACTTGGCGCCTTTTGTTTTAATCGCATATCTTCAATAAGATGCTCAGTTTCCTTATCAAGTAACGTTCCTAACTGCTCCAATACACGTATACCACCCGGCAAACATTTATTAATGTTTGCCTCTCCCAAACTAATCGCTTCAGCATAAGGTTTACAACCCTCATATTCACATAAACCACATTGTGTTTGAGGTAAACATTGATCAATTACTTGCACGCTAATTTTCTTCATTATTTTACTGGCATCCCAGGCATTGCACCTTCATCAGGACTTAAAATCCATAACTCTTTTCCACCAGCTCCAGCTGCTAAAACCATACCTTCAGACAAACCAAAACGCATTTTGCGTGGAGCTAAGTTTGCAACCATTACGGTCATTTTCCCAACTAAATCTTCCGGTGCATATGCAGACTTAATACCCGCAAAAACCTGCTTTTCCCCACCGCCAATATCTAAAGTTAGTTGAATTAACTTATTTGCATTTTCAACATGTTCAGCTTTAATAATTTTAGCAATTCGCAAATCAATTTTACTAAAATCATCAATGCTAATTTCAGGTTTAATGGGATATTCATCTAAAATTGTTTTTTCAGTTACTGGTAACTCTGTTTGCTTATTTTCTGCTAACATTGCGTTAATTTTCTCCGCTTCTATTCGTTGTAATAAAGGCTTAAACTTTTCAATTCTGACATTTAAATAAGGTGTTTTTATGTTATCCCACGTCAATGAACCTTGATTTAAAAATACTTCTGTTCTCGCTGCCAAATCCGGCACAATCGGCTTCAAATAGGTCATCAGTACTTTAAATAAATTTAAAGCCATCGTACAAACCCATTGAACAGTTTTTGCTTGCTCAACATCTTTTGCTAAAACCCATGGTTTTTTTTCATCAACATATTGATTTGCTTTATCAGTCAATGACATTATTAGACGGATTGCTCGATTAAAGTCTCGCGCTTCATAAGCTTGTGCAATGAATTCACCTTCGGCTACAAATTGCTGATATAGTGCCGGCGCTTCTAATTCACTGGCTAATTGATTATCAAATTTTTTATTGATAAAACCAGCTGTGCGACTAGCAATATTTACTAATTTTCCTACTAAATCTGCATTAATGCGTTGCGTAAAATCCTCTAAGTTTAAATCAATATCTTCAACTCGACTTGTTAATTTAGCAGCGAGATAATAACGCAAATAAGTCGGCTCAAAATGATTAAGGTAACTACGTGCTTTAATAAAAGTGCCTCGTGATTTTGACATCTTCTGGCCATCAATCGTTAAAAAGCCATGGGTGAAAACAGCTGTCGGCGTACGAAATCCTGCGCCATGCAACATCGCAGGCCAAAACAAACCATGAAAATAGGTGATATCCTTGCCGATAAAATGATATAGCTCAGTGCTAGAATCTTCTGACCAAAATTCATCAAAATTTATTGATGGATGCTGAGTACAGTAATTTTTGAAACTTGCCATATAACCAACAGGCGCATCAAGCCACACATAAAAATATTTGTTAGGTGCATCTGGAATTTCAAATCCAAAATAGGGTTTATCACGCGTAATGTCCCACGCTTTTAACCCAGTCTCAAACCACTCTTTTAATTTATTTGCAACTTCTGGTTGTAAGTGCTCTTCGCTGACCCACTGTTTCAAATAAGTTTCATAATTCGCTAACTGAAAAAAATAATGCGCCGTTTTTTTTTGTACAGGTGTTTTTCCTGTTAAGACTGACCTTGGCTCAATAAGTTCACCACTGTCATAAGTTTTGCTACATACTTCACAATTATCACCATATTGATCCTTGGCATGGCAATGCGGGCACTCGCCTTTAATAAAACGGTCAGGCAAAAACATTTCTGCTTCTTCATCATAGGCTTGCGTAATTTCGCGCGTTTCAATATCACCTTTTGTTTTTAATCGCTGATAAATCAAACAGGCTAACTCATAATTCTCTGGCGAATCTGTCGTATAGAAATTATCTAGTTTTATTGAAAAATCTTGATAATCTGCAGCAGCTTCTTGACGATATTTATTCGCCAAATCAGCCGGTTCTAGATTCATTTCTCGTGCTTTAATCATAATTGGCGTACCATGCGCATCGCTCGCGCAAATATAATGACAGTCATGGCCTCGCAATTGCTGGAATCTGACCCATATATCAGTTTGAATGGCTTCAACCATATGTCCTAAATGTAATGCACCATTAGCATAGGGTAATGCCATAGTTACTAAAATCTTTCTTTTACTCACGTTAACTACCTTTTGAAGGTTTTTTAAAGACATTTACAGCCCACAAGTTTTACAATATACATCCAAAATACCTTTAAAGCATACTTTATAAGATTAACTTTTCATGTATTAACCAACCTTCTGTACATCAACACTACTGTTTCTGATCACAACGTTCTCAACGCATGAAAATATTTTGTGTTAACCTTGCATTTTGAGGTGGTTTGAGTATATCCGCTAAAATTATATCAAAATATTTAAGTGCTGTTTACAATATCAGCAAAAATCTCGCATTTCATATTAATTTCGTTATAATTAGTGCAACCGCAATTGCGATGGAATCCAAATAAATGACTAAAATAACAACTAATGCCGTAGAACAATTACTTGAGACTTACCTTTTGCCAGGATTAAAGCTAGATGCCATTTCATCTAACATGGTAAAAAATATCTCTATCAATGACGATAATATTCATATCGATATACAATTAAATTTTCCTGCACGAGAATATTCAGATATTCTAAAAATAGCCCTAAGTGATTATTTACAAAAAAAAACCGGTTTTAATATTCAGTTGAATATTACTTGGCAAGTCATTCAACATAAAGTTCAAACAGGTTTGAGACCTATCCCTGGCATCAAAAATATTATTGCTGTAGGCTCAGGAAAAGGCGGCGTTGGAAAATCGACAAGTGCTGTTAACTTGGCCTTGGCTTTATACCGAGAAGGTGCACAAGTTGGCCTACTGGATGCAGACATTTATGGACCAAATCAACCTCAAATGCTTGGTGTGATTGAAAGACCTGTCACGCATGATAATAAAACCATGGAACCTATACTCGCCCATGGTATGCAAACAATGTCTATTGGTTATTTAGTTGATCAAAATGCAGCAATGGTTTGGCGTGGGCCGATGGTCAGTGGCGCATTAACGCAATTACTTAATGATACACACTGGCATGATCTAGATTATTTAATTATTGACTTACCACCTGGTACGGGTGACGTGCAATTAACCATGGCACAAAAAATTCCTGTTAGTGGTTCAATTATCGTAACCACCCCACAAGAAATTGCCTTATTAGATGTACGAAAAGCCATTAATATGTTTAACAAAGTTCATGTACCTATTTTAGGTATCGTGGAAAATATGAGTACACATGTTTGTACTAACTGCCAAAAAGAAGAGCCCATATTTGGTCATGGCGGTGGTGAGTTAATTGCAGAACAATTTAACGTAGATATGTTGGGCGCACTTCCCTTATCATTACCAATACGAGAACAAGGTGATAAAGGATCTCCTATTGTTATTGCAGACCCCAAACACCCTGCAAGTTTAAAATATATTGAGATAGCACGTAAAGTAAGCGCGCAATTATCTTTAATGCCAAAAGATACGGCATCCAAGTTCCCTAAAATTGAAATTGAATCATGACTTGCGTAAAATACTAATCAAACTGACGTTGCGCATTAATGTGTAGAACTTCGTATCATCAAAACCTTAAAGTACTTTGACATAAGGAACAAAATTTATGAGTATCAAATCTGATAGCTGGATTAATCGTATGGCAGAAATGCATGATATGATTTCGCCGTTCTCTCCTCAACAAGTTCGTTATCATGATGATACAAAAGTTATTTCTTATGGCACATCTAGCTACGGTTACGATGTACGTTGCGCTAATGAATTTAAAATTTTCACGAATATTAATTCAGCAATCGTTGATCCTAAAAATTTTGATGCTAATAGTTTTGTTGATCTAGAATCAGATGTTTGTATCATCCCACCAAACTCTTTTGCCTTAGCGAGAACCGTCGAATATTTTAAAATACCGAGAAACATATTAACTATTTGTCTTGGTAAATCAACCTATGCACGCTGCGGCATTATCGTTAATGTCACGCCACTAGAACCTGAGTGGGAAGGTCATGTAACACTCGAGTTTTCAAATACCACAAATCTACCTGCAAAAATATACGCAAACGAAGGCGTTGCACAAATGCTATTTTTAGAATCTGATGAAGTTTGTAAAACATCATATAAAGATAGAGGTGGAAAATATCAAGGCCAAACGGGCGTTACGTTACCTGCAACTTAATTAAATAAGGCATATACTCAAATCAATCTATTTTAAAATTAGAAATTGTAAAATAGATTTACTTACCTGACCATTGAATATAGGTACATCATAATGCGTTATTTTGTACCTTAAAGTAAGTATTAAAAAATAAAATTTTCCATTTTTAATTTAATGCATACGTCAACCGTAGTCCTTCCAAGACTAAATCAGGTATGATCTCATCAAATAAACTTTCATGTTCAAATAAGCTAGAGAAACCGCCTGTACCAATAAGTTTTGGTATTGTGTCATTAAAAACTTCTTGTGCAATTTTTTGTGTGATTTCTCTTATCATCCCCATTTGACCATAAAATAAACCTGATTGAATACTTTCAATCGTGGCTTTTCCAATACAATTTTCAGGTTTTAGAATTTCAACCGAAGATAATTTAGCAGTTTTACTTTGTAATGCTTCCATTGATAATTTCATTCCAGGTAAAATCACCCCCCCCAAATATTCATTATTTGCTGAAATAGCATCCAAGGTTGTAGCAGTACCCATATCCACAACAATTAAACATTGATTAGGATAATGCTGACTTGCAGCTACAGATGTCGCAAGCCGATCTGCGCCTACTTCAGCAGGATTTCTGTAATTAATTTTTAAACCTAATTGAGTTTTTGCATTAATGAAAAAAGGATCACATTGGAAATACTTTAAGCATGCTGCACGCACAGAATAGTCCAAACCAGGCACAACCGAGCAAATAGCAATTGCGGAAACAGATGTTGGTTCAATTGCATTTTCTCTTAGTACAGCACGTAAAAAAATGCCTAATTGATCAGAAGTTATTGATTGCTTACTGTCATAACGAAATCGAAGCTTTAAACAATCTTGTTGATAAATACCGCCAAAAATTTGACTATTACCAACATCGAGACAAAGCAGCATAAAAATTCACTAATTTAATTATTTACCTTACTACTTATTATCCTCTTGTTTAACAGCGTTATCAACCAATTCACGTAACTCTTTTCCAGGTTTAAAATGCGGGCTGTATTTAGCAACGGTAATGACTTTTTCACCAGTTTTAGGGTTATGGGCATTTCGTGGCGGCCGATAATGTAAAGTAAAGCTACCAAAACCTCGAATTTCAATTCGTTCGCCATTTCCTAAGGCATCACTCATAGCATCTAATATAAGATTTACAGAATCAGCAATATCTTGTTCTGGTAACTGCGTAATCCTACTTGCCATTAATGCAATTAAATCTGATTTAATCATTGGCATTACAGCGTGCGCTGCCTCCTTTATTATACCCAACTTATTGAAAAGACTTGACTAAGCTCATTCAACAATCCAAATTAAGTGTAGCAAGAACCATGACATTTCGCACATAACTTTATGGATTTTAGTGTAATTTTTACTTACTTTGGCATAATTGTTGGATAACTTCAGGATAAAGTGTATGCTCAAGCGCATGAACACGTGATTTTAACTGTGAAGCTGTTTCATTTTTACCCACAATTAATTTTGCTTGTGCAATAACCGCGCCGCTATCAACGGCTTCCGTAACATAATGAATAGTACAGCCATGAATATCATCGCCATTTGCAATAACTTTTTCATGCGTTTTTAAGCCAGGATATTTCGGTAATAAAGATGGATGTATATTAATCAGTTTTCCATGATACCGTTGCACAAAATAGGCGCCTAAAATCCGCATAAAACCAGCAAGCACGATAAGCTTTGCAGTATATTGTTCAATACTATCAATCAATCGTCTATCATAGGACTCTCGTGTCTCATTCTTTATGGGAGCAATAACGTGTATGGGAATATGATGTTTCTGTGCTCGTTCTAAACCATAGGCATTAGGATTATTACTAATGACACAGGCAATAGTTACGTTGAGTTGGTTTGACTCAATGGCATCAATAATAGCTTGTAGATTAGAACCATTACCTGAAATTAAAACAATGATTGAGGTTACGGCATCAGACATAACAAACCTGTGCCGAGGCTGCTGGACGTTGAGTAATCTTACCAACAGACCATGCAACTGATTGTAATGATTGAATTTCTTTTAAGACTTGCGCTTCATCTTCAGCAGAAACAACCAGCATCATACCTAATCCACAATTAAAAGTACGAAGCATATCAGCTTGAGGCAACTTCCCTTTTGCTGCCAGCCATTTAAATATTGCCGGCATATCCCACGCAGTTAAATCAATTTCAGCACAACAATCTGCGGGTAATATACGTGGTAGATTTTCTGTAATCCCTCCGCCCGTGATATGCGCCATACCTTTCAACGTATACTTGGCCATCAAAGACTTAATCAATTGCACATAAATTTTGGTAGGTCTCAACAATGTTGTGCCTAAACTTGTCTCTTCAAAACTTTCAGATAAACTCACTTGAGTATCTGTGATAATTTTACGCACAAGCGAATAACCATTAGCGTGAACACCTGACGAGGCGATACCAATAATTTTATCTCCTACTTTTATGTTATCCCCTGTAATTAATTTATCCTTTTCAGCAATGCCGACAACAAATCCAGCTAAATCATATTGGCCGTTATGATACATACCTGGCATTTCTGCTGTTTCTCCACCTATTAATGCGCATTGCGCTTGCTGACATCCCTCAGCAATACCAGCAATGACAAATTCTGCTTGAACAATATCAAGCTGTCCTGTTGCAAAATAATCAAGAAAAAATAATGGGGTAGCGCCAGAAACAATAATATCATTAACACACATAGCAACTAAATCGATACCTATTGTGCGATGATCATTCATTTGTTGAGCCAACGCTAATTTAGTACCCACGCCATCCGTTCCAGAAACAAGTACAGGATTTTGATAGTCTGACCAAGGTAATTCAAATAATCCACCAAAACCACCTAAACCGCCTAACACACCAGGAATTAATGTTTTTTTTGTATGTGGTTTAATACGCTGAACTAGTGCATCACCGGCATCAATATCAACACCTGCCGCTTTGTAATGATTCATGCTTGTTCCATAAATTTTGCTAAACGCTTAATAATACCAGGACCTTGATAAATTAAGCTTGTGTATATTTGGTATAAGCTTGCTCCATTTGCTAGCCGTTCATAGGCAGTTTTCTCACAATAAATACCACCTAAAGCAATAATAGGTAAGTCTTCTTGTAAGTATTTGGTTAAGCTTCTTAGCGCATTACAAGATAAATCCGTAATAGCACGACCACTTAGCCCCCCTGCTTGCTCCGCATATTTGGTATCTTCGGGCAACGGCCTTGCCAATGAAGTGTTACTCAATACAATTCCATCAATTTTACAAACTTGTAAAATATCCGCAATCGCTTTTAATTCGCTATCATTCAAATCCGGTGCAAGTTTTACAAGCAATGGGACATATCGATGATGTTTACCCGCTAAAATATGCTGTTCCGCTTTGAGGGTAGATAATAGTGTATATAATAAATCATCATGTTGTAACTGGCGTAAATTTTCAGTATTTGGCGATGAAATGTTAATTGTTAAATAGTTGGCATAAGGATAGAGTTTACGCATACAATCCAAATAATCATTAACAGCGATATCATTCGGCGTATCTGGATTTTTTCCAATATTAATACCTAAAATTCCACGATACCTTGTTTTCTTAAGTTGTGCTAAGACATAATCAACGCCTTTGTTTGCAAATCCCATTCGATTAATCAACGCATGTTGTGACTTTAAACGAAATAACCGTGGTTTTGATTTGCCAGCTTGCGGCGCTGGGGTGACTGTACCGATTTCAATATGGCCAAAACCCAGAGTCGATAAGGCATCAATAAACTCACCATTGCGATCAAATCCTGCAGCTAAACCGATACGATTGGGAAAATACATACCAAGTAACTTAATACCATCACCTGCATATACTTTTGGTTTAATCAGTCGCATGCGATAAAGTAACTTTAAACATCTTAATGTTAATTGATGTGCAGTTTCGGGGGGTAGAAAAAATAATAAAGGCCGTACAAATCGATAAATACTCATAACTGACACTCATTAGACCAAACGCGTAACATCGCATTGCCATTTTTTTGTAAATGAAATGGCACTTCTCGAATTTCAACACCATAATTTTTTGATTGTAATACAGCCATTAAAGGTGCAACATGCTGTGACACTTCGCCACTATCATCCAGCAAAGGAAAAATTCTGACCTCACGCGCAACACGACACATCTCTAAAATTGCTTTTAGTTGAAAATCCATATCCTTAGCGTAAGGACCATCAAAAAGAAAATTAGCACAAAGCGCGAGTGCATACTGTGCATGGGAAAAAGAAAGATTAGGCAATGGGTCAGCAACATAACGTTTGGCGTACACACCTTCTTGAAAATCTTGTATAAAAATATTGGCCATTGCTTTTTGCTTAGCAATAAGATCTTCAAATGCGGCTTTATCTCTTAATAAAAACTGTGCTTTATGTTGCTCAATCCATTGACGCAAGGTCTGCCCCATCCTGTCAATTTTTAATTTAAGATCAGGCATTGATAAAGCATAAAGCGGATCGGCAGAAACAACATAATATCCCCGACCATGCATTTCTGCATTAAAACTTGAAGCACCTGCTGCAACATCAAGGATAGGTTCTTGTAATTCATTATCTTGCAAATCAAACATTAACAGATAATTTTTAAAGGAATGTCCCCAACCCCAACTAAATTTACTCATGTTATTTCCTACCATTTTTCATATTTAGCTTTTATTATTGTACTGCAAATCATAGCTTATTGACAATTGATTTGTACAATCGCTATTCTTGCAGTAGGATGAGCTATTAACAGCATAAGATCAGGAGCTTGCATGTATTCTTGCTTAAATTTTGAACTTGATGAAACCTTGGAAATGCTGCGTGACACAGTCAAGCAATTTGCCACACAAGAGATAGCACCATTGGCTGAGTCCATCGATAAAGAAAATAGGTTTCCGCGTGAATTGTGGACAAAACTTGGCGCTCTTGGGTTGCACGGTATGACCGCTGATGAAACATACGGTGGTGTTAAAATGGGATATCTCGCTCATGTGATTGCTATGGAAGAAATATCCAGAGCAAGCGCCTCTGTTGCCTTGAGCTATGGCGCCCATTCCAATCTTTGCATCAACCAAATTCAACTTAATGGCACAAACGAACAAAAAAATAAATATCTACCACAGTTAATTGCTGGTGAGCATATTGGTGCATTAGCCATGAGCGAAGCAGGTTCGGGTTCAGACGTTATTAGCATGCAATTAAAAGCTGAAGAAAAATCAGACCACTTCCTTTTAAATGGCACAAAAATGTGGATCACTAACGGTCCTGAAGCTGAAGTTATCGTCGTCTATGCTAAAACGAACCCTAAAGCTGGCTCAAAAGGTATTTCTGCTTTTATTGTTGAGAAAAATTTTGCAGGATTTGAAACCGCACAAAAACTCGATAAATTAGGTATGCGTGGCTCTAGTACTTGTGAGCTGGTTTTTAAAGATTGTAAAGTGCCTAAAGAAAATTTATTAGGAGAATTAAATAAAGGCTCTAAAGTTTTAATGGCGGGATTAGATTATGAACGCGTCGTATTAGCTGCTGGTCCTTTAGGCATTATGCAAGCGTGCCTTGATGTCGTATTACCCTATGTTCATGAACGCAAACAGTTTGGCCAAGCTATTGGTGAATTCCAATTCATTCAAGGTAAAATTGCAGAAATGTATACCACGCTCAATGCGTCTCGCGCCTATTTATATACTGTTGCACGCGCCTGCGATCGCAGTGAAACAACACGTAAGGATGCTGCTGGCGTCATTTATTTTATCTCTACAAATGCGACTAAAATGGCTCTGGAGGCAATACAATGTTTAGGAGGCAATGGCTACATTAACGAATACCCAACAGGTAGATTATTACGTGATGCTAAACTTTATGAAATTGGCGCAGGGACAACTGAGATTCGAAAAATGTTAATTGGTCGTGAACTTTTTAACGAAACCCTATAATATAAAACAAGGAAAATCATGGAAGCGATTTATATTTTAAGTGCGAAAAGAACACCGATGGCAGGATTACAAGGTGCATTATCAAGTTACACAGCAGCAGATCTTGGCGCGCACGCTATTGAAGCTGCTTTACAATCAGCAAAGCTTAAAAAAGTAGTGCCACAAGAAGTTATTATGGGATGTGTCTTAACTGCTGGACAAGGACAAGCACCCGCCAGACAGGCAATACTTAAAGCAAATTTACCACAACATGTTGGCGCAACAACTATCAATAAAATGTGTGGTTCAGGCATGAAAGCTGTTATGCTCGCCCATGATTTAATACAAGCAGGAACAAATGAGCTTATGGTTGCTGGCGGTATGGAAAGCATGTCTAACGCGCCCTACTTATTAAAAAAGGCAAGGTCTGGTTATCGACTTGGTCATGGCGAACTTTTTGACCATATGTTTCTAGATGGATTAGAAGATGCTTATGAGCAAGGAAACTTAATGGGTATTTTCGCTGAGCGATGCGCAGCAAAATATGCTTTCACACGAGAAAGTCAAGATGCATTTGCAATGCGTTCTTTACAACGCGCTCAAGAGGCAGACGAAAAAGGTTACTTTAAAAAAGAAATTTCTCCGATTGATTATCAAGTTAAAAATGAAACATATACACTCGATTATGACGAAACACCTCGGAAAGTAAATGCTGATAAAATTCCCAAGTTACGTCCCGCATTTAGTCAAGATGGTACAGTGACAGCAGCCAATGCCAGTTCAATTTCTGATGGTGCAGCAGCACTAGTTCTAGCTGGCGAATCTTATGTCAAAAAACATAAACTAAAGCCAATTGCGAAAATTACTGGACATAGTAGCTTTGCACATGCCCCAGATTGGTTTACCACAGCGCCCATCCATGCCATAGAAAAATTATTGAAAAAAGTTGGTTGGCATATAGGACAAGTTGATTTATTTGAAATTAATGAAGCCTTTGCTGTGGTGACCTTAGCGGCAATGGCAGCGCTGAGCATTCCTCATGAGAAAACAAATATTTTTGGTGGTGCATGTGCACTAGGACATCCGATTGGCGCATCTGGTGCTCGAATCATTGTAACGCTAATCAATGCATTACAACAAACCAAAGGCAAGAAAGGCTTAGCGAGTCTTTGCATCGGCGGTGGTGAAGCCACCGCTATTGCCATTGAATTATGTTAATATGAAGGTTAATGTATGAGTCAATTAAAATCCACTTGCAATCCAAATAGTGAAACATTTAAAGCTAATGCCGAGCATATGCAAAGTTTAATAAATGATTTACGAGAAAAAGCAGAACATATTGCTATAGGCGGTAACAAAAATGCAAGAGAAAAACACATTAGTCGCGGTAAGCTCTTAGTTAGAGAACGTATAAATACGCTAATTGATGCGGGCAGCGCATTTCTTGAGTTATCACAATTTGCAGCTTTTGGCGTTTATGATGATGAACTTCCTGCGGCTGGTATTATCTGTGGTATTGGCCAAGTCAACAATACCATCTGTATGATAATTGCAAACGATGCAACAGTGAAAGGCGGCACTTATTATCCATTAACAGTAAAAAAACACTTACGTGCACAAGAGATTGCGCAAAAGAATCATCTACCTTGTATTTACCTAGTAGATTCAGGTGGAGCATACTTACCGCTTCAAGATGAAGTTTTTCCAGATAAAAATCATTTTGGGCGTATTTTCTATAATCAGGCAATCATGTCAGCACTAGGCATCCCTCAAATTGCAGTTGTCATGGGTTCTTGTACAGCGGGTGGTGCTTATGTTCCAGCAATGGCAGATGAATCAATCATGGTTAAAAACCAAGCGACCATTTTTCTTGGTGGCCCACCACTTGTGAAAGCAGCAACCGGTGAAGTAGTCAGTGCTGAAGCATTAGGTGGCGCAGACATCCATTGCAAACATTCTGGCGTTGCCGATCATTATGCTGCCAACGACCATCATGCCTTATCGATCGCACGTGATATTATTGGAAACTTAAATTTGCCACAGCACAATCCATTACAGACAAAACCTAGTCGCGAGCCAATTTATGATAGCACATCACTAAATGGTATTATTCCTGTGGATAGTAAAAAACCTTTTGATATTCGCGAAATCATTGCGCGTATTGTTGACGCCTCGATATTTGATGAGTTTAAAGCAAATTACGGTAAAACCTTGGTTTGCGGTTTTGCGCATATTCATGGTATGCCAGTTGGTATTCTTGCCAATAACGGCATTTTATTTTCTGAGTCAGCACTTAAAGGAACACATTTTATTGAGCTTTGTTGCCAACGTAAAATTCCACTCATATTTTTACAAAATATTACAGGATTTATGGTGGGTAGTAAGTATGAAAAAGAAGGTATTGCAAAACATGGCGCAAAAATGGTTACTGCGGTAAGCTGTGCGCAAGTACCCAAATTAACAATTGTTATTGGTGGTAGCTTTGGTGCAGGTAACTATGGTATGTGCGGACGAGCCTTTGACCCCAACTTCTTATGGATGTGGCCTAACGCCAGAATTTCTGTCATGGGCGGTGAACAAGCTGCCAATGTCATGGCGCAAGTAACCCGTGATAAAAAAGCAAGTCTCCAACAAACTTGGTCAGCGCAAGATGAAGAAAATTTAAAAAAGCCTATTTTAGAACAATATGAAACAACCGGCCATCCCTATTATGCTAGTGCACGTTTATGGGATGACGGCATCATATTACCGGAAGATACACGCCAAGTATTAGCGTTAGGCTTAACTGCTGCTTTAACAAAAAAGATTAAAACTAGCAAATTTGGTATATTTAGGATGTAAGTATGAATTTGAAATATATTATCCTTGACCTCACTGATGAGCACTTTCCTACTATCAAGCTCAATTGTCCCCAAATACATAATGCATTTAACGAAGAAGTTATTAATGAACTAATACTTATATTAAATGCGCTAAAAAGCAATACAACTATTCGCGGCGTATTTTTAACGGGTGTTGGGCGTTCGTTTTCAGCTGGCGCAAATCTCGCTTGGATGCAAAAAATGGTGCATTATAGTCTCGAAGAAAATATTGAAGATGCAAAACAATTAGCTACCTTGATGCAATTGTTGCATCAATTTCCTTTGCCAACTATTGCCTTGGTCAATGGCGCGGCCTATGGTGGTGGCGTGGGCTTAGTAGCAGCTTGTGATATGGCCTTTGCTAGTGATAATGCCAGCTTTTGTTTATCTGAAGTAAAACTAGGGCTAATCCCCGCTATTATAAGCCCCTATGTAATTGCCGCGATAGGTGAAAGAGCTGCACACCGTTATTATTTGACCGCAGAAAAATTTGATACCCAGACAGCAAAACAGTTAGGTTTGATTCATGATACCTATCCAAATAATGCACCAGAAAACTTAATTGAAAATTTAAAAGCAGCTTTAAATCAAAATAGTCCAGAGGCTATGATTGCAGCAAAAAAATTAATTAACGTAACTTCAAAACGTCCTGTCGATGAAGCAATGATTGAAGATACCATTTTACGTATTGCAAAAATTAGAATTTCAGATTTTGGACAAGAAGGATTAACCGCATTTCTAGAAAAAAGAAAAGCACGATGGGTTATTGAAGGATAAATGATGTTTCAAAAAATACTAATTGCGAATCGTGGTGAAATTGCTTGTCGCATTATAAAAACGGCAAAAAAACTTGGTATACAAACAGTAGCTATTTTTTCAGATGCAGATCGACATGCGCTTTTTGTTAAATCTGCTGATGAAGCCTATCATATAGGTGCATCAGAAAGTATAAAAAGTTATTTAAACATCGACAAAATCATTGATATCGCAAAAAAAACACATGTACAGGCAATTCACCCTGGTTATGGATTTTTATCTGAAAATGCACAGTTCGCTATACGTTGTGAACAAGAAAACATAATCTTCATTGGCCCAGATGCTAATGCCATCACGCTAATGGGCTCAAAGTCAGAGGCCAAAAAAATACTTTCTGAAACAAATGTCCCATTAATTCCGGGTTATCATGGCGATGATCAAATACCTGAGACATTATTAGCTGAGGCAAAAAAAATTGGTTTCCCCTTATTAATCAAAGCTGCAGCTGGTGGTGGCGGCAAAGGTATGCGTGTTGTAAATACTGAAGCTGATTTTTTAACGGCGCTTGCTAGTTGCCAACGAGAGGCCAAATCAAGTTTTGCAAATACCCACGTTATTCTTGAGAAATATTTTGACAATGCACGACATGTTGAAGTTCAAATTATTGCTGATAAAAAAGGTCATTGCGTACATCTATTTGAACGCGATTGTTCAATTCAACGTCGACATCAAAAAGTCATTGAAGAAGCACCTGCACCTAATTTAAAAAATGATACTAGAAATGCCATTGGCAAGGCTGCCGTTGAGGTTGCTAAATCTATTCATTATATTGGTGCTGGCACAATTGAGTTTTTAATGGATAAAACAGAAAATTTCTATTTCATGGAAATGAATACACGATTACAAGTTGAACATCCTATTACTGAAATGATTACCGGTATAGATTTAGTTGAGTGGCAGTTTAAAGTTGCTGCTGGCGAGGTGCTTCCCTTACAACAATCTGAAATTAAACAACAAGGGCATGCGATTGAAGCTCGCGTGTATGCGGAAGATCCTGACAATCAATTTATGCCATCAACTGGCTGCATTACTTATCTAAAAACACCTAAACAAAGAAAATATATTCGACTTGATACAGGAATAACACAAGGTGACGTTGTATCTCCATTTTACGATCCCATGCTTGCCAAACTTATTATCTGGTCTGAAACACGTGAAACTGCAATTATGCGCATGCGCTCAGCACTGACAAATTATGCAATTGCAGGTATTAAAAATAATATTAATTATCTAACTGAAATTATTAGTCAACCTTCATTTATACAAGCAAAACTATCCACAAAATTTTTAGACGAGAATCAAATCAAATCACAATCTACAATCGATAAACATTTATCACTTGCTTTATCTGTACTGGGTTTAATCTGTAATGAGGCAAAACAAAATCAAGTAGACTCCGTATGGTCTTTATTTGCAAACTTTCGACTTAATCTGCCTTGTATGCGTTACTTTTACTTTAAAAAATCAGAATCTGATACTTATCAAGTTAGCTGTCAAATATCAAAAAATATTATTATCATAAAATGTGAAAATATTATATTTCATTGTGAACAGATAAATACAGAAAAAAATACCATAACAGCTCAAGTCAATGATAAGCTTTTTAATTTTGATTTTCATCAAGATAAACAAGCTATTTATATCTTTTCATCTACATTTAATGCTATAAACATATTGCAAGACCTTAATAAAGCTGTCGATAATGATGAGTTTTCCCAAGGACATTTACATGCTCCAATGCCTGCCAATGTTATTCAAATTTCGGTCAAGCGTGGTGATAAAATTAAAGCAGGTGAAACAGTCATGATCCTTGAAGCAATGAAGATGGAACATGCAATTAAAGCACCACTATCTGGCAAAGTCAGTGATGTTTTTTTTCAAGTGGGAGACCTTGTAGATGAAGGTGCTGAATTAGCTGTTATTAAACCGGAGTAAAATATGCGGCCAGATTTTGTGAAGCTGATTGAAGTAGGTCCTCGTGATGGATTACAGAATGAAAAACAATTTATTCCAACTGAAATAAAAATTTCGCTAATCGACAAACTCAGTCAAACAGGTCTTAGTTATATTGAAACAACCAGTTTTGTATCTCCTAAAAGCATCCCTCAAATGGCTGATGCTAAAGAAGTTATCACACATATAAACCCAAACAAAGATGTGACTTATGGTGTATTAGTGCCTAATGTACAAGGTATGCAATTAGCAATAGCACATCAGGTTAAAGAAATCAGTATTTTTACCACTGTATCAGAAACTTTTTGTCAAAAAAATATTAATTGTAGTATTACTGAAAGCCTTGAGCGATATAAAACAGTCATTCATCTTGCACAGCAAAACAATATCAAAATTAGAGGTTATATTTCTTGTGTCGTAGGCTGTCCCTATGAAGGAAAAATGTCACCGCTTGCAGTAACAAACCTAGCTGAGACTCTGTTAAAAATGGGCTGTTATCAAATTTCACTTGGTGATACTATCGGCATTGCAACGCCTGGCGATATAAAAAAATTATTGTATGTTATAACCGCAAAAATACCTGTTAAAAAATTAGCTGTACATTTTCACGATACATATGGTCAAGCACTCGTTAATATTTATGAGGCACTACATTGGGGCATTGCCACTGTTGATACATCTGTTGCAGGTTTAGGCGGATGCCCTTACGCAAAGGGAGCAAGTGGTAATGTTGCAACCGAAGATGTTATTTATATGCTAAATGGACTCGATATCAAAACGGGTGTATCACTTGATGCAATGCGTGAAGCCAGTATTTTTATCAGTGAACAGTTACATCGCCCTCCCTACTCAAAAGTAACTGTCGCACAAATGAAAGAATGATACGGCTGATGCTAGCAATTAAATGAAATAAAGCTAGTGCTACAATCTGATAGAACTTTTTGGCGCTGATAATTCACAATACGCATAAAACAAATCATTTAATGCCTCAATTATTAAGAGGAATTTTTTTGGTAACACTGGCTTATCATTATTGCTCAATAAATTCCGAATCTGATCACATAAAGTTTTCATGTTTTTTTCATAAGTCAATGAATAATCATGTAGGCTATTATCATCAATGCTTGGTTCAAAATCCTTGCAGTAAAGCTTGGCTTGTTGAAACTTTAACGCCATCTGGCTCTTATAAAAATAGAGTTTATCATCTCTAGAAAGTGCTTGAGCCAATACCTTCTCACCTGTATCAAGCATTACGCACTGAAAAAAAGTCAAAATATATTTTTTAAACTTAGGAGACTCTTGGCTGTTTCGTGTTTCTTGTGCAGATGAAAATATTTTGTTAGTCATTAGTTTTACTTTTTTATAATAATATTATATTGCGATTATATCACAACTGATGAATAATTAAAGAAAATATACTTAGGGCGTGTCCCTAAATCTATAATATTAGTCTTTTAACCAAATCAAAATGCTTGCCATTGAATCACACAGATTAAATGTTGATTATGGGTTATTGTTTTCATGATGATGTTTTAAGAACCGTTTGCGCCAATAACCAAACTGCACAGCGCTCAAATCATTTTCTAAACAATACTGCCACTGCGGATTACCACTTTGCTCCCGAGCAGCAATATGTTTGAACCAATTGTCTTGTTTGGAATTTTTGTCTTCAACGCGCATTATTATCTCCGAAAAATTAAAAGGGAGATATTTCCGGTGTTTGTACGGAGTAATCGGAGTGTCTAATTTGACGGTTACGTTGCGGCTGAGAGGATAGCCTTTTTGCTTGTAAATTAATACCAACAGCTTTTAGCTCTTTACAAATAACACCTAGCCGTCCATCTTTTAATGCATCTAGCTGATCAGATGTAAAAAATATTCTTTGTTTATTATTTGTATCTAAAACGTTAATTAAATTTTTTGCAGCGTCAATTTTAGTCTGTGCATGTGCTTTTTTGCCTTTAAAAAAAGCAAAGTAATGCTGGTAGTTACGTCCCTGATCATTATTCCGCTCTGATTCTCTATCGTTTATGTATTCTTTTAATAAATTTTGAATCAATGAGTTAAGGATTGTAAGATGGCCATTGCAAGCCTCTTTTTTTAGACTATAAGAATGTGTCTGGTTAATTCTTGGGAATTTATTATCTTCCTGAACTTCATTAGAGGCATCTCGTCGTAATGCTATACGATTTTTCCTAACTAAAGCATAGACAAATTTTTTATCAGCTTTAAGCTCAGGAGAGGCGTATTCAAGTGCCTCCAAACTTTTACTAGTCGCCTCAAGCATAAAGTGGTAATCGTTTTTAAGTGTCTTAGAGGCATTCTTTAATGCCTGTACATATTTGCTAATTGCAGCACGAACAACATCTTTATCCTTTTTAAGCTCATCAGAGGCGTATTTTAATGCAAAACCATTTTCCTTAACTGCAGCAAGGACAACATCTTTATCCGCTTTAAGCTCAGGAGAGGCGTATTGTAATGCCAAACCATTTTCCTTAACTGCAGCAAGGACAACATCTTTATCCGCTTTAAGCTCAGGAGAGGCGTATTGAAATTCCTCACCACTTTGCTTAACTGCAGCACGGACAATAACTTTATCATCTTGTGCCTCAGGAGGCATTNNGNNTAATGATTNGCNATTANTTCTTTATACGTTNCAAATATTCCACTCTTNTATCTNTGTTCATGATACTCACTTCTTTTACTAATTATTCGTTTAAATAGCCATTTCTTATTAAAGTGACTACTAGATATGAGAAATATGCAATATTACATTCCTCGTCATTAAGCCTAATTTACATAAAACTTATTGTTGTAAGCCATTGTAGAAGTTAAATCTTATCAAATTATTAACGAATTGACTCATAAAAAACCTACCAGGGTAAACGCATCTAAATTTGTTCAATTATTTTTAATAGATATTCTGGTTTAGCCCATGCTTTNAGCTGTTTTCTACGAATGCTGGCTTTATAGGAGTCTTCTTTTTTTAATAGTGCCAGTGCCATTTTCTCATCCAAGATAAATTTAATGCGCTATTTTCATTTCTTACCCTGCAACTATCTTCTTTAAATGTAACATCCATAACCCAATGTAATTTATTTTCAATATGCCAATGCGAACGAATGGCACGCATAATTTTTTCTGGAGACTTTGGTGATAACGAACTAATAAAATAGCGAGTTTCAATAAAAGTATTATCGCCAATTTCTCGAGTAGATTTTAATTTGATTAAGCTTGCAATATTTTTCCATTTTTTTGATAATAATGGTTGATACATTGCAGGCAAAACGGTGCATTCTCTCGATTCTATGCGTCCATGAGAACACTCGATATTATCAACAGCAGTATAATATNATCTTGNATTTTCAGGTTGATTCATNACTTTTTCAATTGTATCAGTTAANGCCTCTTCTAATGTGCCTTGATTAGCTTTTACTGTTAAGACATAATCGCCAGAAAGNGAAATTATTTTTTCTGCTATATTTCTTTGACAGCCCATAGCATCAATCGTAATAATTGCCTCCTTAATGGCAATTTGCTCTAATAACTCAGGTATTGCTATGATTTCATTACTTTTGCTGTTAACTTTTATTTGTCCCAAGCTTAGTTCATTTTCACAAGACCATGCACTAACAACATGTAACCCTTTTAACCCTTTACTACGCTGGTGAGAGCCTCTCAATGTTTTACCNTCTACAGCAATAACACTTTCAGGCAATAATGATTTTAAATTAGATAACCAATCCAACCATGCTTTTTGAAAACTGTTGGGGTCTAAACGAGAAAATAATCGCTCAAACGTATCGTGAGATAGGATTCCATGACTTAGTTCAAAATGATTTTTAAACCAGTTAAAATGCACATTACCAAAGTCTTCAATTTCACCAAAGCTTTGTGCGCCGGCTATTACCGAGAGTATCGCCACCCCTAGGATATCAAGTAGTTTATGACGTTTAGTACGTTCAATACGCGGAGCTTCAATTTCACTAAATATTTCTTCAAAAGTCGCTCGCATTTTTTTCTCCCGTAAGTACAAGATTAAAAAATAACTGCTTTTAATTCAATTGTCTAAAATTTAGATGCGTTTACCCTGATCAACCTGCTCTGTACCCAACAGAAAGCAATAACATGACTTTTTGTAGGGTACAGAGATCAACCTGTCCTAAGATAGCGATTTTAACTGCGTCTTGTTGCTTTGCTTGAATACATATCATCTTGCGATAAAAATGTATTTTTCTCACGATGTGTAATCATATTGTCTATTAATCTTTTGCACTTCAAGATAGTTTAAGCATAAAAGTAGCCTTATAAGAACAATTAATATACAATCTGAATTCATTTGAATAACCGTTAAAAAGGCAAAATATGCTAACCAATGAAAAGACCTCTAAATACGCTTGGGTTGTTCTATCTGCCAGCTGTTTATTTTTACTTTATGACTATATCTTGCAAATTTTCCCAAGTGTAATGACCAATGAATTGATGCATGCATTCGATATTAATGCGACTAAACTCGGTAATCTAGCGGCTTTTTTTCTTTATAGTTATTTAATTT
>PAMH01000026.1 GCA_002707205.1 Legionellales bacterium
TAGAGTTACTAACTGATTGCTTTGTTAATCGGTGTGTAACAGTAAAAAAATTGAGAGAGGTTGCTAAAATTTTGAAAAATCCAACCTATCAGGAGCTAACACCATGATTTTTGTCGTGGCCAGAGGAAAAGCAGGTTATCATACCTGCTTTTTATTTATTCAATTGCTGCTGCAACTAATTCATCATCCGGAAGTGTAATATTTAACTCTAGCACAGACTGTCCTTCATTTTGCGCTAAATCTAATTTGATTTGATCTTTAACAGAACCGGGTGCGAGTTGTAAGTGTCTTGCAATAACTTCAATTAATTCTTGCTGCATACTTTCTAATAAATGCGCACGATCTTTTTTGGTTCTTTCATGAGAAATAATAATCTGTAAACGCTCTTTGGCAATTGAAGCGGAGGTTTTTTTATTTGATTGAAGTAACTTTAATATGCGTTTCATACAGCTGCTCCTTCTTTCTGTTTAAATAGTCGTTTTAACAATCCTTGTTTTTGCATTTTAGTGAAACGCAGAGGACGATCTTCGCCTAATAATCTGGCAATTGCATCCCCATAAGCTTGACCAGCATCACTTTGCTCATCTAAAATAACCGGCGTACCGCTATTAGAGGCTTTTAATACTGCTTGTGATTCCGGAATAACGCCCAGTAAAGGCACCGCAAGAATATCCATGACATCGTCAATGCTTAGCATATCGCCGCTTTCAACTCGAGCAGGAGAGTAGCGCGTTAATAATAAATGTTCTTTAATTGGTTCGGCACCAGATTCGGCACGTTGAGACTTACTGGCTAGAATACCTAAAATTCTATCGGAATCTCGCACTGAAGAAACTTCAGGATTAGTAACAATAATAGCGCTATCGGCATAGTACATTGCCATGAAAGCACCTTTCTCAATACCTGCTGGTGAATCACATATAATGTAATCAAATTCTTTTTTCAATTCATCAAGTATTTCGCCAACAGCTTCTTTTTCTAGAGCATCTTTATCACGTGTTTGTGATGCAGGTAAGATAAATAGATTTTCAAGCCGTTTATCTTTAATCATGGCTTGTTTTAACGTAGCCTCTTTTTTGACTACATTAACGAAGTCATAAACAACACGGCGTTCGCAGCCCATTATCAAATCAAGGTTTCTTAAACCAACATCAAAGTCAATAACTATCGTTTTATGACCAGCCATTGCTAAACCACTTGCGATTGCTGCACTTGATGTGGTTTTACCAACGCCACCTTTACCTGAGGTAACTACAATAATGTGTGCCAATGTGCTATTCCTTCTATTTAGCCAACTAATCGTTTAAGTTTTTGTGCGATCAATGCACTTACTAAACGTTTCGCAATTGCGCGAAAACTAGATTATATGATACACCTTTTTTTCATGGAGTAAAAGAGTTTTGACTTACGGTTGGTTTGCAAAAATCCGTGTTACTTATCACGATTTGTTTTACAAGTCTGTTTTAAGAAAGATTTATCTATACAGGGCAAATGTTCGCATAGATGAGCACCTTATTTTCTAAATTACAGATGACTTTAACAATTGAACCCTATAAACAAGCCGCAGGCACAGGACACTACCAAATATATGATTTTTTGAGACTAAAAGAAATTTAACTTAATGACTCAACATGCAATTGCTCATCGGCAAGAAAAACTTGCATATTTTCATCAGCATTTAGATGTTTAAAATCTTCACTTAATTGGTATAAACCGGCAATGGAGATTAATTCTGCATTTAATTTTTTACAAAAAATTCGAGCTTGCGCATTACCATTAACGCCAGCTAATGCGCGCCCATTAAGTGTTCCATAAACGTGAATATTACCATCAGCAATAACTTCCGCGCCATGACTGACCGAATTTAAAATGACTAGGTCAGCATCTTTAGCATAGATTTGTTGTCCAGAACGCACTGGCGCTAATATTAATTTAGTTGGGTTCTTTGCCTTATTTTCTGTGCTTGATTTTGTTTCCTTTTTAGGCGCTGTTTTTTCTTGAGCTAATGGTACGGTTTGTTTGTTACTTGGAAAAATAGCCAGTCCTTTTGCTAATATATGATGTTGCAATTGTGGATCTTTAGTCATTGCGCCAATAGGAATTAAATCATACGAACGTAAAATATTTAAAATTGAATCTAATGTCTCTTTGTCTATTGTGAGATCTGTTATATCAACAATAATTGGCGCATTAATAAAAAAATTAGGGGCTTTTTTAATACTTTCAGCTAAGTACTCATCTACTTTTGTCATTCCATTTTGTTGTATTTGTAAAATTGTAAGCGTGAATAGACTGCCTTTAAATTGAATGGGTAGTTGAGTTCGCTGCATCTTTAATTCCTAAACTTTTGAAGGGTTAATACACGAGAATTTATCTTACACGTATTTTGTGATTTTGGAAACTACAGAAAGTTGATGCTTGCAATCATGTTATAGTTTTTTTATTTTGTGTTATTATAAACCTTAATAATATGATTTTTTTATCTAAGGAGCTTCAAGTTATGGATAAAATCTGGTTAAAAAATTACCCTAATAATATCCCGCATGAAATTAACCCTGAAGCTTTCCAATCAGTCGTTGATGTCTTTGAGCAAGGTGTTGTAAAGTTCAAACATAACGAAGCATTTGAAAATATGGGCACATCGATTACGTATCACCAGCTTGATAAACTCACCCAAGCATTTGCCGCTTACTTGACTGAAACATTAAGTTGTAAAGCAGGTGATCGCGTTGCGATTATGATGCCTAATCTTTTACAATATCCGATTTGTTTGTTTGGTGCATTAAGAGCAGGCTTAACTGTTGTCAATGTTAATCCGCTTTATACAAGACGCGAATTATTACATCAGGTTTATGACGCAGGTGTTGAAACTATTATTGTATTAGCTAATTTTGCTGATACTGTGCAGCATGTAGTTGCTGAATCTAAAATAAAAAATGTTATTATCACTGAAATTGGTGACTTATTTCCTAGTGTGAAGAAAACCGTTATTAATTTTGCTGTTAAATATCTAAAAAAAATGGTGCCAGACTATCATATCCCCAATGCAATAAAATTGACAACTGTGCTAGAGCAAGGTGCGAAGCTACCATTTAAACGCTTATGTATTCGTCCTGAAGATATTGCGTTTTTACAATATACTGGCGGTACAACAGGCGTTGCCAAAGGTGCAATTTTAACGCATCGTAATATTATTGCGAATTTAGAGCAAACCTCTGCTTGGGTTAAGTCCATTTTACAAGAAGGTAAAGAAATTATAATTACACCATTACCGCTTTACCATATATTTTCTTTGCTTGCGAACTGTTTATTATTTATTAAAGTCGGCGGTAAAAATATTTTAATTACTAATCCTCGAGATATTAAAGACTTCGTTAAAACCTTAAAAAAGGTCGAAAAATTTACCGCATTAACAGGTGTAAATACTTTATTTAATGCGCTTGCAAATAATAGTGAATTTAAGCAACTAGATTTTTCACATTTGAAATTTGCATTAGGCGGCGGTATGGCGGTACAAAAAGCTGTTGCTGAGCAATGGGAAAAAGTAACAGGTCATCCATTGCTTGAAGCTTATGGTTTAACAGAAACATCACCAGCGGTAACGATAAACCCATTAAATATGCAGCATTATAATGGTTCAATTGGTCTACCGATTCCATCAACAGAAATTAGTATTCGTGATGATGATGGAAAAGAAGTCACAATAGGTGAGGTTGGTGAATTGTGTGTCCGCGGGCCTCAAGTTATGCGAGGCTATTGGAATAAGCCAGAAGAAACAAAAGCAAGTTTTACACAAGATGGTTTTTTAAAAACAGGCGATATGGCTTCTGTTGATAGTAATGGCTTTGTGTACATTCGTGAACGTAAAAAAGACATGATTGTTGTTTCTGGTTTCAATGTGTATCCCAATGAGGTTGAAAGTGTCATCGTTTCGCATCCTGGTGTTTTAGAGGCAGCCGTTGTTGGTGTGCCTCAAAAAATTTCAGGTGAAATGGTGAAAGCATTTATTGTAAAAAAAGATCCAGACTTAACAAAAGAACAGGTTATTGCTTATTGTCGGGAAAATTTAACGGCATATAAGGTACCTAAAGTCGTAGCTTTTAGGGATGATTTACCTAAAACGAATGTTGGGAAAATTTTAAGACGCGTATTACGTGATGAAGCCAAAACAAACTCAAATGAATAATCGCTGAGCGATAGAATTTTAGTAAGTTTATGTTTACCCAGCGGCGTTGCGTTTTTTTTCTTCTTCAAGAAATGCGATATCAAATAATACCGAATGGAATTCCGTATTAAACCATTGCTTAAATAATGGATAAGTTCGATTTTCTGGCCACTCTTCTTTGGGCACACCCCAAGAAATTAGTTCACTTTCAAAGATACCTTCGTATATGCCTTTGATATAAGCATCTGCTTGACGTGGGCTTTCAAAAGGGGGTAATAGCAGCGCAGTGCAATCTGTCTGAAGGTTTTTGATGGTCATGATATCAGGCGCATTGGGTAAATCTTTTATCCAATGTAGCATTTTATCAGTAGGCCTTAAAATGGCAACAATTCTGTCAACAACAAACATATCAGTGTTAATTCCCTTTTAGTACAGGAGTAATGCAACTAGTGCGAATATCCCGTTAGTTTTGCACAATTTTCTACCTGCTAAATTTGAAACCCGTAAATTTTATTCTCAAAAGTTATTAGCCATATAGATTTTAGACAATAAATCAATACTTTACCATTTTATACATTACTTGTAAATTTTTTAGACTTGTATTTTATGGCTTTATTATGTGCTAGTGAGCTTGCAGTTTTGTAAGGATTAAATATTTTTAATCCATTGTTTTTTATTATGAAATTGTTTATCCTAGTAGGGAAATAGGCGCTTTATATGTCGCAACTTTAGTGTAAAAAATAATATTATTAAATACTTATTAATTAAAGCATAAAATAAAAAACTGTTTGTGTATTAATGAGTCTGTGCTATACCTAGCTAACGTTTTAGTTAAGTTGCGTTTAATATTAGGGTTGCTTAAGCAGATAAAAAATTGCAGAACGTGGATCATGCAATAACAATAATAGGAAAACGCTGGTTGGCAACTGATGAATATAACTATGTTGTTAATAGCCCTTAAATTAAAAATCTTAATATTTAGTTAAGCTTAATTACTTATACTGAATATAGTAAGAACAAATAAATAACTGGTGAGGGTACCATAATGATGATGAGTATGTTTAAAGCTTCCAAAGGCACTCATGATAGCGTGGGATTTCGTTCTTCGAATCCAGAGCAAGTAAAAAGACTGCAAGCTACTATTCGTGAGCAACCGGCTTGTGTTGACAATCACGAGGCTGCTGGAGTGTCTCAAGCAAGCCTTCTAAATATAAGTGGTCAGAAGTTTAGAATAACCATGATTTCTTCGTCTTCGCTTGAAATAGCAGCTCAGCGATTAATAGAAGAGGTTTCTGGCAAAGCATCGATGATTCGCACCCCTGGTTGTCGTAGTTAGCAATATTTTTTTTCTGCGCTTCACTTCAGTTGTTTTGCTATTCCTGCGCACTCGCGCAGGAATGTACCCAAGTATCTATTCTCTTTATTATTAAAACGTTTCTAGCTCGTCAGACCTTCATTTATGTAGTATATTTATAGTAAGTTTATCGAGTAGGATAGTTTCATGCGTGTGCGATATACAATTGGTGTTTTTACAGCGTCAATTATTTTTGGGGGTTTAGCTTATGCGAGCTATGATATGGACAGTGCTGCAATAATTAATCAAAAACCACTGTGGATACAAGATCCACAGATTTCAACAATGCATTTGGCAATGGCTGAGCAGGCAGAAGAATTTCCAGAGAGTAAAGTAGCCTCGCTCCAAAAGTCAAAAACGCAATTAGCGGCATTACAATTATTTTCTAGTCAATCGCAACAAACTCAAAATAACGCTCAAAACTCAAGTAATAATACTAATGGCAACCAATCTACAAAAAAAGCAGCTAGTGTAGACATTACAGATGATGTTATTACCAATAATACAGCAGCAGAAAACGCATCTGATAATGCAACTAATCGCGTCATTTCTAAGAACAGGTTACCACAACAGCAAGCGAACGAAACCAATATACCTAGCAACAGCGTCAATGTGCCAGTAACCCTGCCAGATAATCCAAATGTGACCACAAAGGTTAATGTACAACATACAGTAACTCGCACAGAACAACCAATAATTACCCGTCAAGCGACTGCACCACAAGTTTATCAAACATCAAATCATACCTCGTTTCATACCGTGCCAACGCCGGTGTATTTTGCACCGGGTAGTGCTTATCATGCGAGTGCAGTTGATGCTAGTGCAGATGCAAGTACAGAGGCTAATACTGATAATACACAGACACAAGCACAAGCTGTTCAGCAGCAATTGGATGCGATGAATGAGCAAGCAAGCCAAAACAATAATTAAGTTGTATTAGGCGTTTTGAGAGAAGTAATAATCAGTTACTTAGTACGATTCAAATATATTAATTAAAATCATATTCTAAAGCAGCTCAGGTATATCGATAAATAAGAATTTTCCATGATTATTTTTGTTCTAATAATTGAATGATATTCATTACCTTGGCTAAACTTTCAGCGTATTCATCTTCTATGTTTGAATCACTCACTATCGCACCACCACCATAGATATACGCATTTCCTTGTTGGCATAGTAAAGTGCGAATCAAAATATTACTATTCATTTCGCCTCGGATATCATAATAAAATAAACTGCCACAATAAATATTACGTCGATGTGGTTCAAGCTCGTCAATAATTTGCATGGCGCGGATCTTTGGCGCACCCGTAATTGACCCCCCCGGAAAAGTTGCGTATATAATATCTTTTAACGTTGTTTGAGGATTTAATTGACCTTCGATGGTACTCACTAAATGATGTACGTTGGTAAAGCTTTCTAGATGGCAAAGTTTAGGTACATGAATGGATTTAGGTTGACAAATTTTACTTAAATCATTTCGCATTAAATCAACAATCATTAAGTTTTCGGCATGATCTTTTTCGCTCTGTTGTAATTCTTTTGCAAGTAGTGCGTCTTTTTCTACTGTGTTTCCTCTAGGACGAGTA
The DNA here is from genome assembly GCA_002707205.1 of Legionellales bacterium. GTDB lineage: Bacteria > Pseudomonadota > Gammaproteobacteria > UBA1113 > UBA1113. The sequence goes on from PAMH01000026.1 coordinate 7,109, forward strand.
CCTTTTATGGGTTTTGTTTCTATATGATTATTGTGTATATGTAAAAACTTTTCAGGGGAGCAGCTAACGATATCACCATAGGGTGTATGCATATAAGCACCAAAAGGTGCGGGGTTATGCTGTTTTAGAAACAAATATAATTCAAAAGGTGAACCCTGATATTGTGCATGCAAACGTTGTGCAAAGTTGACTTCATAACATTCTCCGTCATAAATATATTGTAATATTTTTTGTAATTTTTGCTGATAAACTTCATACGACATATTACTTTTAAATTTATTTTTTAAAGAGAAAGTAGGATACTTTGTAGCTGCTAAATTTAAGGTTGCTTGTATTTCTTGATAAATTTTATTGGCTTTGGATGTTGATAGATAAGAGACAAAAAAAGTTGTTTTATTTTTATGATCGCTGACAATCGCCCAAGCATATAATCCGATGATAACGGTTGGGAATTCCACATCAGTTTGAGCAATTTGAGGTAATGTTTCAATCGATCTTGCAAAATCATAACTTAACAGCCCCATAATGCCGCCCCAAAAAGGCATTTGATTATCTGTCAGTGCGGTTTTATTTGGTATATTTTTTTGTTGTTCTGAGATTAAATAATCCAAAGCATCTTCAATGGCCATTTTTTTATCTATGCCATGCTGAGTTAAATAACCTTGTCCATCAGATATCCGAAAAGTTATCTCAGGCGCAGCACTCATAATATCAAATCTACCCATTTGTGTGATATGCGTTTGGCTATCTAAGCAAATTGCAAAAGGGAAAAGTGCTAATTTTTCAAACAGTTGATTACTATTTAGGCAGTAGGACATTTTCTGTGAAAACATATTTTTAGACTTTCTCTTTAAGTTCTTGTACAGTAGTGGTGATTAAATTAATAGTTGTAATGTTTAACATTTTAACTTAACAAAAAACATCGAAATTTAACATAGTGTGTTGGTAACCTTATACGTTATGTTAACGGGCTTATGCTTGTAAAATTTAATCATGCTAGAACACATGATATTATATGAATTAGCAGGCTAAAAGTCTAAATATGAAATCTGAATAAAATATTTTCAGACGAAACTAAAAAATAGATAACAAAGTAATGGATTTTTTATGACGAAAAATAATGAACAGAGTTATAAACCAAGTTTATTCAAAGCAAGTATTATTTGTTTATTGAGTGCCTCTTTTTTTGTTTACGAATTTTTTATACAAATTTCTCCTGGTGTGATGACAAATGAGTTAATGCGAGATTTACAAATCGGCGCGGGAGGCTTGGGTGTTCTATCCGCTTTTTATTATTATGCTTATACACCCATGCAACTGCCGGCGGGCTTGCTATTTGATCGCTTTGGCCCCAGAATTTTACTAACTTTTGCTTCTTGTGTTTGTGCACTAGGCGCATTATCTTTTGGATTGGCTCATTCAGTCGTAGAAGCGGCTGCTGGTCGTTTCTTAATGGGGATAGGTTCTGCTTTTGCATTTACCGGAACATTGTTATTAGTTTCTCGCTGGTTTCCTAGTCACTACTTTGCAATTTTAGCAGGGATATTACAATTATTAAGTTCAGTTGGTGCTTTAATTGGTACAAGTTTACTTGCCCATGCTGTAAGTTCTTTTGGTTGGCGTTCGACCATATTAACTATTGCCTCTGTTGGTTTTGTTATTATGTTTTTTATTGGTTTAATTGTTCGAGATGGGCCTAAAAAGCATTATCAACACCATAAGATTGATACCCATAATGAGTGGATGCGATTAAAACGTGTGTGTCGTAAACCCCAATCTTGGAATGTTGCTATTTTTGCCTTCACTTCTTGGGCGCCTATTTTAGTGATAGCAGGGTTGTGGGGAATTCCATTTTTAATGGCAAAGTTTCATTTAAGTAATACTGAAGCTGCCGTTGCTGTAGCGATGACATGGTGGGGCGTTGCTTTGGGTAGTCCTTTCATTGGCTGGTTTTCTGAACGTACTAAAAAGCGTAAGACCTCACTTATTCTGTGTTCAACGTTATCTATTATCAGTTCATTTATTTTAATTTATGTTTCTAGTGTTCCTTATTGGCTAATTTTCCCACTATTTGTGATTTTTGGATTTTCAGCAGGTAGCCAAACATTAACTTTTGCTATTGTCAAAGACAATAATCGTCCTGATAATGTAGGTTCTGCGATGGGCTTTAATAATATGATGGTCGTGGCTGGTGGTGCTATACTGCAACCATTTGTAGGTTATTTATTGCATTTATTTTGGGATGGTGCAACTAGCCCTAATGGCGTGCCAATTTACAGTGTGGGTAACTATCATATGGCATTATTTGTTGTGCCTTTAGTTTCCATCATCGGTTTGATATTTGCTTTATTTATGATTAAGGAAACAAAGTGTCAACCAGTTTATGAGATGCCAGCGCAACATTAAGGAAATTAATATGCTCTCAAAAGGTTATTTATTGAAAAAAGCACTTATAAAAGAGCATCCCTTGCAACTGGTTGGTGTTATCAATGCCTATGCAGCTATGCAGGCAAAACAAGCAGGATTTAATGCCATTTATTTATCAGGCGCTGGTGTGGCAAATGCCTCGTATGGCTTACCAGATTTAGGGATGACAAGTTTAGATAATGTATTGGAAGATATTCGCCGTATTACTGGCGCTTGTGATTTACCTTTATTAGTCGATGCAGATACAGGTTGGGGTGGTGCATTTAATATTGCGCGTACAGTCAAAGAAATGATTAAAGCTGGGGCTGCCGGTTTACATCTTGAAGATCAAATCTCAGCAAAGCGTTGTGGCCATAGGCCGAATAAAGCAATTGTAACACAAGATGAAATGATTAATCGTATTAAGGCAGCTGTGGATGCAAAAACAGATCCTGATTTTGTGATTATGGCAAGAACCGATGCACTTGCAGTTGAAGGATTAGACGCAGCGATTGAACGTGCTCGTGCTTGTGTTGAGGCCGGCGCGGATATGATTTTTGCTGAAGCAATGCAAGATTTATCTCAATACCAAAAATTTACAGATGCTATCTCTGTACCCGTCTTAGCAAATATTACCGAATTTGGAAAAACGCCATTATTTACTATGGATGAATTGGCTGCTGTGGGCATTTCGTTAGTATTATATCCGTTAAGTGCTTTTCGTGCTATGAGTTTAGCCGCAGAGTCAGTTTTTCAGGCAATACGTCAAGATAAAACGCAAAAAGCGGTATTAAATAACATGCAAACAAGAGATGCACTATATCAGACGCTAGATTATCATGCATTTGAAGAAAAACTTGATCGATTATTTCAAACAGAAACTGACAAATAAAAGGAATAAAATATGGGAACAGGGAAGTCCGCGGGTTTAGCTGGTGTTTCAGTGGGTGAAACTGCTGTTTCAACGGTAGGAAAAGAAGGTGTTGGTTTAACTTATCGTGGCTATGCTATTGAAGATTTAGCTGAAAAAGCTTGCTTTGAAGAAGTTGCATTTTTATTAATTTATGGTCATTTACCAAACCAAAAAGAACTAAAAGCTTATCGACAAAAATTGGTTAATTTGAGAAATTTACCAACAGCACTTAAAGTCATATTGGAAAATATTCCGAAAACAGCACACCCCATGAATGTATTAAGTGTTGCATGTGCAAGCTTAGGTACAATCGAGCCAGAATCATCTCAATATGACGAATATGCAATTGCGGATAGACTGGTAGCTATTTTTCCTGCAATGTTAATGTACTGGTATCATTATCATCAAACGGGTCAACGTATTGAAACAGCACTAACAGATGAAAGTACAGCGGCGTATTTCTTGCATTTGTTACATCAAAAAAAACCAGAGGCATTACAAATACAATGTATTGATGCGTCATTAATTTTGTATGCTGAGCATGAGTTTAATGCTTCAACTTTTGCTGCACGAGTAACCGCAGCTACTTTATCTGACTTTTATTCAGCTGTCACTTCAGCCATTGGTACGTTACGAGGACCATTACATGGTGGCGCCAATGAAGAAGCTATGGGTTTAATTGCACAATACCAAGATGCAGAAAGTGCAGAGCAAGGATTATTAGCCGCGTTAGCAAATAAACAACTTGTGATGGGCTTTGGTCATCGTGTTTATAAGACCTGCGACCCACGCTCAGACATTATTAAGCGGTGGTCAGAAAAATTATCTAGTAATGCCGCTGATGCTTATTTATACCAAGTATCTGAACGTATTGAGCAAATCATGTGGCGTGAAAAAAAACTGTTCCCTAATTTAGATTTTTATAGTGCTACAGCTTATCATTTTTGTGATATCCCAACTGAAATGTTTACACCCTTATTTGTTTTTTCGCGTATCACTGGGTGGGCTGCACATATTATTGAACAGCGTGCTAATAATAAATTGATTCGACCTAATGCAGATTACATAGGTTCTGAACCCTTAGCGTTTATATCAGTGACAGAACGTAGCTAATAGGATACATACATGCAAAATTCAGTAGAGCAAAATCTAAGACCGGAGTTTGATCAAGTCATGCAAACGATTGCTGATTATGTTTTAGATTTTAAGATAACCAGTGAAGAAGCATATACGACGGCAAAATATTGTTTGATAGATACTTTAGCTTGTGGCTTTATGGCGCTGGCTTATCCGGCATGTACTAAATTATTAGGCAACCTTGTTCCTGGTATGACAATTTCACAAGGTGTCAAAGTACCGGGAACTGATTATGAATTAGATCCTGTACAGGCAGCATTTAATATTGGCACGATGGTACGTTGGTTAGATTTTAATGATACTTGGCTTGCGGCTGAATGGGGACATCCTTCAGATAATTTAGGCGCTATTTTGGCTGTTGCTGATTATATGGGACGACGTAGTGATAAAAGTCAACGTGAATTTACGGTACATGATGTTTTAACGATGATGATTAAAGCACATGAAATTCAAGGCTGTTTGGCATTAGAAAATGCATTTAATCGTGTAGGTTTAGATCATGTTATTTTAGTTAAGGTTGCATCTACCGCTGTTGCAACTTATATGCTGGGCGGAAATCGCGAACAAATATTAAATGCATTATCATTAGCATTTGTGGATGGGCAGAGCTTACGAACTTATCGGCATGCACCTAATACTGGTTCAAGAAAATCATGGGCGGCTGGAGATGCAACCAGTCGAGCTGTGCGTTTAGCGTTAATTGCAATGAAGGGTGAAATGGGTTATCCCAGCGCAATTACGGCAAAAGGTTGGGGATTTCAAGATGTTTTATTCAAAGGAAACAGTTTAAAATTTCAACGTGACTATGGCAGTTATGTGATGGAAAATATTTTATTTAAAATATCATTTCCAGCAGAGTTTCATGCACAAACAGCCGTTGAATGCGCAATAAAACTGCATGAGCAAGTCAAAAATAAGTTTGCCGATATTGAACGTATTGTTATTGAAACGCAAGAGTCCGCGGTGCGTATTATTAGCAAAGCAGGCGAATTACATAATCCCGCTGATAGAGACCATTGCTTGCAATATATGGTAGCCATTGGGTTAATTTTTGGTGAATTAACCGCTGCGCATTACGAAGATGCTATTGCAAAAAATATATTAATTGATCAGTTGCGAGAAAAAATGCAAGTGAATGAAAATATCACTTTTTCTCAAGAGTATCTGGATCCGGATAAACGCGCGATAGGAAATGCAATACAAATTTTCTTTACTGATGGTACTTGCACTGATCGGGTACAAGTCGATTATCCGATTGGCCATAAGCGACGACGAGCTGAAGGCATGCCAATACTGGTACGTAAATTTGAGCAGAGTTTATTACAGCATTATCCAACAAAGCAAGCAGAAAGTATTTTAGCCACTTGCTTAGATGATAAGAAATTATTGATGATGCCGATTAATAGCTTGTGTGATCAGCTGGTATGGTCTCATGACGTAGTGGCCATAGAAAAATAATTGCAATCATTAAATAAATGGGCAATAGTAATAAAGCTATTTTGTAATTGTTTGTAGAAAAATAATGTACGCCGTTAATAATTTTATTTTGCCATGTGAGATCTAACAATTTACCAACTAAGGGTTGTGATACAGCTGCAAAAATTGCATCGCCCGTATTAATGAGGGCAATAATTGAAGCTGCGAAACCAATCGGGTTAAGCTCTTTACCCATTGCAAATGCTAACATAAACACTGAGCCACCTAGTCCGAACATCATAATCAATAAAGCTAATAAACTTAATGGTAAATGAGGAACATAAATAATAATGCATAAACATAATAAACCTAATAAAGTACCCCAAAAAATAACTTTAATACGATTTTGTAGTTTATCAGAAATATAACCAAATAAAGGCCCACCAATAGCAAGACCAATAAAAACTAATGAAGTGAAACTGGCGGCCATGGTATTATTAAGATGATAAGCTTCTACTAAAAAAGGATTACCCCATAATCCGCCAAAAACCAACAAGGGCGCAAATGCTAAACCGCTGTAAATCGTTAAGTACCAATTTTTTTTATTTTTAATCAGCTTGATTAAGCCAGCATAATCTATTTTTTCTGCAGTAAGACACTTATTTTTAGGTTTATCTTTTGCAACGATGCCATAAAATAAGGTAATAACAAATCCAATAATAGCTGTATATAATAAGCTTTGATGCCAACCAATATGATTGACTAAAAATGCCATGGGTGCAGCACCAAAGAGTGCCCCAAACATCACGGGAATTGTTAATAATCCAGCAATGAAAGCGAATAATCTTTGTGGAAACCAAGTTGCAGCAATTTTCATATAGCTCACTGTTGCAAAAGCTGCGCCAACTCCCATTAAGCCACGCGCTAAGGTGGCATGCCATAAAAGGTGTGAAAGGGAAAAAAATAGGCTACCTAAAGCACACAATCCAATAGCAATAGTTGCACAGATTCTTGCACCAAATTTATCAATTAGCGGCCCTGCAAATAATTGCGCAATTAAATAACTATAAAGAAAAAAAGCCGCTAGATTACCGAGTTTAGTCGCATTAATATCGAATGCATGCATCAATTCATTGGTCATTACACTTGGGAAAATTTGCAAGATATAGTCATAAAGTAAAAATAAACAGCTGGCAGATAGAACAACCCAAGCGTATTTAGAGGTCTTTTCATTGGTTAGCATATTTTGCCTTTTTAACGGTTATTCAAATGAATTCAGATTGTATATTAATTGTTCTTATAAGGCTACTTTTATGCTTAAACTATCTTGAAGTGCAAAAGATTAATAGACAATATGATTACACATCGTGAGAAAAATACATTTTTATCGCAAGATGATATGTATTCAAGCAAAGCAACAAGACGCAGTTAAAATCGCTATCTTAGGACAGGTTGATCTCTGTACCCTACAAAAAGTCATGTTATTGCTTTCTGTTGGGTACAGAGCAGGTTGATCAGGGTAAACGCATCTAAATTTTAGACAATTGAATTAAAAGCAGTTATTTTTTAATCTTGTACTTACGGGAGAAAAAAATGCGAGCGACTTTTGAAGAAATATTTAGTGAAATTGAAGCTCCGCGTATTGAACGTACTAAACGTCATAAACTACTTGATATCCTAGGGGTGGCGATACTCTCGGTAATAGCCGGCGCACAAAGCTTTGGTGAAATTGAAGACTTTGGTAATGTGCATTTTAACTGGTTTAAAAATCATTTTGAACTAAATCATGGAATCCCATCTCATGATACGTTTGAGCGATTATTTTCTCGTTTAGACCCCAACAGTTTTCAAAAAGCATGGTTGGATTGGTTATCTAATTTAAAATCATTATTGCCTGAAAGTGTTATTGCTGTAGACGGTAAAACATTGAGAGGCTCTCACCAGCGTAGTAAAGGGTTAAAAGGGTTACATGTTGTTAGTGCATGGTCTTGTGAAAATGAACTAAGCTTGGGACAAATAAAAGTTAACAGCAAAAGTAATGAAATCATAGCAATACCTGAGTTATTAGAGCAAATTGCCATTAAGGAGGCAATTATTACGATTGATGCTATGGGCTGTCAAAGAAATATAGCAGAAAAAATAATTTCTCTTTCTGGCGATTATGTCTTAACAGTAAAAGCTAATCAAGGCACATTAGAAGAGGCGTTAACTGATACAATTGAAAAAGTTATGAATCAACCTGAAAATACAAGATTATATTATACTGCTGTTGATAATATCGAGTGTTCTCATGGACGCATAGAATCGAGAGAATGCACCGTTTTGCCTGCAATGTATCAACCATTATTATCAAAAAAATGGAAAAATATTGCAAGCTTAATCAAATAAAAATCTACTCGAGAAATTGGCGATAATATTTTTATTGAAATTCGCTATTTTATTAGTTCGTTATCACCAAAGTCTCCAGAAAAAATTATGCGTGCCATTCGTTCGCATTGGCATATTGAAAATAAATTACATTGGGTTATGGATGTTACATTTAAAGAAGATAGTTGCAGGGTAAGAAATGAAAATAGCGCATTAAATTTATCTTGGATGAGAAAATGGCACTGGCACTATTAAAAAAAGAAGACTCCTATAAAGCCAGCATTCGTAGAAAACAGCTTAAAGCATGGGCTAAACCAGAATATTTATTAAAAATAATTGAACAAATTTAGATGCGTTTACCCTGCAGGTTGATAATAATAACAGGAAAATTAATATTTACTTAATAAAAAAGGATTAGTCTTAGTGGTTAAGAGCCTAGCCATAAACATGGCTTGGAATTATTATACATATGATCTCAATAATCCATATGTTAAATTATTACGATTAATCAGCGATAAAGAGAAAGGCTAGTAAAGTGGATATAGAAAATAAGAGTATTTTTAACTTCTCTTCAGGTGATGAAGAAGGAAATCAAATGAATTTAAGGTTCATTGACGAGACGAAAGCTATAAAAAATGCACATTTGAGTGAAACTACGCAACCAATTTTATTGTCAGAGGAAGACAAGCATTCATTTCCTTTTGATTATTTTAAAATGCCAGCCTATAACTTTCTTATTAAGCATTATAATGGACTATGGGATAAGTTTAAAGCGCAAAACATCAGTCGTGAAAAGATGCATGAAGCATTAGAAATGCTACATAAAAAAAATGGAGGAGCAACACGTATTATCAACTTTGGTAATGAGGTTATGAAGGAAAATGGGCTTAAAAACTTTAGTTTATTACAGCTTGCTGAGGTGTTTGGAAAAGGAACTTCTAGCCTGTGTTTCCCTGAATGCTTTCAAACACAAGAAGACTATAAAAAATATTATAACTTAAGAGTTGATATTTTTAATCTAATAATAATGGAAGAAAATAGTGGTGTACAAAAAATCACAAAAAAAAGTTTTGAAAAAAAAATGGTTTCAATCTGCGAGGATGATTATGCCTATGAGAAAGTACAAGCGCTGAATAGTAAAAACAAAAACTTTTTTATTAATTTATTATGGTTAGATTATAGCTATAATTATCAGGGTTTTAAGAAGAATGACGAAATCAGCGTAGTAAATTTAGTTGGGAAAAAACGTAGTTATAAAAGTGAGCAACCACCTTCTTCTAAAAGAAAGAAAACTGATTATACAGAGCTATTTTTTGCTAAAAAGCCTGAAATAAAACCTCTATCAAATAAAGATATACGTCATGATATTAATTATATATTAAATTAATTTTTGTATTTATTTCAATATCTAATTAGGTGCTTTCTTTATTATGACGCTATAGTTCAAAATGGATTTTGAAAGCATATTTGGAGTTGATATTTAGAATAAGATGATAAAAAATAAATTTATGCGAACAAGTATGAAAATAAGACAATAGGTAGAAATAACTGTGGTTGATGAAAATAACAGAGATCGTTTAAAAAAACTAGGGTTTACAGATAATGAGATTGACTCAATAAATCAAAAGTATTTTAATGCTTATACAACGTATTTAATAGAGAAACATTCTGAATTAATAGCACTATTATCTATGGATGAAAAAATTGAAAAATCAGATTATAAAGGCATACTTTTAGGCTTGGTTAAGCCAGAGGACGGGAAAAAAAATCTTGAGCAATTTTTAAAATATCAAGAGTTAAAAAATAATTTAGAAAAATTACATATACCAATGTCTCTGTATGCTAAAATTTTATCTAGTTATTATGCAAGTCATAGTTTTAATGCAATTTTTTCTAATGATAATGGTTATCAGCAATATGAAAAAATATTGCTTCTTGTTAAGCAACAAAATTTTCGTCTTTCAGGTGAAGTGTTTGAGTTTCTGCAAAAGCTTAATAGCGATGATAAGAAATTATCAGATTATATTAAAAAGCTTATTGATAAAAAGAGTAATTTAATAAGAAGAAAAGCATTTTTTTTTAAATTATTAAAGCAACACACAAAGTATCTTTTAAAATTAAACATAAAAGAAAGCAGTCCGCCATTAGCACAAATATTACCTAGTAAAAGGCTCAAGATAGATGAGGCCTGCTTTTTAAAAGCTAAAGGCTTTAGCGACGAACAACTTAACTCACTAGGTAAAAAATCATTAGATAGGAAGTTAAAATGTTTAAGTTCAAATTATATTTCATTAAAAGAATTATTAAATAAATTTTCAATAAATGAAAGTGAGCATCATCAAATATTGATTAACATGGTTAAGCCACTAAGAGGCAATGAAAATATTGAGCTTTTTTTAAAATTTGAAGAATGGAATAAACGACTTAATTTTCGATTTGATATAAGAACATTTATTGCCATTTTGGCAACTGATTTAAGCGCGTATTATTTTAATGCTATTTTTAAGAGTGAGAAAGCAATCCAAAATTTTAACCAGTTTACAGTATTAGATATATCTTATTTATTAATGGAAATGCCAAGTGGCAAGCCACTAACTCAAGCAGCGAGTGAACGCGTCAGCTATATATTTTTAAACTTATTAGGTCAACAGATAAAAGCTTTTTTTTATCGAATATTAGAACATATTAACGATCAGATGGAAAGGCAGAGTTATCAATGTATTGTTGAACAATTTCCCATAACTCGACGCCGTCCAGATATTTTAGATGAATCAGAAGTCCCCCCTCCTAAAAAGCAAAAAACGAGCAAACGCAATGTCGAAGACTCAGTGACGTCGAGAGCAACTACCAATCCAAATGGTTTTTTTAATCAAGGACCTGGCGATCAACGACTCCAATGCATGGAGGATAGAGGCGGTATTAAATTTGCATTTAATTAAATTCTATTTTAATGATATATAAATATCGCATTTTGAAGTCATTTGGGTATAATTTAGACTTTAGATAATATGAAGGAATAAAAGAGATGGCTGAAACGGTTGATGAGTTAACGATTGAATACATCGAAGATGGTGTAACGACAGTTAAAGAACTAGATAAAATTGTTTTAACAAAAGGGGCTTGGGCAACTTTAATGTATCGTTATCAAGAATGGAATCGCTCAAAAGAAGTTTATGGTGCAGACAAGTATTCTATTCGTCGTTATCAAAAGCGAAATGGTCAATATATGCAAAAATCTAAATTTAATATATCCAGTAAAGATCAAGCAGAAAAAATTATTGCTGCATTGTCTCAGTGGGTAGTTTTACCTGATGCAGAATAGTATTTGCGCATATCTAAATGACCTTAAAAATTGATGACTGTCTCGCATGCAGCGTAGTCATTATTGTTGCGCATGCTGAGAGACGGTAAGCTGAATTAATAATAAATTGTTATATTTTTTATGTTAGCTGTATTAATCAACAAATATTTGTTAAATTTCGCGATGAATTATTTTGCATTGCCTATAAAAACTTTTGTAATTTTGAACCTTCTTTATAGGAGGATGTAATTTAGTGCAGGGTTGAAATTTATAAGATTTACATTGGATTTACCATATAGATGCGTTGTTTAGATAAAAAAATCTATCTTTCAATTATTTCAGTATAAACCTGAGTGTTTTATTTTTATCAGTTCTTAATATTAAACTAAGTTATCTTTGATATTGTAAGGTTATTAATTTTAATAATAAGGAACAATATAATGTTTGAAAGTTTTAGTGCTACTCCAGTAAGCTCTTTTGAAGATGAGATGACAAATACTGAGTCCATAGAGAGTATAAAAATAAAGTATAATTTGGCTAATGATGCAGAAGCCCAAAAGGTTATTGGTATTTGTTATTTGCGTGCCAGATCGCCAAAAGCGGTTACTGGACTCATTGAGGCACCAGATAAAGAACACTTAACTCAACATTTTAGTAAACTAAAATTAATTGAAATTTATAGTTATAGCAACGCCTTTAATGATATGACCAATATTTTTGCCCCTGCTAAAGCTACTGAAAATTTTGAGAAAATACGACAAGCATGTGAAAATAATTTTGGTATTATAACATTAATTAAAAATAAAGAACCTTATACAACTATTGGAAATAAACTGAAAGAGTTTATAAGCCAATATGTTAAAACTGATAATGAAGTAAACACATATTTATCTGATATTTCTTATCTTACTATGACGGGTGCTTGTTTACGTAGATTATTAAGGATTAGCTTAGAAACTGAACCTACTTTAGATGAACTTTTTTCTCAGTTAGAAGCAGCTAAGAAGAAAGAAATTGAGCAAATTATTGGAAAGAAACGTGTTTTAGAAAAAAATCCAGAAGAGGAGCCTCCTTATAAAAAACAAAAAATCACTAAATCTTCAAATTCAAATTCAGCTAGGTTTTTTATGAAAGAAACACCCGAACAAGCCCCCATAGAGACTAGAGAAATTATGAACATTAATTTCATATTAAATTAATTTTCAATTGAAGTTTTTGATCATTGGCGTTTGAAACTAATGTTATCGTTGATAACAATAGTAAATAGCGTCAATGATTGTTGCTGCGCATAAGCGACTGCTCTCATTTGTTAACATGGGAGCAGACTTCAATACAGTTTAAGCCATTAATTTTTCTATTAAATAATCAAAGCATTCTTCAATATTGAGTAGTTTTGAACTTTCATGAGAACGACATTTATACTCGACCTGCTGATTATTTAAATTCTTTTCACCCAGTACGATACGATGCGGAATACCGATTAAATCCATATCAGCAAACATCACACCTGGACGTTCATTCCGGTCATCTAAAATGACATCAATATCCGCACTCAATAATTGTTGATAGAGTTTTTCTGTTGCTTGTTTTACTTGCGCTGATTTATGAAAACCAATAGGAATTAATGCAATTTGAAATGGCGCCATGACGGGTGGCCAAATGATGCCGTGATTATCATGATTTTGTTCAATCGCAGCAGCAACAATTCGTGTAATACCAATACCATAACATCCCATGTAAGGAATTGCAGCTTTGCCATGCTTATCTAATACGGTAAAGTTCATGGCTTGACTATACTTTTGGCCTAACTGAAAAATATGTCCAACTTCTATGCCGCGCGCGAAAACCAGTTCGCCTTGATTATCAGGACTGCGATCGCCTTCTACCACTTGGCGAATATCAGCAACTTCATCATAGCGACATTCTTCATTCCAATTTACATTTTTAAAGTGTTTGTCTTTTTGATTAGCGCCACAAACAAAATTTTGTAATACGGCTACATCTTTATCAGCAATAATAGGAACATGCTTAACATGAACAGGACCAATATAACCGGCAGGGCAATTAAATGTTGATTCGATTGTTGCTTGATCCGCAAATGTTACTGGTGTATGGATTAAATCCAATTTACTTGTTTTAATTTCATTGAGTGTATGATCGCCACGTAATAATAACATGACAATAGGGTGTTTCTTGCCTTTGAGCAAAATTGCTTTAACCATTTTTGATTGTTCGCAATTAAGGTATTGAGCTAAGGCCTGCATATCGGTAATACTTGGTGTATCAAGTAGCTGACGTGTTTCATGATCTGTTTTAGATGCTATCTGTGCAAGTGCTTCAGCTTTCTCAGTATTTGCAGCATAATCACTTTGAGGACAGTAGGCAATTAAATCTTCGCCTGCTTCTGCTAGCACATGAAATTCATGCGACTGATTGCCGCCAATACTGCCGGTATCTGCAATTACTGCGCGATATTTTAAGCCAAGACGATCAAAAATACGCACATACGCGTGATAGAGTTTTTCATAGGTTTCTTCTAGTGATGTGGACTCTAAATGAAATGAATAAGCATCTTTCATTATAAATTCACGTGAACGCATGACGCCAAAGCGAGGTCTAATTTCATCACGAAATTTTGTTTGTATTTGATAAAATGTGATAGGCAATTGTTTGTAACTTTGCAGCTCGGTACGCATAATATGTGTAATTACTTCCTCATGAGTTGGACCAAAGCAAAATTTTCTCTCATGTCTATCATTAAGTTTTAAAAGTTCAGATCCATATTCATGCCAACGCCCACTTTCTTCCCATAATTCGGCGGGTTGAACGGCAGGCATTAAGAGTTCAAGTGCATCAATGCGATTCATTTCCTCTCGCACGATAGTTTCAACCTTTCTTAAGATTTTTAATCCTAGTGGCAACCAACAATAGAGCCCTGAACTCAATTTTCTGATTAAACCTGCTTTTAGCATCAGTTGATGGCTGATTAACTCAGCATCTGCTGGATTGTCTCTTAAGGTATTAAGAAAATATTGGCTTGTACGCATAGTTATAAATTTCCACTTGATAATCAATTATCTATTATTTTAAGGCTTGTTTATAAGATTATCAATTAGGATTGAAAAGTTTCGCATTTCAAGATGATTTGGGGTGGTTATACCCAAATCACCTTAAACTACGATTTTTGACTTTGTCTTTTTTCTGTATCTCAATGTTTCTCGGCGCGCAATAACTGGCTATTACTTGCCTCAAAATCTTGAGCTACAGTAAAAAATACTTTGCCATAAATTTCGCATTTCAAGATGATTTGGGTATAATATCACCATAAATTCTATAGGAGATGGGAAATGCCATTGTATGAATATGTTTGTCAGTCATGTCATCATGAGTTAGAAGCATTACAGAAAATCAGCGATAAACCACTTACAGATTGTCCTGCATGTCACACATCAACGTTAGTTAAAAAAGTATCAGCTTCAGCTTTTCATCTCAAAGGTGATGGTTGGTATGTCACTGACTTTAAAAATAAAAAGCAGTCGACTGTTGATAAAAAGACATCAGATAAGGCAACATCTTAAAAAATACTATTTAAAAAATTGAGGGAAATATGCGAACAGATTATTGTGGGAAAATCACAGAACAGTACTTAGACCAAGTCGTGACAATTAAAGGTTGGGTACATCGACGTCGTGACCATGGCGGTGTGATTTTTGTTGATTTGCGTGATCGAGAAGGGATGGTGCAAGTGGTTTTTGAACCTGAGCAACAAACACTTTTTACAACTGCTGAAGGATTACGCAGTGAATTTGTGATTACTGTCACTGGACAAGTGAGAGCACGCCCCGATGGGATGATTAACGATAATATGTCAACGGGTAAGATTGAAGTCGTTGCAAGTGATATGATTATTCTTAATAAGTCTGATGTACCGCCATTTCCATTGGATGATCAAAATGTTTCAGAAGATACGCGTTACAAATATCGTTATATCGATTTAAGGCGTCCTGAGATTCTAAATAAACTACGTTTACGCGCACGAATGAATAGTTTAATACGTCAGTTTTTAGAACGTGATGGTTTTTTAGAGGTTGAAACTCCGATTCTTATGAAAACAACACCGGAAGGAGCGCGTGATTATTTGGTGCCAAGCAGGACACACCAAGGACAATTTTTTGCATTGCCACAATCTCCACAATTATTAAAGCAATTATTAATGATGTCTTGTGTTGATAGATATTATCAAATTGTACGTTGTTTTCGTGATGAAGATTTGCGTTTAGATAGGCAGCCTGAATTTACGCAATTAGATATTGAAATGTCTTTTATCGAAGAGCATGATATTCAAGTGATCATGGAAAAAATGTTGGTGTTTTTGTTTAAAGAATTAATTAATGTTGATTTACCACAACCTTTTCCGCGATTAACTTATGCACAAGCTATGCAAAAATATGGCAGCGATAAGCCTGATTTGCGTATTCCACTAGAATTGTGTGATTTGGCACATTTACTTAAAAATGTAGATTTCAAAGTCTTTGCAGCTGTTGCAAACGATCCTCATGGACGCATTGCCGCTTTGAAAGTTGTGCAAGGTTGCGAAAAGTTATCGAGGAAAATGATTGATGACTACGCTGAGTTTGTCAAAATCTATGGTGCAAAAGGATTAGCCTATATAAAAGTTAATGATCTCAATCAAGGTATTGAAGGTCTACAGTCACCTATTTTAAAGTTTTTTGCAGAAGCCGATTTAATGGCGATACTAGACTGTGTAAAGGCTGAAACAGGCGATATTATTTTCTTTGGTGCAGATAAAGAAAAAGTCGTTAATGAAGCCATGGGTGCATTGCGACTGAAAATTGGTAAAGACTTAAATCTTATTAAAGATAGCTGGTGTCCATTATGGGTGACAGAATTTCCTATGTTTGAAGCAGGGGATAAAAATGAACTACAGCCATTGCATCATCCGTTTACTTCACCTAAAAATAATGATCATCAGACATTATTAGCATCACCTTTAAAAGCAGTATCCCGTGCTTATGATGTCGTATTAAATGGTTTTGAACTTGGCGGTGGTTCTATCCGTATTCACGATAATGCCATGCAGAAAGCGATTTTTGAGATATTAGGTATTAGTGATGAAGATGCGGAATATAAGTTTGGATTTTTCTTGGATGCATTAAAATACGGTTGCCCACCACATGGTGGTATTGCTTTTGGTTTAGATCGTATTGCTATGCTAATGACGGACTCTGATTCTATTCGCGATGTGATTGCTTTTCCTAAAACGCAATCGGCAAGTTGCCCATTAACCCATGCACCATCACAGGTTGATGTAACGCAACTTAATGAACTTGGCATTAAAACAATAAAGCGAGGAGAGTAGTATGGCTGGACACAGTAAATGGGCAAATATCCGTCATAAAAAAGCCAAAGAAGATGCTAAGCGCGGTAAAATTTTCACAAAATTAATTCGTGAAATAACAGTTGCTGCACGTTCCGGTGGCGATGTGAGTGCAAATCCACGGTTACGCGCAGCAATAGATGCTGCATTAGCTGCAAATATGACACGAGACACGATAGATCGTGCTGTAAAACGTGGTAGTGGTGATCAAGATGGTGCTGCCGTTGAAGACGTGACTTATGAAGGTTATGGCGCAGCGGGTGTTGCTGTTTTAGTGGAATGTATGACGGATAATCGTAATCGCACAGTTGCTGAAGTACGCCATGCTTTTAGTAAATGCGGCGGTAATTTAGGGACAGACGGTTCAGTCAGTTATCTCTTTAGTAGAAAAGGTATTATTACTTATTTATCTAGTGTGGATGAAGAAAAATTAATGGAAGTTGCTTTAGAAGCTGGTGCTGAAGATATTCAAGAAAATGATGATCAAAGTTTTGATGTTATTACGAGTTTTGAAAACTTCGGTGAGGTAAAAGATGCATTGGATAAAGCAGGCTTGCTCGCTGATAATGCAGAGGTGAGCATGATTGCAAGTACAGAAGTTGAATTAGACAGTACTAATGCTGAAAAAGTGATTCGACTACTTGATATGTTAGAAGATTTGGATGACGTACAAAAAGTTCATAGTAATGCGAATATTTCAAGTGATGTCTTTGATGCGTTAAATACTTAAGTGAATAAGGAAATTAATGAGAATTATTTTAGGGATAGATCCAGGCTCGGTCGTTACCGGCTACGGCGTAATTCAAGCGGAAGGAAATCATTATCAATTCCTTGATTGTGGTGCGATTAAAACGCAAGGTGATAATTTTGCAACACGATTATTTCAAATATATCATCAGCTTATTGAAGTTTTACAAAGATATAAACCTCATGAAGTTTCGATTGAAGACATATTCTTTCACAATAATGCCAAGTCAGCACTAAAATTGGGGCAAGCACGAGGTGCTGCAATCGTTGCTGTTGCAAGTCAAGGATTAATGGTATCTGAATATTCTGCAAGAGAAGTCAAACAAGCCGTTGTGGGTTATGGTGCAGCAGGAAAAGATCAAGTTCAACATATGGTGAAACGGCTTTTAAATTTAAAGCAAACATTACAAAGCGATGCTGCTGATGCTTTGGCCATTGCTATTTGTCATGGACAGAATCGCTTGTTAAATAATGTTTATAAAGAATTATTAAAGGAAACATCATGATAGGTCGATTGAATGGTATTATTTTAGAAAAGAATCCGCCCGAATTATTAATTGAGGTGCAAGGCGTTGGCTATGAAGTTAGCTCGCCGATGAGTACTTTTTATAGCTTAAATGCGCCTAACCAGAAAGTAATTTTACACACGCATCTTATCGTACGGGAAGATTCACATCAACTTTATGGCTTTATTAATAAAACAGAGCGTCGTTTATTTAGAACTTTATTAAAAGTCAGTGGTATAGGTCCTAAAGTTGCTTTGGCTATTTTATCGAGTATTTCTCCAGATGAGTTTGTACGTTCTGTGATGGATAATGATAGTCATGCCTTAGTGAAGTTACCAGGCATTGGTAAAAAAACCGCTGAGCGATTAATTATTGAAATGCGAGACAGATTAAAAGATTGGTTTGATGGCATATCCATGTCTGAAATTCCTATGAGGGCAGATTTTACCACAAGCAATACCTCAGCCTTTAATGAAGCTATTACGGCATTAGTTGCTTTAGGTTACAAACAACAAGAGGCTCAAAAAAGTGTTCAAGCAATTGCAACAGCCGACATGGCAAGTGAAGAAATAATACGTCAAGCATTGCGTACAATTGCAGATAAAAAATAAATTGTTAAACTTTTTTATTTTAGAATTACGGTTATTCATTTTATTTAATTAGGAGTAGAGTATTATGTCAAGCACATGGGTAAAAACAGCAATAGAAAAAATCAGTGCAGACTTTAATCGCTCTTCTGATACACATCTAAGACAATTTCATTTTCCAGCATTACCTGATATTACTTTATATTTTAAAGATGAATCGACACATGTAACAGGCAGTTTAAAACACCGTTTGGCAAGATCCTTATTTTTATATGGGCTATGTAATGGAAAAATTAATAAGAATACACCTATTATTGAAGCTTCATCAGGTAGCACTGCTGTTTCTGAAGCTTATTACGCTCAATTATTAGGCTTGCGATTTATTGCTGTCATGTCAAAAAGCACCTCTTGCGAAAAAATTCGTCGAATAAAATTTTATGGTGGAGAATGTGAGTTTGTAGATGACCCCAAAGAAGATTGTTCTCGGGCAAAGGCCTTGGCCAATGAACTTAATGGTTATTTCATGGATCAATTTACTTTTGCTGAAAGGGCAACCGATTGGCGCGGAAATAATAATATAGCAGAATCCATTTTTTCACAAATGTCCCAAGAACCTTATGCTGAGCCACATTGGATTGTCTGTGGTGCTGGTACAGGTGGAACTTCAGCAACTATGGGAAGGTATGTGCATTATCGAGGAAAGAAAACTCAGTTGTGTGTAGTTGATCCTATGCATTCTGTTTTTTATGAATATTACAAAACAGGAAATACTAAATTATGTCTAGATGGTGGCTCTGGCGTTGAAGGTATTGGGCGGCCGAGGGTACCTCATTCATTTATTCCAAGCATTATTGATCGCATGATACAAGTCCCAAATCATATTTCATATGCTGCTATACATTTCTTACTAAAAAAACTCAATAAACAATGCGGGGGCTCTACAGGTACTAATTTTTATGGGGCTTGCTTATTGGCACATGAAATGCAGCAGCGCGGTGAAAAAGGATCTATTGTCACACTGATTTGTGATGATGGGCGATTATATGAAGAAACTTATTATAATTCACAGTGGTTAGCAGAGAATCAATTTGACTTAGCACCAGCAATAGAAAAGTTTGAGCAATTTTATCAACATGGACAATGGTTTTTTTAAAATTAATAATACGATGAAAAATTTATATCAAAAGCTTGCATATTGAAATTATTCAAGCACTATGGTCATACTCAATGAATAAAGTAATTGCTATAGATGAAATAAACCATTTAAATTATCCTATTGATCCAAGTAATATTGTCGAGTTACTAGATGTTTTTCAATGTGCTCTGGTAAAGGCTGCTTTAAAGCGTATTAATGATGATTTATCAGAGCAACCTAATTTACCCTTGGGATTAAAAAAATTAAAACTAGAAATTTAAAAAAATGGTCAAATCACATTGACGGGAGTTCAACAGTAATTGCGGTATTATATGCACAGATTTGTTTATAAAATAAGCTTATTTACCAATCAATATAATGAAGAAAATTATAAACTTTATTGTAAGTTCTGTGCTTATAATAGTATTTTTGAACTAACACAATATATCGATAAAGTGTTTGGACGAATACTATTAGCCTCACCTAAAAAAAGCGCGATGACTAATTTGAGTATATAAAAAAATTTAATGTTCTAAAATTTATTGAGTATGTTTTTTAATGAATCATTAATTTTTTGTGGATGTAGTGTTTTTATATTAATTAAAGCTAAAGTTAGGCTAATCGTAGATAAAACGATTTGAGATTGTTTATTTAGCATGGTTTGTTGCATCACTAAAGAGCTATTGTTAATTTTTGTAAGGCGTGCATCGATTGTTACCCAGTCTTGGCAATTAGCTGGGCATTTATAATCTATATTTAAATTTACAACGACAAAAGCTAAATCAATTTTTTTTAATTCATTGAGTAAATCTGCGCATAAATGCCAGCGCGCTTCTTCAAAAATTTCAACATATTTTGCATGATTCATATGGCCAAAAACATCAATATGTTGACCACAAATTAATTTTTCAAAGATAGGCATTAGTTAATATCCTTTAGATTGATTGACTTGATTCAAATAAGGTAAATCCTGTAATTGTCTTTGGTAGTTATCAAGGATTAGTTTACAAACACGTGCTGGAATAGTCTGGCTAGCAATATGTGGGGTGATATGTATTTGCTCATGTTTCCAAAATGGATGTTCACTTGGAAGTGGTTCGGTTTTAAAGACATCTAGGCTCGCACCACTCAGTTGCTGTTCATCAATGGCGCGTATTAAATCATTTTCAACTAAATGTTTACCACGACCAACATTAATAATATAGGCATTTTTTCTCAGTTTATAAAATAAGTCATAATTTAATATATTCTCAGTTTGTGCGGTAAGAGGTAGTAAACAAACTAAAATATCAGTTTGATGAAGAAATAGATCAAAATTTTCTTTACCATGATAAGTTTGGAAGTCTAAATGTGGTTTAGGACTTTGACTATAACCACAAACATTAAAATGTAATTTTCTCAATGTTTGTGCAGTATGAGCACCGATTTCACCTAAACCCAAAATACCTATTTGAGTTTCTTGTGGTAATGGGCGGCTAGGTGACCATTGTGATTTTAATTGTGCTTTTTGATAACGTGATATTTTTAAAAAATGATTTAATACAGCATGGCTAACATATTGAGCCATATCATGAGTTAATCTTTCATCAACAACTTTTAAAATAGCTACATGAGGTAAGTTTGGCGTTTCGAAAATATAATTAACGCCAGCGCCTATAGAGTGTATTGCTTTCAAATTTGGAAGGTTTTCAAAGACATTATGAGGTGGGCGCCATGTGATAGCGAAGGTAATATCAGACAGCTGGCCTAAATCAGGCCATACTCTAAAATCAAGATCTGGCGCTAAGCTACGAAAATTTTCTAACCATTTATCTCGTAACTTTGGTTCTTGAATAATAATTGCAATAGCCATATGAACTCCTGTTAACTTTATTTTAATCCTATCAGAAATAGTAGTGCTGATGCAAAATTAAGTCGATTTATCATTTTAATTCAGATAGTATTTAATATGAACGAACAATGACTGTTGAGCCGTAATGTAAAAAACTTTGCAACCATTTAGCATCAGAAGGAACAACACGAACACAGCCATGACTAGCGTTATAATTTGGGACATTATAAGAACCGTGAATGGCATACCCCCCTCTAAAAAATGTACAATAAGGCATGGGCGCGCCACCACGTCCGATGGGAAATTTACTTGATTTGCAATTAGCGCCACGTTTTGCATAAACGCTAAAAACCCCCGCAGGTGTTCGGCATGCGCGGCGTAAATCCTTACAATAAGTTTTACCGCCGGAAGCTTTACCGGTTTTAACTAATTGTCCATTTTTGTTGTAAGCAGCCCAACGATGCCTCCTAGGATCAAAAATAAATACATTACGACCTGTTGCTGAACGTTTTGCTGGAAACGCACGAGTGTAGCTATTGGCAGCAAGCTGAGTGTATTGAGATTGTAGTGAGATATCATTGTTAACTTGATAAGAGGCAATTAATTTACTAGAAAAAAAGCACGATAGTAAGATACAAAAAAATATACATTTTCTAAACATGACTCGTCTCCGTTTTAAATCGTACCCACATAAAAAGCAACAGAGTGATGCATGAGACATAAAGTTTGATAAATTTTACTACCTTATTTAAGCCTTAGAGACTTAAATAAAGTATATTTTTAATTATGTGAAAGTACCACTTAAAAAAAGTATGGTTTAAATTTATACAAAAGGCAATTTACCATACTTTGGTATAACCAGCTGGAGATAAACGAAATAAATCGCATAAAAAGGGTAAGTCACTTAGTAAGCGTGTATCAAGTTGCCAAGTTGGGTTTATAATTATCATTCCACAACCATTTAGGCGTTTTATATTTTTAAAGTCATTAATTACTAATTCTACAATTAATAAATTATCAATGGTTAGCAATTGTAATTTATCATAAAATGCTTGGATTAATTTATCATTTTTAATCGGATACCAAATCGCATAAGTCCCTTGACGAAAACGTGTTATGGCTTTTTTAAGATAAAGTAAAATTTGCTCAAACTCATTATCATTTTCGAAGGGCGGATCAATTAAAATTAAACCACGCTTTTCTGATAGAGGAAGTAATGATTTTGCTGTTTGATATCCATTCATATTATGACAATGGATATTTGAATCATTAAAAAAACGTCTTTTNAATGATTGATAATCGTCAGGATGTAGTTCACAAGCATGTAACTTATCAGATGTCCTTAAAAATTGTTTTATTAAATAAGGCGAGCCAGGATAATATAAATTAGATTGATTTTTATTTAGCGCCTTAATAATATCAAGGTAAAGTTGAAAGCTATCCGGAATATGCTTGGCATCCAGAAGTTTTACCAGTCCTGTTTGGTATTCATTAGTTTTATTAGCCTCCGTTGCATCTAAGTTATATAAACCTAACCCTGCGTGCGTATCAATTACAGCATATGGTTTGTCTTTTTTTTGTATATAATCAAGCAACAAGCTATATATCCAATGTTTAAAAACATCAGCAAAATTACCTGCGTGGTAGATATGTCTATAATTCATTATGTGTACTGTGTTGTTATTCGTTGATTTTTTTTAGAAAAATAAATTGTAACCTTTAAACCTTTACCAGATTTTGGTGTTGTTAATTTTACATCAGCATGATGAAGAGATGCTATTTGCTGCACGATAGCTAGGCCAAGACCACTACCTGGTGCTTTATTACCGAGTACTCTAAAAAAACGCTCAAATACACGGGAACGCAATTCTGGAGGAATACCCGGGCCATTATCTGTAACAGATAGTATCACGTATTTAGATTTTTCTGTAATTTTAACTTTAACATAAGCACCTTCTGGTGAGTAACGAATTGCATTATCAATCAAGTTTCTTAATAGAATACCTAAGGCTGTATTATTACCACTAATAGATATTTCTGTTTGTGGACAAATTAATTCAAGCTCTATATCTTTATCAATGGCTTTAGGTACAAGCATGGTAATGATCTCTATAGCTAAGCTATGTAAGTTAACATTTGAGATGTCTTGTAACATATTAGGTTCTTCAGGAATTAAGCGGCTCAATGTTAATAATTGTTCAACAATATGTGTGCACCGGTCAACGCTACCAATTAATTTTTTTAAAGCTGTTTTACGTTCGGTGCTATCTGTAATTTTTAAAACAAGTTGTGTTTGTGTTTTTAAGCCGGCAAGAGGCGTTCTTAATTCATGAGCTGCATCTGCAGCGAATCGTTTTTCTCTATCGAGTGCACGTTGTAAGCGTAGGAAGAGCTTATTTAATTCAATAATTAATGGTTTAATTTCAGAGGGAACAAATGCTAAATCTACTGGCGCAAGATGGCGCGGATCACGATTTGCTAATTCGTTTGTAACATGTCTTAGGGGAGATAATCCTTTGCCGATAATAATCCAAATAAGTAATCCTAATAATGGATAGACTAATAGCATGATATAAAGATCATCTCTAGCAATACGTTTACCTAATTCTTCACGAATATTATAACGTTCAGCAATATTAATAATGATACCGTCTTTATTATCTCTAGATGTAAATACCCGCCAGACTTCTCCATCAATATTTATCGTGTTGAATCCAGTATTACCATCTGATAATGGAATTAGTGGTGCATTAGCTGAATGTAGCAATAAACTGTGAGGATCAATACGCCAAACTTGAAATTGGAATTTATCTTCATATTCATAATTAAAGGGGTTATCTAGTGTTAAATAGTATTTTCCTGCAAGGGTGGGAATGGAGTTAAGTCTTGTTTGTAATTTATCGAGATCACGATTTTCAAAATCGTCACTGATAAGTGCTTCAAAAGCTAGACCAGCCTGACTAAGTAGTGAGTCAAGCTGTTGTTGAATATCTTTTTGGTCAAGAATGTAGTTACCAATAATCGCAAGCGTTGTTGTAACAGTAATGCTAATAAGAAGATTTAGCAGTAAAAATTTTCTAATTGAATTAATCATCTTTTGGTTTTTCTTTTTCTACCATATAACCAACGCCACGAATCGTGCGAATAAGTTTAGAACCAAATTTTTTGCGTAGATTGTGAATATGTACTTCTAGCGCATTAGAGTCAACATCCTCATCCCAATTATAAAGGCTTTGAGTGAGTTGATCACGTGAAAGTGCTTTGCCTTGATTTTCAATTAACTTTTGCAATAAAGCAAATTCTCGACGTGGCAAATTAATAGACAAACCTTCAAATTTTACTTCGTGAGCAATGGGGTCAATTATTATATCTTTATAATGAATTTCTGGTGAAGCTCTGTCAACAGAACGACGTTGAAGTGCGCGCAATCGTGCGCCAACTTCATTTAAATCGTATGGTTTTGTCATATAATCATCAGCGCCCATATCCAAACCTTTAATGCGATCTTCAATGGCATCTCTTGCAGTTAAAATTAAAACAGGTACTTTTGAGCCGCGTAAACGAATATTTTCTAAAACACGAATACCGTGTAATTTGGGTAATCCCAAGTCTAACACAACAGCGTCAAATTCTTCAGACTTTAAAACTTGATCAGCAATTTGGCCATCCTTAAGCCAATCAACGGCATAACCATCTTTGCGTAAGCCGGCTTGAATAGCCTCACCTAAAATTTCATCATCTTCAACAACTAATACTCTCATAATACAATCCTTTTAATACTTATTTAATTTATAGTATCTTTTTGATTATTCTGCAATTATTTATAAGTAAGTAACTGAAAAGGCTCAAAAAACTGTAGGATTTTTTGATTAGTAATAAATGAGATATTATAGGGATGTTCTGCGACTAACTGAGAAAAAAGCTTTGATTGTGGCATGCTTTGTATTATTTTAGCAATGTTTCCGAATAATATCAGTGTAATATCTTCTTTATTTTGCGACAAATACTCTAAAAGATATTTGATAAAAGGTAACCACTTTTTTGCATGTTGTGGTACAGACAAATCGGCACCCAAAGCAAGAGAAGCGTTTAACAATAAAAAGCCATTTGACATAAAGTTATCAAATAGTTGCTCGATGGTTTGTACCAGTGGAAATTTATTAACTTGCGCAATAGCTTGTTGAGAGGTGTTATTATTCGATAATAATTTTTGTGCAACCATTAACATTTTAATCATATTACGTAAAGAGGTTGCCCGATTGACTTTTTTTGATAATCCTGTATTAGACCATAAATCGTGAACGGCATTATCCCAAAAGGCATAGCCATTAGCAGATGCTGCTCGTGGGTAGGGTGATTCTCCAAAGAGAATATAACGGGTTTTTTCTAAAGGTAGTGAAAACGCGTTAAACATTTTAGTGAAACCAGGAAGCCAGTTTGGATTTTTTGTTAATGTTTCAATATAATGAGGATCAACTTGCATCAGCGCATTGCGAAGAATAGGTTGCCAGCTAGCATGTGTCTGTGTAAAGTTAAACATAATTAAAAATTAAGGGGTTTGTTATGGAAAAATCATTGTTAGATATACTAGCTTGTCCTTTATGTAAGGGCAAGTTAATTTATGATAAGAAAAATCAAGAATTGATCTGTAAGGTTGATAAGCTCGCTTATCCAATAAAAGATGGTATTCCAGTAATGTTGGCTGATGAAGCAAGAACCTTAAGTGTGGAAGAATTATCCGCATGAGCTTTTTTGTAGTAATTCCAGCACGATTAAATTCTTCGCGCTTGTCAGGAAAAGTATTGCTTGATATTGCTGGTAAACCTATGTTGCAACATGTGTACGAACAAGCAAAGAAATCATTAGCAAGAGATGTTTTTATTGCCACAGATCATGAAGATATTAAAACTGTTGCAACCCAGTTTGGCGCGCGAGTTTATTTAACCGATAAAACACATACATCAGGTACTGATAGAATTGCACAAGTTGTACATCAACATGGTTTTGATCCTGATGATATTATTGTTAACGTTCAAGGTGACGAGCCGTTAATTCCGCCTGAATTAATAGATTTAGTTGCTACAACATTGCAAAATAATCCACAAGCTTCAATGGCAACATTAGCAACGCCTATTATTGATCATCATGCTTATTTTGATCCTAATACGGTTAAAGTGGTGACTGATAAACAATCTCGTGCTTTATATTTTAGTCGAGCAAGTATTCCTTGGTTTAGAGATCATATTGTAAAAAATCAATTCTCAGTTGAGAATTTTCAATTTCAGCATTGTTACAAACATGTAGGTCTTTATGCTTATCGTGCTGATTTTTTATCTCAATATGCATGCCTAGAAAAATCTTCTATTGAGCTGATAGAATCTTTAGAGCAATTGAGAGTACTTTGGCATGGATATCAAATTCAAGTGGCAATTACCAATATATCAACGGGCATTGGTGTTGATACCGTACATGATTTGCAAAAGGTAAGAGATTTGATTGCGTCTCAATCTTCGGCTTAACAAAATTGCTCAATATATTGTCATGCTACAATCACTTAAAACGCCAGTTTTTTTTAGCTATAAGTTTCAAGCTAGCTCATTTTTTAATGCGCTGCAGGATTTCTAGCGAAACGTAGAATTTTTGATTTTTATGTTCCCAGACTACTGTCTGGGAACATAAGTGACGCATTGTTTTAAGCGTCAGTTTTTAAGTTTTGTTTTTGCTTCATTTTATACTTATAAGGATTCTTCTTTTTATCACTTAATTGTTTTTTATGAAATGCTCTTGCTTTATCGCCAGCTTTAGAGCCAGTTTGTGAATGCGCTGATATTAAATCACTGGTAGGTAATTGCTCCACTTCAATAATTGGTTGCAACTTGGCATGTGATTGTGACTGCATTTGTTTTTCAGTCACTTTGACTGGATCTGCTGTTTTTGGTGCTACTTTTTCCAAGTTAGTAGGTACTGTTTTTTCAGGTTCTAAGGTTACCGTGATAACTTTTTCTTCTTTGAGCCTTGTGCTTGTATGTTGTGCTTCGGGTTTTGTCGATTCAGGTTTAGCTATATGCATTGGCAGTGTTTTTTGTGTTTCTTTTTTTACTTCAGATTGCACATGTTGTTCTTGTCCTGTTGTCACTTCATGAGTTTTAGTTTTTGAACCTTGTTTATTGTCATTATTTTTTGTTTCTTGTGCATCAGCGCGCATCGCAGCAGGTATTGGTACTTTTATTTGTTTTATTTTATCTTGATTGTCTGCGCCTTTCATTTTTACTTCAACAAAGAGCTCTTGTACCACTGGTTTTTCTTCGACAACCTGTGGGGCATTATTTTCAATAGGCTTTTCCTGTTGGTTTACTCGTTCTTTTTTAGTAGGACGGTTTGTTTTACGTTGGTTTTTTTGTGTTTTGGATGCTTTATCATTGCTATTTACTTGTTCGTAACTAGATGCATCATTTGTATAAATGATTTGTTCTTTATTTTGGTGTTGAGATTTATGGCCACGTTGTTGATTTTTATTGTGTGGACGGTTATTCGAACCTTGTTTGTTTTTACGCTGATGATATTGTTTTTGTTTATTTCGATGTTGTGAGGATTTATGGTGTTTCTTTTTTTGTTTGTTTGTTTCATGAGACGCCAAGCTAGATAGTAATTTAGCAATTGTTGTACCAATGAAGTTAATAAAAATACGACTGAGTAAGTTAGTTTTCTTTTGTTTGATAATAGGCTTAGCTGGTGTATCGATTGTTTTGACAACAGGTTCAATTCGCTTACTTTGTTGTTTAGTTTTATGGGATAAGTCTTCTAATTCAGGCTCAATAATATGAGAATAACTTGCTTTACCAATTTGGCTAGTTTGCGCCCCATAAATACGCTCGAGATGGTACTCAGGTGTTTGCATGTGTGCATTAGGAATTACCCTGATTGCAACTTTATGATGATGCTCGATTTCATCTATCATATGACGTTTTTCATTTAATAAGAAGCTTGCAACATCGATAGGTACCTGAGTAATGATTTCAGCAACGCTGCCACTCATTGATTCATGACGAATTAATCGCAAAATATATAGTGCAAGTGATTCAATGCTACGAATTGAACCAAGTCCGCTACAACGAGGACAAACAATTTGACTACCTTCACGTAAAGATGGTCGTAGACGTTGACGTGAAATCTCAAGTAAGCCAAAGCGAGAAATGCGATTATATTGAACTCGTGCTTTATCTGTTTTAATTTCTTCTTTAAAGGTATCAACAATTTTTTGTTGATGATCTTGTGATAACATATCAATAAAATCAATAACAATTAGCCCGCCCAAATCTCTTAAACGTAATTGCCTCGCAACTTCGATTGCCGCTTCCTTGTTAGTATTAAATGCTGTTTTCTCAATATCATCATTTTTTGTATCTCTTGATGAGTTGACATCAATTGAGACTAAAGCTTCTGTTTCTTGAATAACAATAGAACCACCTGAAGGCAGACGTACGTCACGTTTAAATGCGGTTTCGATTTGATTTTCAATATGGTAACGACTGAATAAAGGAATTGCACGATCATGATAAAGTTTTACGTTATCTACAATTTCAGGTCTGACTTTTTCTAAGTGTTTTTTAGCACGAATAAATAAATCTTTATCATCAATGATGATTTCGTCGATATCTTTGCGCAAATAATCTCTAAACGCACGAATTACAATGTCACTTTCTTCGTGAATTAAGCAAGGTGAACTTTGTGTTTTTCCTGCATTTTGAATAGCGTCCCAAAGTCGAATTAGAATATCTAGATCCCATTGTAATTCTTGAGTTGCCTTACCAACGCCCGCTGTTCTAACAATCAGTCCCATATCTTCTGGAATATTTAAACTGTCAAGTAATGCTTTAAGGTTTTCTCTTTCTTCGCCTTCTATACGACGAGAAATACCTCCAGCGCGAGGATTGTTTGGCATCAATACCAAGTAACAACCGGCAAGTGTTATAAATGAAGTTAAGGCAGCGCCTTTATTGCCGCGCTCTTCTTTTTCAACTTGAACAATAAGTTCTTGGCCTTCTTGTAAAGCATCAGAAATATTTTGTGGATTACCTTGACAATTTGCATGAAAATTTTCAGGTGAAACCTCTTTAAGTGGTAAGAAACCATGACGATCAGCGCCATAATCAACAAAGGCGGCCTGTAAACTTGGCACGATACGGGTAATTTTTCCTTTATAAATATTACCTGTTCTATGACTGCCAAATTCTTCGATAAAGATATTTTCTAAATATTGATCACTGGTTAATGCAATTCGTACTTCTTCTTCTTGGGTTGCATTAATAAGAATACGTTCTACACGATTGTTGTTCATGATGATAAAGTCTCCTGACGTTTGGAGAACAGTATAGAAATACGCACATAAATTTAGCGCTTATTATGTAAGCGAAGGATAGGAATAAACTATTTTTCTGTAAAACCAACCCGGTTAACTTCTTGATAATTTTATGTATTTCAATTTCTTTTTTCAGAAGTTGCATTAAATTCATTTTCAATATTCTATCTGTTCAATATAACTGGTTATAAGTTGCTATCATTCACCTTGACTCTTTTTTAAATCATTAAGAAGCGCAAGGTTATAAAATTTGTTAAGGCTATTTTCTTTGATTAAATAGCAATGAATTAAATTCATTAAATGTCACTATCGACGACATATTGACGATTGGTACGATTTTTATACGATAATTGTCAAAAGTCTTTTGAGGACATGATATAATAGCATAAATATGAATATACCACTAGCCTGTTTTGGGGGAGTAACAATAATAATGACATCGTCAGTGCACTATATTACAGCAACAGAAAATCACCACGATCAACGAATTGATAACTTTTTAGTCAGGCACTTTAAAACAGTGCCTAAATCTTATTTATATCGGATTATTCGAAAAGGTGAGTTACGGGTCAATAAAAAGCGTGTTAAAGCGGATTATCGCTTACAAAAGGGAGATATGGTTCGAATTCCACCATTAAAGACGGATGAAACAGTCTCGCCAAGAAAAATACCAACTTTTTGGAAAGATTATTTGAATAAAAGTATATTGGCACAAAATCAGGATTTTATTATTTTAAATAAACCAACCGCTATTGCAGTACATGCAGGCACGGGCGATGCTTTTGGTATTATTGAAATTTTGAGAGATATGCATCCAGCAGAGACTTTTTTAGAGCTTGTGCATCGTTTAGAT
>PAMH01000027.1 GCA_002707205.1 Legionellales bacterium
TTTTCATTTTTTTGTTCCCATCATACAAATACCTAAATTTTCTGTTTTAAAGAAAACCCCATTGCAAATTTTTGACAAAATATCTCCATCACCAATTAAAACAAATCCATCTTCACTATTTTTAGGTGAAATAATTTTTAAACTTGTATAAACAAGTTTGTTTGTCTGAGTTTTTGTAGTTTGTGAAGCTGTTTTTTTTGTATTTGTTGTTTGTGTATCAAATGAAGGTAAGTCTGGTACATCGATTTGTTTAGCATCTGGATGTGGCTTATCAGAAAAAACAACATTTCCTTGCGGATCAGTCCATTGATAAACTTTTTCAGCAAAAACAGCGCTACTCACAAATAGCAATATCATTAAAAAACTACGCATTTGTCTCTTCTCCTTTAGCATTTGCGCACAAGCAACTCTACAAACTATAATACAATTCAAATTCAGCAGGATGTGTTGTCATTTGTATTTTATTAATTTCTTGTTGTTTTAAGGCAATATATGCATCTATTAAATCATTAGAAAAAACATCACCCGCTAATAAAAAGGCGCGATCTTGATCTAATGCCTGTAATGCCATTTGCAAAGAAAAACAAACCGTTGGAATATCTTTCGCTTCCTCTGGTGGTAGATCGTAAAGATCTTTATCCATCGCATCACCCGGATGTATTTTATTACGGATACCATCAATACCCGCCATTAACATTGCAGAAAATCCAAAATAAGGATTAATAGCAGGATCAGGGAAACGCACTTCAATTCTACGAGCTTTAGGATTAGTAACGGCTGGAATACGTATAGAAGCTGAGCGATTACAAGCAGAGTAAGCAAGCATCACCGGTGCTTCAAAACCTGGCACTAATCGTTTATAGCTATTTGTTGTGGCATTTGTAAAAGCATTCAACGCGCGCGCATGCTTAATTATCCCACCAATATAGTATAACGCTAAGTCAGATAATCCCGCATAACCATCACCCGCAAATAAATTCACACCATCTTTAAATAAACTTTGATGACAATGCATCCCCGTACCATTATCACCTACAAGTGGTTTTGGCATAAAAGTTGCCGTACGACCATATTGATGTGCCGTATTATGAACAACATATTTTAAAATTTGCACTTCATCTGCTTTTTTACATAAGGTATTAAACTTTGTAGAAATTTCATTTTGTCCAGCTGTTGCTACTTCATGGTGATGAACTTCTACAGCTAACCCCATAGCTTCCAGCTGCATACACATTTCAGAACGTAAATCTTGATAGGAATCAACCGGAGGCACAGGAAAATATCCACCTTTAACTTGAGGTCTATGACCAATATTACCCCCATCAAATAATTTATCAGAGTTCCATGCGGCTTCATCAGAGTCAATAGCAAATGAAATTTCTTGCATGCTAACTTTCCAACGCACATCATCAAAAATAAAAAACTCTGGCTCAGGGCCAAAAAAACAAGTATCTGCGATACCAGTACCCTTTAAGAAAGCCTCAGCTCTTAGTGCTAATGCTCTTGGGTCACGTCGATATGCTTGTAATGTATTAGGCTCAAGAATATTACAACGGATATTCAGTGTCGCTTCTTGCGTATAAGGGTCGAGAATAGCTGTTTCAGGATCTGGCATTAATACCATGTCAGATTCATGAATGGCTTTGAATCCTTGTATAGAAGAACCATCAAACATTTTTCCTTCATGAAAAAAATCTTCATCAACAATACTTGCCATGACTGTCAGATGTTGCTCTTTTCCTTTTACATCAGTAAAACGTAAATCAATAAATTTGATTTTTTGATTATGAATTAAATCAAGCACTTCCGTAATCGCAGCCGACATGAAAAACTCCTTAAAAACAGGATATATGAAAAACTCGTTGAACCCTGTTAAAAATGAATGAAAACGCAAACATTGTCAACTAATCTTTATGGTTTAAAAATATCGTACAGTAAAACTACAATTTTAAGTGTGTCCAACTTTGATTGTTACAATAATATCTCGTGCTTCATACTCAATGGATAAAACTTCATGGCCATTAATTTCACACCAAGCAGGTATATCTTGTTTAACACCTGGGTCTGTACAATATACAATCAATATATCTGCTGGTGCTAACGCCTTGATTTTATCTTGTGTACGAATAACTGGCATGGGACAAATTAATCTTCTTGCATCTAACTCATGAAGACTCATACATACCATTCCTCAAGAACATTCTTTGCTGCCATTGGAGCAACTTGCAAATTTAATTCTTCACCAGAAAGCATTTTTATTGTAACAGCAACTTCAGCAGCATTTCTTCCTTGACTATAACGTCCTGCAATCTGTGCAGCTAATAATGCATCTGTCTCAGTAAACTCACCTTGTACGAGGATAAGCGCACTGGGATGGCTTGTTACTTTAATTGTTGTAAAATCTCGTTTATACCCTTCCAGATAGTTGCCCTCGCCTTCATCACGAGCAATAATTAATTTATAATTTGGCCTTGGACGTAAATGCCTACCAACTTTTAATAACATAATATCATCAAGTGTATAATCTTTATCGCCACGTGTTTGCCACATATCTTTTAATTTGTCGCTGTAAGCTTTATCTGTTAAAAAACAACAACCGCCAGCAGGCTGTGCATAGTCTTCAATATTTAAATGTTTAGCCAAAGCAATTTGTTTACTGCGTCCTCGACCTGAAATATCTAACAAACTTTCTCGATTAATCCAGCCTTCTCGCTCAGGTAAAGTCTCGGGTAAATTTTTAGCACATAATGGTCTTAAAAGACGATCTAGCGCACCTGATTTCTCTGCAACAATAGGCATTGTGGCTTTACGCTGTGACATTGGGCGTTGTCCAATAACTTCACCTGTTATAATAAAATCAAAATCGTTATCTATTATCCATTGATAAGCTTTTTTGACCATAAAAACTTTGCAATCAAGACAAGGGTTTAAATTAGCACCATATCCATGTTTTGGATTAATGACAATGTCTTTATATTCTTCAACAATATCAATAATGTGTAACTTAATGCCCAATTCTTTAGCGACCCATAGCGCATTATTTCTTTTAACTTTATCTTTATCGCTATTTCGTATTGCATGCGTATGCCCTTCGACACAAAATCCAGTAAAAAAATTAATCCCTTCAACATGAATACCCGCATCCATCACAAGCTTTGTTGCTAACATTGAATCAAGGCCACCAGAAATTAAAGCAACTGCTTTTCGTTGTTTTGTCATTCTTCTAACTTATATCTGTATAATAAATGCGCACAAGTATAACACAGCGCTTAACCAGCTCAAAATATGATTTTTAGCTGGTAGCGCCATTAGTTAAGTCAAAGGATGCTGCTGTGCATTGCTACTTGCAGGAACGCATTTCTGACTTAAAATTTGATTTGCTTGAGCTCTAAACTGAGGATTACTAATAATCGTTTGCGCGCCTGATTGCATATACTGCTGTGAAAGCACGCTTAAATCACTAGTAGAGAATTGGCATTTCATTATATTTTGTGTTTTTTCAGATTGATTGGGATTATCTGGATTGACCATTTCACTATTATAAATGTAGTTCACCGCGCAACTGCCATTTTGCATGCCTAAGATTTGTACCGAGCCCGTCTTTTTCATCCAACTTGCCATATTTTGTTCTACAGTTGGATAATTACCTTGCTGACACTGCGCTAATGCATTCTGAATAGTTAAAAATCGTTGATAATCACCCCCAGTATAACTAAAACCTGACTGTTGATTATATTTCATACTCGCAGCAAAACTTGTCACGGTGAAAAATAAAATAATTAATGTAAATATTCCTCGTTTCTTCATAAAATCTCTCCTTAATAAATCATTCAGTAATACAAGCAATTGCCGCATTTAATCGTTGTATTGTTTTTTCTTTACCTAATGTTTCTATTGTAATATCTAGTGACGGTGATTGTGTCCCTCCACTAATTGCAACCCGTACCGCCGGCCCGTATTTCCCCATTTTCAAGCCCAAAGTTTCACCCACCTCAGCCAATGCCGTTTTAATTGGCTCTTTTAGCCAAGCGGATAAATGCATTAATTTTTCAGTTAATAATTTTAAAGCAGGCAATGTATCAGTTGTTAAATGCTTTATTTTTGCTGCTTCATCATAGACAAGTTGATCTTGATAAAAAAACAGGCTTTGCTCTGCCATTTCTTTTAATGTTTTACATCGTTCACGCATGGCTAAAACAACTTCAGCTAAATCGGGACCGCTAAAAACTTTTACTTTCATTTGCTCAAATTGCCACAATAATGCTTTTGCAACCTGATCTGCGGGTAATGTTTTAATATAATGATGATTAAGCCATAGTAGTTTTTCGGTATCAAATGCGCATGGGGATTTATTTAATGCTGATAAATCAAAAAACTTAATCATTTCATCAATACTAAAAATTTCTTGATCACCGTGCGACCAACCCAATCGCACAAGATAATTCAATAACGCTTCAGGCAATATGCCCATTTCTTTGAACTCAAGTACGCTAACCGCTCCATGCCGTTTGGAAAGACGTTTTCCGTCATCGCCCAAAATCATAGGCACATGCGCATATTGCGGTAAACTAAAACCTAAGGCTTTTAACATATTAATTTGTCTTGGGGTATTATTTAAATGATCATTACCTCGAATAACATGCGTTATTTGCATATCATAATCATCGACAATCACAGTAAAATTATACGTTGGCGTTCCGTCAGTACGACGGATAATTAAATCATCTAATTCTTTATTCTGAAAGATAACCTGCCCCAATACTAAATCATTAATAATAACTTCGCCATGTTCAGGATTTTTAAAGCGAATAACATGAGGCGCATCACAATTATCAGGCTGGCGCTGGCGACAAAAACCATCGTAGCGTGGTTTTTCTTTATTTTCTAGTTGTGATTCACGTAATTTTTCTAAACGAGCTTTATCACAGTAACAACGATATGCCTTGCCTTCCTTTAACCACTGTTCAATAATTTCTTGATATCTATCAAAACGCTGTGTTTGATAATATGGACCTTCATCTGCATTTAAACCTAACCATGCCAAACCATCTAGAATCATCTTAACTGCGACATCAGTAGAACGCTCTCTATCAGTATCTTCAATACGTAGGATATACTTGCCTTGCTTATGTTTTGCAAATAACCAACAATATAAGGCAGTTCGAACACCACCAACATGTAAGTATCCAGTTGGACTTGGCGCAAATCGTGTTTTTACCAGCATGATGAAATTCTCGCTT
The DNA here is from genome assembly GCA_002707205.1 of Legionellales bacterium. Lineage (GTDB taxonomy): Bacteria > Pseudomonadota > Gammaproteobacteria > UBA1113 > UBA1113. Next base: position 5,241 of record PAMH01000027.1, read on the forward strand.
ATTTTTCAGATAACCCAGCAATATTAGTTAATTGTTTACGTTGAATCGCTGGGATGGATGCAAACGGCAATAGTAAACGATTACGTAAAAAAATACCAACCCTATTGGTTAAAGTTAACATCCGATAAGCCTTATCTGTTTCAGTTACCACTTTTTTACCGATTGGATATCTTAAGTCATGGTAACTTTTCCATTCGCCGTTACTGATTAATTTGGCTAAAATTGCTGCATCTTCAATACCCAAATTCATACCACGTCCACCCACAGGCGTGTGTAGATGCGCCGCATCTCCAGCTAAAAAAACATGTTCTTTTCGGTAAGTATCCGTCAATCGATGATGCACACTAAAATGAGATTGCCAAAATACTTCATGTACATTACAGTCTTCTGGTAATAAAGAAAACGCATCATTAGCATTTGCAATGATTCGGTAACGTTGTTTACCAATAGGAATAATCACCAATACCTGTCCTTTGGGATAGATAAAGCCATGGCTTGCTGGTTTATCGAAAGAAAAATCCATCATTAAATCTAATAAATGCCAACTTGCCTCATATGCAGCACCATTAAAGTTAGCGCCAATACTTTTTCGTACCACCGAATGCGCACCATCAGCACCAATCACAAAGTCATAAGTTTCTTCTATTTCTCCATGACTTGTCTCAATTTGCGCTGTCACATGTGTTTTTTGCTGCGATAACCGCATTAATTGTGTCTTTCTATCAACAAAAATGCCTAGTTGATTTAACGCATTTTCTAAGATAGCTTCGGTTTCATTTTGCGGTAACATAAGCATGAAGTTATATTGATGTTTAATTAACCCCATATTCATAACATATGCTTTCCCAGCGGCATGTAAATACATTTTTTTTAATGAAATACCGGCGTTGATTAAACTATCAGTAACACCTGAGGGTTCGAGCAACTCTAATGAACGGGCATTGATACCAACAGCTTTACTGACTGTTGAATGTCCCGCATTTTTATCAATAATTTTTACTTCCTGACCTAATCGACTCAGTTCTAAGGCTGCCGTTAACCCCACAGGCCCGGCCCCAACAACTAAAATTTTATATTTACTCATGTTCTCACAATCCTTTTCTCTCAATCTTGAGTATATTTCAATATATAAAATTTATCTTTTTTTATTATTTTACAATGAGTTACACCTTAATTAAGGCTTAGAATCTATCATGCGAAAATACCAGATAACATCATAATTTGAGATATAAAGTATGCTAAAATAGATTGTTATTTTCTTGCTGATTTTGTACACTGAATGCGTTTAGCATCTAAATGACATGGTATTTCTTGCTTGAGCATTAACTTACTTTTCAGCTTCTCTTCTAATTTAATAAAATACTCTAAAACCACATCGTAATCTGAGCTGATAGGACTAAACTTTTCTATAAACGCATTAAGACTTGATTGATAATCATCATTTGGAAAAAATAGAATATTCAAATAACTCGAAAATTTTAGATTACGCTTAATTATATCAAAAAATCGATTTGTATCATTATACAGGGAATTAGTATTACTATCTCTAATTAGGGAATCGACTAACTGTAAAGCTTGCTTACTTTCAACGTCACGAAACTTTATACGCTTCAATTTATTTATTAACATATAAATTAACATATATTTTATTTGCCATGCATTTGATGGCGTATTCGCAAAATTGCTACTTTCTAAACAACGTAAAATATGTTCTGCTTTCTCTTCCAAAGCGACACCAATAGCCGTCATTATGAACTCGATTTAGTTAAAGTTAAAAGTTTATATTACTACTGAAACCTTAAAAAATAATTAATATTTTTTTTAATAACGTCGGCTATAAAATAGTCATAGGCACAAATGAATTCGAACGTCAATAAAGCATAAGTTTTATCAAATTACTTAGCTAACACGGCACTGATGAGCGGATCTAACACTCGATATTTATTATCTTTACACTTATACACATAGTCATGTTCTATGAGAAAATTCATAGCCCGATGTATGCTTGTAGGTGAAATCCCGCACCTTTTCGAATATTCATGTCCAAATGGGTTTTGAACATGATGATCGACAGCAATATTTATTAATAGTCTACGAGGATTAAGCTTTAATAAAGCAACTTCTTGCTGTACTCTTGATGTGTTGTCATTTAAATATCTATGCCATGCGTCTGCAACATCTTTGTCGTTAGGTAGCGTTTTTGACCGCATTAAAATAGCACATAATTTATTAACATAGTATGGATGTAATTCAGTTCTCATTAAAATTTCTTCAATTGTTTCTTTTAGTAAAGATTTCTTCCATTTTTCTTTGGATATTTTTTTTATATGATTTATGTAATGCTCTGATTTTATGCGCTCTAGGGTAATTTGATCACATGAATTAAAAAATGGTCTTGTTCGATCATTAAACATCCTTTCAATAAGATGCCTATTACTCCCAGCAAATAAATATTTAACGCCTTTAGCTTTTTGCATCGCCTCTCTAATCGCCGCTTCAATAGATACGTTTTTAGTAACTTCACTTAGCACTTGAAACTCGTCAAAAAATAATATTGCCGATTTTTTTGAGCAATGTTTTAGTACTAAGTTATCCAAATGCTCAAGCGCATTTAATATGAGGTCTGCTGGACTTCCTTGCTTACGTGTCATTTCCACAGAAATATTTGAATTTATAAATGTAAACTTTAGTTGGAAGCTGCCAAAAAAATCAGTGGCTAATCGCATCAGTTTTGTTGGTTTTTTTTCTATTTTCCCTAACAGTCGACCAATTCCATTTAAAATATATTCGCTAATTTCTCGTTCATTGAGTGCTTTGTATAAGTCAATATGCGTAAAAGGATATTTTGATTTTTCTAATCCTTTTATGGCTAAACTGGTTTTGCCATACCTACGTGGAGATATCAGCAACGTTGGAGTCCCTATTTCAAAATTATACAACAGATGTTCTAACTCATCTTTTCGGTTACAAAATGCACTGCCTGTAGCAAGCACTGTTGGGAAATAATTCTCCATATAAAATTATCCTCGCACATTTATACGCAATCCGCAATACGCAACTTGCGTAATATTAGCCTGCCGTTATATTATTGTCAAACCAAATATTCCATCTTCTCATTCTGAGCAAAATAAAAACCTTTTGCTAATTCAAACCTTTTACTTGTTAGCTTTTATTTTCTACCAATAGAAACAAAGCTAAATCTATGAAAAGTTATTTTTAGCTTTATCTAAACAACCAACCGCACAAAAAACACTTTGTTATAACTACATATTCCGAAGTGATTTGCTTTAAATATAACTATACCATAATTGACAGTTCATTTTATTTACAATATGATATGCAAAACCTTCGGGGCGGGGTGAGATTCCCCACCGGCGGTGATGTTACAATTGCATATGATAGCGATAAACTACATCTTATTAGCCACAATTCCTGTGTGATTAGTAACTAAGCCCGCGAGCATTTAAGCGAATATTTTTTTATCTAACAAGGCATAATTTGAATGAAGTTGGGAGTTTACATAAAGTAAATGACCAACTGAATGAAAATTATAACAAAGTTTAGATGAAAAAAGACAACACTTAAAAATGTAGGAGAATGGTGAAAGTCCATCGCCGACGGTTACAGTCCGGATGATAGAAGGTCAAAACACACCTTTCAGTATTTTTTATAATACTGCTTGCTTGTGCGCGCCCCGATTTTATTGATAGGGGCACTTATGCACGAAAAATTTATGCAGCTTGCGCTTGATGCCGCAATAAAAGGACTTTATGCGACAAAGCCAAATCCAGCAGTGGGTTGTGTAATTGTAAAAAATCAAAAAGTTATTGCTACAGGTTATCATGTTGCTTATGGACAGGCTCACGCTGAAATTATGGCACTCAAGCAAGTTAACTTTGATGCTCGGGGATGTGATATTTGTATCACTCTAGAACCCTGCGCCCATCACGGCAAGACACCACCTTGCGTTGAAAGTATTATTAAGTCTGGGGCAAATCGTGTAATTATTCCTTTTGCTGATCCCAATCCACTCACGTGCGGTCAAAGTATCATGCAACTAAAACGAGCTGGTATTGATGTTATTACAAATGTGCTTTCAGAAAAATGTTATAATGTAAATCGATTCTTTTTACATTATATGCAATACCGGCGACCCTATATTATTGCTAAATGGGCAATGACCGATACAGGTAAATTTTCAGTCGCTAATCAACAGTGGATTAGTCATGAACAATCTCGCGCGCATACACATTTATTAAGGCAACGAGCGGATGCAATTATTATTGGGGCTAACACGCTACGTATTGATAATCCACGATTGACAACACGTACACCATCAATTGCCCCTGAAAATATAACACACCCATTAAGAATTGTATTAACAACTCAGGGCAACTTTTCTTTTGAACAACAAATTTTTAATGATACATTTACTAAAAATACGTTAATTGCTTGCATGGATAAACCATCTCATCAATTGCTTGAACAACAATCAATGAGAAAGTTTCAAGTTTTAGCACTTCATGGTAGTGATACAAAAAATAAATTAAAATTTTTGGTGAGTCATCTTGCACAAAAAAATATAATGTCGCTAATTGTCGAAGGTGGAAAAACGTTATTAGACAGTTTTTTTTCATCAAACTTAATTGATGAAGTGCAATGCTATATTGCCAAAAAAAATGCATCAACTCGCCCCTTAGAAAATTTTATTCAATTAAATGACTACCGTATACAAACAATAGAAAATATTGCTTGCGATACCTTTATCAAAGCAAAAAAGGAGACCACCTATGTTTAGTGGAATTGTCGAAGAAATCGGTCGAATAGTTACAATTAATCCTACTCAAACAGCTTGGTCACTAACAATTCAAGCACATGACATACTTACAGACTGCAAGATTGGTGACAGTATTGCTGTTAATGGCGTATGTTTAACCGTTATTGATTTTAAATACGATAATTTTACAGTTGAAGCTGTACCTGAGACTTTATCCAGAACAAATCTTAATAAACTTACCACAAATAGTCTTGTCAATCTTGAACGCGCTATGCAAGCTAGTACACGTATTGGTGGACATCTAATTCAAGGCCATGTTGATGCGACTTGTCAGTTTTTAGGCTTTGAGGAAATCAATAAAGGTACTTATGGAAAATTTAGCTTACCACAAGCATATGCAAAATTTTTCATAGATAAAGGCTATGTCGCTTTAGATGGCATGAGTTTAACTATTGCTCATTTAGATTATGATTATTTCTTAGTGGCATTTATTCCACATACAGTTGCCACCACAAACGTACAATCATATCAAGCAAACCAACTCATTAATATTGAAGTTGATATGGTAGGTAAATATTTACAACGCTTTATACAAGTTCAGGAATATCAAAATGCATAATATAGAATTAGCAATAAAAAAAATACGTCAAGGTGAATTTGTTATTGTCACAGATAATGAGAATAGAGAAAATGAAGGCGATCTAATTATCGCCGCTGATTTAATTACACCGGAAGCCATGACATTTATGGCAAAAGAAGCCAGTGGGTTAATTTGTCTATCTATTACACCAGAGAAAGCAGAACAGCTTAATTTACCGCTACAAAAACATGGTCAATACTCCCCTGTTTGTAATACAGCTTTCACATATAGCGTTGATGCTCGTTTCGGCATAACAACGGGCATTTCATCATTTGATAAAGCACAAACAGTTAAAACTATTATGCAAAGTAATGCTTGTCCAGCAGATATTGTTGTGCCAGGACATATTTTCCCATTAATTGCGAAGAATAATGGTGTATTAGAACGCCAAGGCCATACTGAGGCTGCAGTTGATTTAGCACGTCTTGCTGGATTAAATCCTGCTGGTGTTATTTGTGAAATTATGCAGACTGATGGGAAAATGATGTCCGGCATAGCATTAAAAGCATTTGCTGCAAAACATCAAATACCAATTATCACCATAGATGAACTAATTGCCTATCGTCAACAACATTCATGGGTTCAATCATCAGCCCAAAAAATTTCTCCTATAAACATAGCGGGTCAAAGTAAACTAAATACCAAATTTGGAACTTTTACCATGCAAACATTTTTTTATAAAAATGATCCACGTGAACATGTTATGTTGATGCAGGGAGATATAACATTATCAGGCGCGACAGTCAGAGTACATTCAGAATGCTTATCTGGTGATGTTTTTTCATCACTACATTGCGACTGCGGTAGTCAGTTACAACAGAGTCTAGCCCTACTAGCAAAATCTTCACTTGGCATCTTAATTTACCTAAAACAAGAAGGCCGAGATATTGGTTTAACTAATAAATTACGAGCATACGACTTACAACATCAAGGCTTAGATACTGTGCAAGCAAATCAGGCGCTTGGATTACCTATTGACAATCGCAGCTTTGATGCTGCAATAGCTTTGTTAAAACATTATGACATTAATGATATTTGTTTATTAACAAATAATCCTGATAAACTATTAGCCTTTGAAACAGCAGACTTTAACGTTAAGCGAAAAGCACTAATTACTCAAGACAACCAACATAACGCAAAGTATTTAAAAACCAAAAAAGAAAAATTAGCCCATTTACTTTAGGAGTATTCTATGTATAACATTGCCATTGTTACTAGCCAATTTAATGAACCCGTTACCCATAAACTAACCGCTGGCGCAAAAGATTTTTTTAACCAAGTTTCTGAGAAAATAAATGTCAGTGATTATTTTAAGGTACCCGGCGCAGTTGAATTACCTTTATTTTGTTCACGCTTAGCAAAAACAAAAAAATATGATGCTATCTTAATGCTTGGCGCTGTTATTTATGGTGAAACAGATCATTATGATTATGTCTGCCAACAAGTCAGTTATGGCTGTCAACAAGTTGCTTTAAAATATGATATTCCGGTTATTTTTGGTATTTTGACTTGTCAAACGGCTGAGCTCGCCTTTGCGCGCGTTGGCGGCGAAAAAGGCAATAAGGGCTTTAGCTGTGCAAAAGCATTGATTGAGACCTTAGATGAATTAGCACTTATAGAATAAGTGCTATGACTTTACCACATAAAAATATAATACTTTGCTCAATGTCTTGCGGGCAAGCAGAAATATCATAGATATTTTCCATTCCCATGCGCCTGCATGGGAGCAATTTATATTTTAAATTTGGAAAACTTGCTTTAAATATTGCAAATAAGAAGCATCAGGACACATGGTTTTTTCAGGTGTGTCAGATAGTTTTGCAACAGGTTGTTCATTACAGTAAACCATTTTAATCACACATTGTATCGCATCAAAACCTAGATCATTAGTCAGATGTGTCCCAATCCCAAATCCAACGTTGATTCTATCTTTGAAAGTTTGATAAATTTTTATCGCTTTATCAAAGGTTAAACAATCACTAAATACAATAGTCTTGGTTGTTGGATCTATATTTTTAGCTTCATAATGCGCAATTAATCGCTCGCCCCATTGATATGGATCGCCAGAATCTTGTCTGACACCATCAAATAATTTACAAAAATATAGATCAAAATCTCTAAAAAATGGTTCCATCCCAATAGTATCAGACAACGCAATTCCAAGCTCGCCTCGATATTCTTCAGCCCATTTTTCTAATGCAAATTTTTGACTATAAATTAACCTTGGCCCTAAAGCCTGACAACCTTGTAAGTATTCATGAGCCATTGTACCAATAGGTTTAATATTAAGTGCTTTTGCGAGTAACACATTACTACTGCCAACAAAATGTTCGGGGATTTCTTGCACTAATGTTTCAACAACTTCACGATGCCATACTTTCGAAAAACGTCGCCGTGTACCAAAATCAGATAATACAAAACGATGACAAGGTGAAGCAGTTTTAATGCGCGAAATTTTCTCTTGTAAACGTGAACGTCCTTGAGTGTAATCGACATCTGCTTTAACATGTCGAAAATAAACCTCACTAATAATCGCTAAAATTGGAATCTCAAATAAAATTGTATGCAACCAAGGGCCTTTTATTTTTAGATTAAATTCATCATCACAAGTAATGCAAATAAAATTTTTGTTTAATTTAAAAATGCGTAAAAACTCAATAAAGTCAGATGAGAAAAAACTAAAACCACCTAGATAATTTAATTCGTCTTGAGTGAATTGTAAGGCACAAAATGCATTAATCTCAGTTTGAATCTCATCAGCAAATTGTCTTAAATCAACATCAACACTGCGGCATTTAAAACGATACTCCACCATTGCAGCTGGAAAATGGTGTAAAACCACTTGCATCATTGTAAATTTATAAAGGTCAGTATCAAGTAATGAGGTGATAATCATACTATTATCCTAATTCATGTATACCGTTAATGATAATAGCGCCTTGCGCTCGCATTTCTGCAATTGCAGCATCAATTGTTTCTTTAGCAATACCTCTTGCTCCAGCAAGATTTAAAATAACTTCAAAATTTGCAGCCAATAATTGTAATACGGTATTTTTAACACAGTAATCCGTTGCCAAGCCACCCACAATTATTGTTGTAACTTGTTTGTCACGTAAAAATTCAATGACACCTGTACTCAACGTATTATTAAGATCATGATAACAAGTACCATAAGGATGCATATCTGGTTCAATGCCTTTCCATACAAAAAAATCGTATGCTGTGATCTCAGGTAACCCCTTAATTAATTGAAAACCTTTAGTTCCAACTATTGCATGCGATACCCAACGAATATCTACATGCTCACCTTCAACAGGCGTAAATTGTGGGTTTTGTGCATCAGCAATCCAAATGGCATGCGGCGAATGCGCGTCTTTGGAACCTAACCGATAATTTGCTAATTCTGCTTGGGCATTCAATTCAGGTACAATTGCAAGCGCATCAGCGACAGGTAATTCATTTGGGCATTCGGGGGTAAAAGTATATTGACAATCAACATCGAAACTAGCAATATTTATTTTAGGAGGTAATTTATATTTGGTCATATTATGTTCTCATATTTACATAGATGTGTTGATAGCTATTTATTCGTTTATTAAATGGCGCTAAGTTACAGCGCGCTATATGAAAGCGCTAGTATTTATCAGATAATATAGGAAATCCCAAATTCTGACAATCATCGATATTTTATAATGCTTATTATACGCTTTATTCAAGTTTTAATGAAAATTTTGATAGAATGTTTTAGGGTAATGGGGCATTCTGAGGTGATTTGAGTATATATGGCCTCCAGTTGCTAACAACTATCAATTTGAGTTATTATCTCGCAAAGGATATTATGCCAAGGAATAACATGATTAGAATACTAAGTTTTATTCTCTGTTGTACGTTGATGTTACCTGTATTTGCAGAACAACAAGATAGTGCACCTATACAACCAATGGATGTTAGCAACGTTAAGAATGCCATCCCCAAACCCTTGCCCTATAGTGCGCATGGTAACCCAACAAGCTATACAGTTAATGGCAAAACTTATCATGTATTGAAAACAAATGTTGGCTATGAATCTGAAGGCTTTGCATCATGGTATGGCACTAAATTTCAAGGTAAACGTACCTCAAGTGGCGAGCCCTACAATATGTATAGTATGACAGCGGCAAGTCCTGTATTACCTATTCCCTCATTTGTCGAAGTAACAAATTTATCTAACAACAAAAGTGTGATAGTCAAAGTCAATGACAGAGGTCCATTTCATGAGGGTAGAATTCTCGATTTATCTTATGCTGCCGCATCAAAGCTAGGGATGTTGCAACACGGCACGGCATTTGTCAAAGTGATTGCCATCGATACTGGCGTGCCCAGTACTCATGAAACGCCACATCAATTTATACAAGTTGCAACTTTTGCTAACCAAGCAAATGCGATGCGAATGGTTGCACAATTACAGCCAGTATTAGCCGAACCTGTTGCCTTAAGCACCAAAGAAAAAAATGATCAGCAACTTTATCGTGTTTTAATTGGTCCAATTACAAGAACTCAAGTTGCAACAATACAACAAACACTCATGGAGCACGGTTTCTCAAAAGGCATTACTACCACTGGATAAATCCCCCTTGCTCATGTTAGACTAGTACGATATTTTGATGATTAACCATAGCAAATTAACCATCAATAAACGTCTCTTATTTTGGAATTTAAGATAACAACAGGGGTCAAAACGGCAATGGAACAGAAATTACGGTTTAACCAGCGACTAGCTGCAGGTCTTTTAACAATTGGACTAATTACAATCTCAACACCTATTTTTGCAGGCAACACATTAGATGGTATGAATGCCTTGGCGCCTGCTCCATTAAGTAAAACAGCAACCAGTAATAGACCTATTATTATTCCTGATGCCCCCAAAATTAATGCCCAAGCTTTTGTATTAATTGATGCAAACAGTCATAAAATAATCGCTTCAGAAAATGCCGATACGCACAGAGCGCCTGCCAGTTTAACGAAATTAATGACATTATATGTTGCTTTTGATGCATTAAAACATGGCCAAATAAAACTTGATGATAAAGTTACTGTTAGCAAAAAAGCTTGGCAAACAGGCGGTTCACGCATGTTTCTTAATGTCGGACAAGTTGTCACTGTAAAAGATTTAATTCAAGGTATTATTGTTGATTCAGGTAATGATGCGGCTGTTGCTCTCGCTGAATATATTGGTGGCAGTGAAGATGCTTTCACCAGTATTATGAACCAAGAAGCGCAACGCATTGGTATGACAGAAAGTCATTTTACAGACGCTAATGGCTTGCCACATCCTAATCATTACTCATCGGCTAGAGACTTAGCTATTTTAGCAAGCAGTATTGTTAATAATTTTCCAGAATATTATCCTTTCTTTTCAGAAAAACGCCTAACCTTTAATGGAATCACTCAACCCAATCGTAATCGTTTATTATGGCGTTATGAGTCAGCCGATGGTCTAAAAACAGGACATACTAAAGAAGCGGGCTATTGTTTAGTCTCTTCTGCAAAGCAAAATGGTATGCGATTAATTTCTGTTGTCATGGGTGCTCCAACGGATAGTGCTCGTGCCGCTGATAGTATTAAATTATTGACGTATGGATTCCGTTTTTATAAAACTTACAAATTATATGGCGCCAATGAGAAAATTACTGATGCTCGAATTTGGAAAGGCGAAGATAAAAAAATTCCTGCCGGTTTAAGCCATAGTTTATATGTTACTGTACCTGTTGGGCAGTATGGTAATTTAGCCGCCAATGCAGTACTCAATAACCCAATTAGTGCCCCAGTGTCACAAGGACAACAACTTGGTATGTTGGATTTAACATTGAACAACAAGCCTTATAAACAAACACCTCTTGTGGCATTAAAAGATGATCCAAAGGGAGGCATCTGGCGACAATTTTCCGATACAGTTAGTCGCTCTATCCACAATATGTTTAATCGTAAGAAGAAAGAAGATGTAACTACAGCTGATGCAAATGCATCAGCAACTAAAAGCTAGTATATATTTATAAAACTCACCGCGCTATCGATAACGACTAGGCGGTGAGTTTTATTTAATTTTTTATGGGATTATTATGTCTGAAGAAAAAACAAGCTTACTTAAATTTCCTTGTGAGTTTCCAATCAAAGCCATGGGTTATGCAAAAGAAAATTTTCGTGCAACAGTACTAGCTATCGTGCAACAATATGCCCCCGAAGTGACAGATAGCATGTTAAAAATCAAAGAAAGTAAAGACGGAAAATATCTCTCAATTACGGTAACCATCCAAGCACAAAGCCAAGAACAACTAGACAATATTTATCTTGACTTAAATGCCTGTGACGATGTTGTGATGTGCCTATAGCACTTTATTCATCAGTTAATCAGCAGCTACGGTAGAGGCAATAGTGACGTCTGCATTTAGTTGTACTTTTTGACTAACATTTGCATTACTGGGGGCTGTATCTGCAACAACGGCTTTCATCATCATATTGCCTCGATTATTTGCATATCCATTAGGCATAGCACCTGAATAAAAACGAATATTTTGTATATAGTAATCTTCATTACCAAATGTTTTATCTAATAAATCAATCTCTGTTTTAACTTTTTGGTACACTGTACCACGCAGAGAGACTAATGCTTGTTGCAATTCTGCTTCTGTAGGTGAGTAATCAATATCACTTATCTGATATTTAATACCTGGTTTACTTAAGTCCTTTGCTTTCCCTCTAATATCTGTAATTTGACCTGTTGGAATACGTGCTTGTGCAACAGCCATGACGCTCTCTAAACCAGACTCACTTTGGTTGCGAGTAAAGTTAATCATACGCCAATTCACATTTGCTAATCCTTTCAAGTTTTTATCAATTACTTGTTGAATATCTTGCAAACTTTTTTGATCTAAGCTGGCATTAATAGATACAGTGACCTTTGCCGTTTGTGTATTTACCCATTGACTCACAGATAGTTGATAATTAATTTTATTTTGCTTTGGGTAATCTGTAACGGGTACAACGGGCGATGCTGCCGCGAATACAGTTGATGAAACGGTAGCTAAAAATACTGCTGGTAAAAATTTGCGCATTATTTTCTCCTGTTCATTGTAATGCCAACACTGGACAATCATTAATAATCCTATACCTTTTATTAATGATAAGATTCAGATCAAAAAATAACAAGTATGGTATAAAATACTTGATTAACCAATCAAGATGTCTCATTGATAACTAAGCCTACTTTACATATTGTTAAATTCTGATAATCTTTGCAGACCTTCTACATTAGGGGCTTTATACGTTATGCAACAAATAGATAAAAAATTAAACAATATTGATGACATTTTTGAATTCACTGCCCATGAAAAATTCTCAGACTTACACTTTAAATGGAATGAAGAACTAAATTTAAAAGCAATTATTGCAATTCATAGCACCAAATTCGGTCCATCTTTAGGTGGTTGTCGTTTTATAGAATATCCAAATACTGATAGTGCTGTTATTGATGCTTTAAGACTCGCACGAGGTATGAGCTATAAAAATGCAATGGCAGGATTAAATTATGGTGGCGGTAAAGCAGTCATTATCAAACCAAGAGAAATGCCTGACCGAGTTGCTTTTTTTGAAGCATTTGGGGAATTTGTCAATGAGCTTGGTGGTAGATATATTACGGCAAAAGATAGCGGTTCAACCCTAGAGGATATGGATGTTATCGCAAGCAAAACAAATTATGTCGCATCAACTTCAGCAATGGTTGACCCCTCGCCTTTCACAGCCCTTGGCGTCAAACAAGGCATACTTGCTGCAATAGAACACCTTTATCAGAAAAAAGATCTTGAAGATATGCATGTTGCCATTCAAGGTGTTGGTTATGTGGGGTATTATCTTGCAAAATACCTACACGAACTAGGTGCGCGCTTGACGGTCTGTGATATTGATCAAACTGCTGTTAGGCGCTGCGTTGAAGAATTTGGTGCAAGCCAAGTTGCAACCAATGAGATATATAGCGTCCCATGCGATATTTTTTCTCCCTGCGCATTAGGTGCTATTGTCAATGATGAAACTTTACCACTCTTGCATTGTAAAATTATTGCAGGGGCAGCTAACAATCAACTTGCGCAAATTCGTCATGGACAAGCCCTGTTTGACAAAGGTATATTGTATGCTCCTGATTATATTATTAACGCAGGTGGCGTGATTCATGCGACATATAAATACGATAATCGCTCAGATGAACAAGCTAATGAAAAAATTATCAATCTATATGAAGTCCTATTACATGTTTTTGAGCAATCCAAAAAAGAACAAAAACCAACAGATATCATTGCTGATGAAATTGCTTACGCAAAATTACATAACTAAAAGGAGTTGTTTGCTATGACTGACTTAATAGAAAAATTTAAGCTTTCAAAACAAGATGTGATTGCAAGTTTTAATATTCCTTATGTACAATTTTTAAATGCGCAAGCACAAGCAATAAAAACCTTACCTACATTTGCTAATAAAGAAAACTTAACTGCACTTTATACAAAAATGTTTACGCTTAGAACCTTTGATACCAAAACCATTAATTTACAACGAACTGGTAAACTTGGAACTTATGCGAGTACTTTAGGTCAAGAAGCTATCTCAGTTGGTGCCGGCGCTGCTATGCAACAAAATGACGTTTTAGCACCTTATTATCGTGATTATGGCGCACAGTTACAGCGTGGCGTCAGCATGACTGAACTTTTACAATATTGGGGTGGAGATGAGCGCGGTAATGCTTATGCAAACTGTCCCGAAGACTTCCCTATTAGTGTCCCAATAGCTAGCCAATGTTTGCATGCTACCGGCATCGCAAAAGCCATTCAGTACCGAAAAGAAGATCGTGCTGTTGTCACGACTTGTGGTGAAGGAGGCACATCAAAAGGCGACTTTTATGAAGCACTTAATTTAGCGGGTGCATGGCAATTACCCGTGGTATTTCTAGTTAATAACAACCAGTGGGCAATTTCTGTTGCTCGCTCAAGTCAAACTCATAGCCATACTATCGCTCAAAAAGCAATTGCAGGCGGTTTTGAGGGTATACAGGTTGATGGTAACGACGTTATTGCTGTTAAAGAAGTAATGACTTATGCGCTAGAAAAAGCACGCCATGGTGATGGCCCTACCCTAATTGAAGCCATGACATATCGTTTATGCGATCATACCACCGCTGATGATGCAAGCCGGTATCGTAATCAAGCAGAAGTTGAACAGGCATGGCAAAAAGAACCCATTAAACGCTTGCGTACTTATTTAGAACAACAAGGTTGGTGGGATAATGATAGCGAGGCTGAATTACAAGTAAAAGCCGCAGAGCAAGTTAATGATGCTGTACAAGCATATCTTAATAAACCCAAAGCAGAAATTGATAGTATTTTTGATTACATGTACGAACAAATAACGCCTGAGCTTATGCTACAAAAAGCACATGCTAAACAATTTGGAGGGAAATAATTATGACAGCAATAACCCTCATTGAAGCTGTTAATCAAGCGCTTGCTTATGAAATGGGTGTAGACAAAGATGTTGTTGTTCTAGGAGAAGATATTGCAACTAACGGTGGCGTGTTTCGTGCAACAGCGGGATTAATAGAAAAATACGGCAAGGAACGCGTCATGGATACACCTTTAGCTGAATCTATGATATCAGGTATGTCTATTGGTATGGCTGCACAAGGGTTAAAGCCTGTGTGTGAATTCCAATTCATGGGTTTTATCTATTCCGGTATGGATCAGTTAATTACTCATGCAGCAAGATTACGTAATCGTACTCGGGGACGATTGACCTGTCCTATGGTAGCACGTGCTCCATTCGGTGGAGGTATACATGCCCCTGAACATCACTCTGAAAGTACTGAGGCAATGTTTGCGCACACACCAGGACTAAAAGTTGTTATCCCCTCTTCGCCAGCCCGTGCTTACGGTCTCTTGCTGGCGGCAATTCGTGATCCTGACCCTGTTATCTTTTTAGAACCAAAACGTATTTATCGTTTAGTTAAACAAGAGGTTGCTGACAACGGTGAAGCACTACCACTAGGTAAAAGCTTTATTCTGCGTGAAGGTTCTGATCTTACGCTAATAAGTTGGGGGGCTATGATGCATGAAACATTGCAAGCGGCAGATACTCTAACACAACAAGGTATTTCTACTGAAGTCATTGATGTTGCTTCTATCTCACCTCTCGATAGTGAAACGATTTTATCATCGGTGAGAAAAACTGGCCGCTGTGTTATTATACAAGAAGCAGCAAAAACCTGTGGTTTCGCTTCAGAAATTATTGCTCAAATTAATGAGCATGCTTTGCTTTCATTATTAGCACCAGTTGCTAGAGTCACTGGCTATGATACAGTAATGCCTTACTTTCAATTAGAAAAACAATATTTACCTAGCGTTCAAAAAATTCTGGCTGCTTGCCAAACAACATTGGAGTATGCATGACAATTTTTAAATTACCTGACCTTGGCGAAGGTTTACCTGATGCTGAAATTCATGAGTGGCACGTCAAAGAAGGCGACGAAATTAAAACGGATCAATTATTAGTTTCAATGGAAACTGCGAAAGCTGTTGTTGATGTCCCCTCGCCCTGTTGTGGTATCGTAAAAAAATTACATGGTCAAACTGGTGATGTTATCGATGTTGGTGCGCCACTTGTCACCTTTACCACACAAGCAACTACTGAAGAAACTGAAGCTGAAACAGCAACACCTGCCTCACATGTAGGCGCAACCGTTGCAGGTAATATTGAAGTTGGAAACACCATTTTAGATGAAAACGCAGCAGGTATACAAATACAAAAAAATACAAATAATACGCCAACATTGCTACCAGCATTAAGACTTCTAGCCAATAAACTTGGCCTATCCTTGAATACGATTAATGCTTCTGGGCAACAAGGCGAAATTACACTAGATGATTTTGCTCAAGCGATTAAAGAGCAATATGGACAAACAAAAGGTAATACAAGCATTACTGTTCCTGCTGGCGATTATCAATCACTGAAAGGTGTAAGAAAGGCGATGGCCAACAGTATGAAAGCTTCACATGAGACTGTGGTTGCAGTTACCATTGTTGATGACGCGGACATAAGTGCTTGGACAAAAGGTACAGATATTACTTATCGTATTATTCGCGCCATTACTGCAGCTTGTAAAGTTGAACCTGTGATGAATGCCTGGTTTGACGGAAACAAATTAGCCATTGATATCAAAAGAGAAGTACATTTAGGCTTAGCTATGGACTCAGATGATGGTTTATTTGTGCCAGTTATTCATCATGCAGATACTCGTGACAATGCGTCGATTCGTGAAGATATTGATCGTTTTAAAACACAAGTTGCAACAAGGACTATCCCGCAAGAAGATTTAAAAGGAGCAACCATTACGCTATCTAACTTTGGTACATTTGCAGGACGTTATGCAAACCCAATTGTTGTTCCTCCGATGGTTACTATCGTTGGAGCAGGACGTTTACGTGAGCAAGTCGTTTTAGAAGATGGCCATGCTGTGAATCATCGCATCATGCCTATTTGCGTAACCTTTGATCATCGTGCAGCCACTGGTGGTGAAGCTAGCCGTTTCTTAAAAGCGATTATCGATGATTTACAAAGCGCAAATTAAGTAGACTCATTTTATCAAGTATTAATTTACAAATACATCTTGAAATTAAAAGCTTTCATCATGAGAGGGCTAACTTGATGAAAATATCAATACCTAAGCGATTTTGCATTTCAAAGTCGCTTGAGTATATAGCCAAGTTGCTTACATTCAAATTTGTTAACGCGCCTGCATACGCATCGCACCGTCTAAACGGATTACCTCACCATTAATCATCGTATTTTCAATAAGATGCACCACCAGCGCTGCATATTCTTCAGGCTTTGCAAAACGCGGCGGAAACGGCACCTGCTGGGATAAACGCGCTTGCACGGTTGGTGGCATATCAAGCAACATCGGTGTGGCGACCAGCCCAGGCGCAATAGTGTTCACACGAATACCTAATGATGCGAGTTCTCGTGCAGCAGGCAATGTCATAGCAACCACGCCACCTTTTGAGGCGGCATAAGCTGTTTGCCCAATCTGTCCCTCAAATGCTGCGATGGAAGCTGTGTTAATGATTATCCCGCGTTCACCATCTTGTGTACATGTGGGCAATGACTGCATAATTTCAACCGCTTTACGCATAACATTGAATGTACCATTCAGATTGACAGCAATAACCTTTTCAAAATCGATTAATGGCATCACGCCACTTTGAGAAACAATTTTTTTAGCAGGTGCAATACCGGCACAATTAATACAAACACGCAATGTTTTAAATGCTTTAGATAAATGTAAAAATGCCTGTTCAATTGATAAACTATCGGTCACATCTGCCTGAAACCCTAAAACATCTAATTGCTGAGCAATTTCCTTCACTTTTGGATGATGATCCAAAATTGCCACTTCGCATCCGCTAGACTTCAACACTTTAGCAGTAGCATGCCCTAATCCTGAAGCGCCGCCAGTAACTAGCACCTGTAATCGCTCAATTTTCATTACTGTAATCCTTTAGCATTAATTGATTTACCAATAAAAATCTTTACAATACCATTAAAGCATTACAAAACTAAACACTCAAATGAAAACATTACCATTTCCAAAAAAAACAGGCGATATTGTAAAATGGGGCGCAATGCCTGGCGCAAGCCTCTCTTATGAGTTATTTAACTTATTAATCAATAGTGACAACTTTTCATTAGTGATCACACCAGATTCACCTTCAGCTTTAACCATAGAGCAAGAATTACGTTTTTTTGGTTATCAGCAAGCTATCAGCCATTTTCCCGATTGGGAAACTTTACCTTATGATATCTTTTCACCACATCAAGACATTATTTCAGACAGGGTTCGTTGTCTAAACCAGCTACTTAATGAACAAACACAATTATTAATTACACCCATTAGTACATTAATGCACTTTGTAACCGATATTGATTACATTGCCAATCATTGCCTTACTGTAACATGCGGTGACTTATTTGATATCGAGAAAATAAGACGCCAATTACAAAGTCGTGGTTATTTTTCAGTAAACCAAGTTGCAGAACATGGTGAATATGCCATTCGAGGCGCAATCATTGATATTTTTCCTGCAGGAAGCACACAACCTTATCGTATTGAGTTATTTGATAATGAAGTTGATTCCATTCGAACCTTTGATCCGGATACACAGTTGTCTATTGAAAAAGTTTCAGCCATTAATTTATTGCCTGCGCGTGAGTTTCCATTAGACGAAAATAGCATTACACGATTTAGAAATGCATGGCGAACGGCTTTTACCGGCAACCCCATGGAATGTCCGATTTATCAGCAAGTAAGTGACGGTTTCGCGGCTCAAGGCATTGAATACTATTTGCCTTTATTTTTTGAAAAAGTCACCACTTTGTTTGATTTTATTCCTGCTTCAACACAAATAATCCGTATTGATAATGCAAAAATTGCCGCTGAAAATTTCTGGCAAGAAATTATGGTACGTTATCAAAGCGAAAATATTGATCGGACACGCCCCCTATTAGCTCCCGAAAAGTTATTTCTAAGTCCTCATCAATTATTTGAAAAACTGAATCACTACCAACAGTTTGATTTGAATCATGCAGCCATCATGCTAAAAAATACAGCACAATTTAATTTTGACAGCTTACAAGCATTACCAAATATTGCTGTTAATCATCAATTAAATTATCCACTAACACAATTACACGCTTTTTTAACAAACAATCATTTACCAGTGCTTATTTGCACCGAGAGTGCTGGGCGTAAACAATCACTCACTGACCTATTAAACAAAGCAAATATTCAAGTCGCGTCGATTGAATGCTGGAAAGATTTTGATATCAAGCAAACTGCGGTCGCTCAAATCACCATTGCACCACTGCGAGAAGGATTTATCCATCATCAAGCAGGCTTTGTGGTTATTACTGAAAATGAATTATTTGGTGCACAAGTTTTTCAAACGCGACGTAAAAAGCAGAAACAAATTGATGCCGATA
Source organism: Legionellales bacterium (assembly GCA_002707205.1). Classification (GTDB taxonomy): domain Bacteria; phylum Pseudomonadota; class Gammaproteobacteria; order UBA1113; family UBA1113. The sequence goes on from PAMH01000027.1 coordinate 24,713, forward strand.
TCGCCATTCGAAATTTGGCTGAATTACAAGTTGGTTCTCCTGTAGTACATATTGACCATGGTGTAGGACGATTTACTGGCTTACAATCAATGGATGCTGGTGGAATTACACAAGAATATTTAGTCATTGAATTCTCAGGGGCTGATAAATTATATGTACCTGTAGCAAACTTACATTTGATTGGACGCTACAGTGGCATGAACCCTGATTTAGCACCTTTGCATAAATTAGGGAATCAACAATGGAATAAGGCAAAACAAAAAGCTGTCGAAAAAATTCGTGATGTTGCGAGTGAACTTTTAGAGTTATATGCTAAACGAGAAGCGAAATCTGGTTTTGCTTTCAATCCTCCTGATGATGATTATTTAAAGTTTGCGGCGCATTTTCCTTTTGAAGAAACACCTGATCAAGAAACAGCAATTGAAGCAGTATTAACCGACATGCAACAAAGCAAGCCCATGGATCGTTTAATTTGTGGTGATGTTGGCTTTGGTAAAACAGAAGTCGCCATGCGTGCTGCCTTTCTTGCAGTACAATCGAATAAACAAGTTGTTGTACTCGTACCCACTACCTTATTGGCTGAGCAGCATTATCAAAATTTTACGGATAGATTTGCTGACTGGCCAGTCAATATTGCTTGTCTTACACGTTTCAGAACACCGAAACAACAAACAAGTATCATTGAAAGACTTGCTGATGGAAAAATTGATATTGTCATTGGCACGCACAAGCTTATACAAAAAGACATTCAATTTCATGATTTAGGTTTGCTAATTATTGATGAAGAACATCGTTTTGGTGTTGGACAAAAAGAAAAAATAAAAGCCTACCGCACTGAAGTTGATATCTTAACGCTTACAGCCACCCCGATTCCCAGAACCTTAAATATGTCAATGGCAGGCATCCGAGAGCTTTCTCTGATTGCTACGCCTCCAGCAAAACGTTTATCTGTCAAAACTTTTGTGCACGAGCGTAATAAAACCATTCTCAGAGAAGCTATTTTAAGAGAGATTTTACGTGGTGGACAAGTTTATTATTTACATAATCAAGTCACGACTATTGAACAAGTTGCCGAAGAACTCAAAGCCTTAGTGCCAGAAGCCAAAATTAATATCGGTCATGGACAGATGTCTGAAAGACAATTAGAACGTGTCATTGCAGATTTTTATCATCAGCGATTTAATGTATTAGTCTGCACAACGATTATTGAAACAGGTATTGATATTCCAACGGCTAATACCATGATTATTGATGATGCTGATCATTTTGGCGTAGCGCAATTACACCAGCTACGTGGCCGTGTGGGTCGCTCACATCATCAAGCTTATGCTTACTTGATGATTCCCTCTAAAAAAGGCTTGAGTCGTGATGCCAAAAAACGACTAGAAGCAATATCTGCACATGATGATTTAGGTGTTGGTTTTATTCTTGCAACCCATGACTTAGAAATTCGCGGTGCAGGTGACCTCTTAGGTGAAGGTCAAAGTGGCAATATTCAAGATATTGGCTTTACCCTTTATATGGATTTATTAGATAAAACTGTCAAAGCATTAAAATCTGGAAAAACATTAAAGCTTGATGATTTAACGCCAGAGACCACTGAAATTGATTTAAAAATTTCAGCATTAATACCTGATGATTATATCAGTGATGTACATCAACGTTTATTACTGTATAAACGATTATCTCATGCTGAGACAGAAGAAACTTTATTGGAATTAAAAGTTGAAATAATTGATCGCTTTGGTGCTTTACCTGAATCCACACAAAATTTAATTCAAGTTCATGTACTAAAACTCAAAGCCAAAGCATTAGGCATCAAAAAAATTGAGGCGCACTCTATACATTTTACTGCAGAATTTGGTGCATCTCCTCAAGTTGCACCTGAAAAAATTATTCATTTAATTCAAACCTCGCCTGCCAAATTTAAATTGGACGGCGCTAATCGTTTACGTTACTGCATTAAGGCTGATACAGCCTCCAAAAAAATAGCAACAATGCAAGCATTTATTAACGACTTAGTATAATAATAGGAATATAAATGCTAGTAAAAGCTATTAATATAGAAAATATACGCCTACAACTAGAAAGCAACACGACTAATTTACAAACAGAGCTAAAAACTGAAATTAATTTGTTAATAGCATTGATTCAACAAAATCCAGAGGTAAGAAGTTTTGTTGCGGACATACCTTATCAGGTGAGTCTTAATAATGAGATTAATGAAATTAAATTAACGTATCCTCTTTTTGCAATCAGATCAAATACAGGTAAAACCCATTATCACGTAGCTATGTTACTTAACGATGATCAACAAGGTACTATGTCCTTAGCCATTAAAGCCAGTCGCTTTAAAATTACTAATGATAAAAACATAAAATTTATAGGTAAAACAAGCCAACAACCATTTAAATTTCTAAAACTTACAGATATTACAAATGAAAACTTTACTCATGTACTGATTAATGAGTGGTGCGCATTTTCAGATATTTTTTATGATACAAAAAAAATAAAAAAATTAGCGATTGAAACGTTTCAGCTATCTAACAATGGTAAGTCAATAAAATATTTAATTTTTACCAGAGACTATCTTGATGGTAAAGATGGATATCAATTATTAAAAGATAAAGATGGTTACATTGATGAGGAAAAATTATTAAAGAATGTACTGCCTGATGATATTGCTAAATCATTATTACTATTATTTTATGACTTAAAGAAAATTCATAGTAATGGTTATGTACATTCTGACATTAAACTAGAAAATATTTTTTTTCATCAACAACAAGCTTGTTTAATAGATTATGGTCTTACACATAAAACTGATATAAACCTTCTTCAAGGCACAGTGCAATGGTTGCCTTTTGAGATATTCACACAGAATAATGCAACCACTTCTCAACGTACTGATCTTTACAGCCTCGCATTAGTTTTTTTATATTTAATATTTGGTGAAAAATTTATTAACGAGGAAGATTTAATTCCCGAGGAGGATCTAAAAAACGCTGATGCTAAAAGTGAAAAATTGTGTATTTATTCTCCTAACTATAAAGACATTGAGGGCTATTTAATGAGTAATCAAGGCAGTTTAGCGGATATAGTCAAATTGCTACAATCAATGGTTCTTCAAGAAACCGATGAAATACCAACTATTGATGATTGTATTTATACTTTAGAAAATATAAGACAGAAAGCACATTTAAAAAAACCTAATACTAACACTGGTTCTTTCATGAAAATATTCTTTGCTTGTAACTCTATTGCAGCACTCTATTTTTCACCCTTTATTTTTACAGCGGCATTGATTATCGCTTATGTAACATTATCCCTAATAAATAAATATAATCCAAAATTATTTCAACCATACACTGACGATAATATGTTAAACCCATCATTATCAACATCAGAACTCACTAAACTGTCTACTAAAAAGCAAAAAATATGTCAGATACTTAGCAGGGAATCAATATTTAATTGTATTAATAGTGCTAGTGAAGATTTACCAATTTTACAAACACAATTGTTATCGATTAATAACTTTTACCTACGCTAATTAGCGAAACATATATATTTTTTAAAAATAAACTTCGAAGCTAACCATTTAATTATATAGAAGACTTAACAGTTTAATAAAGCTGAGTAAAATTTACGCGTACTAATTATAATAAATTATTAAAATAAATGTTAAAAAATTATGTTTAAAAACCAATCAAAGCCTACGATTATTGACCCTATAGAAGAAAATAAAACTCATCGCTTTAAAATGTGATCTGTGCAATTACATGCTGTAATAATTTTTGCATACTAGAGATACTGTCTTGCACGACTTCACGTATTTCTGTGATACTCACACGTAAGCCATCTGTACGACCCGCCGCTTTTGAGCCGACAATAGCAATAGAGGCATATTGCATTCCTAACTCTCGCGCCAATAATGCCTCTGGCATCGCTGTCATCCCAACAACATCACAACCATCTCGTTCTAAACGTGTAATCTCAGCCATAGTTTCAAATCGGGGACCTTGAGTAACGGCGTAAGTTGCGTCATCGGTATAATCTAAGTGTAATGCCTGTGCAGCATCTATAAAATACTGACGCAATTCATTACAATACGGGTACGTAAAATCTATGTGTTGTGATAACTCAAATTCTTCATAACAAGTATTAGGTCTATCATGCGTATAATCAATTAACTGATCAGGAAAAACAAAATGTCCAGTTGTCATATCAGAACGAATACCCCCAACAACACTCAACCCAATAACAAACGTTACATTTAATGCTTTCAGCGCCCACATATTAGCGCGATAATTAATGAGATGAGGCGGCGTTGCACGCTCAACACCATGGCGATTTAAAAAAATCACCTGATTACCATGATACGTGCCATGTAAAATTGGCGAAGAAGTTTTACCAAAAGGTGTTTCTGGCCATATTTCTTCAAGCACCTTTAAGTCACTTAGTTGTGGAAGAATACTACCTCCAACAACTGCAATCAATTTACTCATCCTGTGGGTCTACAACAAAAATACCAGGTGCATTTCTTAAATACTCTTTATAGTCCATACCATATCCAAAAATATAATGGTCATCAACTGTCAATCCCGTAAAATCTGCTTTTGCTAAACCACCTGGTTCACGTGTGTGATGTTTATCAACTAAAACACCGGTATAAACGCTTTTAGGTGCTTGCGCTTTGCAATAATCAACAATAGCCGAAAGCGTTGTACCGCCATCTAAAATATCATCAATAATTAATACCGTACGATCTTTAATATCGAAGCTGGGGCTTGCTTTCCAATGTAACTCACCGCCTTTAGTCTCGCCACGATATCGGGTTGCATGCACATAATGCAATTCTAATGGAAAATCTAGGCGTGGTAATAAATTACCAACAGGCACTAAACCACCAATCATCACACACAATAAAATAGGATTAGTTTCACTAAGTTTTTCATGAATTTCTTGTGCCATTTTATCCAATGCTTTTTCAACTTCAGCTTTCGTATATAAACAACTTGAGCGTTCATAAACTTCGCGAATCTGTTGTGGAATGTGATCGTGCATAATGTTCTCCTGATTGAATGTATGCTAATTTTTCATATCTGCTTTAACTGAAATGCCTTCGGGCATATAAACAGTTGTCGATGGGAATGCGCATTCTGCGCCATGCGCAGTAATAATTTCAATAATTTTTAAAAATACATCTTGTTGGATGGCCTGAAAACTCACCCAGTCGGTAGTCTTAGTAAAGCAGTAAATCATAAACTCTAGTGAAGAAGGGCCAAATTTAACAAGATTAACCATCAGCGTTTGATTAATAGCAATCTCTGGATGTTGTTTTAACATAGTTTCAATATCAGTTAATATATCAGCCATACGCGTTGCATCTTTGTATCGCACACCAATATTCGTATTAATACGGCGATTAATCATACGCGATGGGTTTTCAATTGAAATGGTTGAAAACAACGAATTAGGCACATAGAGTGGTCGTAAATCAAAAGTGCGAATTCGGCATAAGCGCCAACCAATATATTCAACAGTACCTTCAATATTTCTATCAGGCGATCGTATCCAATCACCTACCGCAAAAGGACGATCTAAATAAATAATTAAACCACCAAAAAAATTAGCCAGTAAATCTTTAGCAGCAAAGGCAACCGCTGCACCNCTAATACCACCAAAAGCTACCACACCAGAGATACCAATACCTACTGATTGTAAACCAACTAAAACTGCAGTAACAATCACTGATGCTTTGGTAATTTTAGCTAATGCATTTGCAGTGGTTTTATCAATTTTTTTATGATGGCCTGCACTATAATGAATTTCGGCTTCATTGACAAAACGAATCAAAGCCCAAGCAAATAAAGCAATTATGCCAAGCACTCTAACAGGTTGTACTATTGTAAAAATAATGGCTTGCTTGCCAGAAATACCAACAATATCTGCTGCAATTGAAATGCCAAGTAACCAAATCAAAAATTCAAATGGCTTATGAAATGCTTTTAACAGCATATCATCCCAAACAGCTTTAGTTTTTAATAAACGAGGATAAACTTTTTTATAGGTGATTTTCAAACCGGCAACGGTTAAAAAAGTACAAAATACAACAAGAAAAATTTCAATTATCCATGCATGACCGTGCAACGCAAATTTAGTTTGAAACCATTGTAAAAAATTATTAATCATAACAAGTCTCTTGATATTTTTGTATAAGGGCTTGTGCTGCTGTAAGTTGATGCTTGTCAATTTGATTGTTATTGACCGGTTTCAATGTTTTTGTCATAGCCTTAACATCACTAAAGTTATCTAAGGTTTCTGCTGCGGCAGATTGATCATTGCAAATTAAAATATAATCGCAGCCGGCACTTAACGCCTTTGATACACGGGTTAATATGTCAGGATAAAAATGCACAGCGCCTGCCATTGTTAAATCATCACTAAAAATAAGGCCTTGATAAGACAATTGCTCTCGCAATACAGTCTTTAACCAATATGATGAAAATGTCACTGGCAATTTATCAAACTCAGGAAAAATAATATGCGCTGTCATGACTGCGGGCAATGCATGTTGTTTAATGAGTTGCTCAAACACAATAAGATCATTCGTTTTAATTGTTTCTTGATCACGAGCATCGATAGGTAGTTCAAGATGTGAGTCGGCTTTGACAGCGCCGTGCCCAGGAAAATGCTTACCCACCGCACTCATGCCAGCCTGTGTCATACCTTGCATATAGTTTTTTGCTAAAATACCAACAACTTCTGGATCTTCATGAAAACTGCGACTGCCAATCACCTCACTTAAGTTATGATTAACATCTAGCACTGGCGCAAAACTTAAATCAACACCACACTCAATTAATTCCGCAGCCATACAATATCCTACAGCTTTTGCATATGTGCATGCATCGTCTATTGCGTATTGATAAACTTCACCTATTTTTTTCGCGCTAGGCAAACATGTAAATTCCGATTGAAAACGCTGGACTCGCCCACCCTCTTGATCTACGGCAATGAACAATGGCGATGAACGTTTTAATTGCTTGATGCTTTGTGTTAAAGCACGTAACTGAGCTTTATCATGGTAGTTTCTTGCGAATAAAATAACACCACCAACTAATGGGTGCGATAATAATTCACGATCTTGTGCGGTAAGTTCAAATCCTTGAAAATCTATTACTAGCGGGCTTGTCATTCTAATCGCTCCTAAGAGTTATCGCTATCTTTGGGGAAATGGCCAGATGGAAATTGACTAATATTGTTTTGACCTGTTGAACCTTTTGATTTAATGATTTTGGCACTGCCCTGTTTTTCAACCTCATCAATGCGAATAATGGAATGAATGGGAATAAATGTGCGCGTTACATCACCGAATAAATTTCTTAATTTTTCTTCAGAAGGATCAACTAATACCGAAGAAGCTTCACCAAATAAAATATCTTCTACAACAATAAAGCCGTACATATCTGATTCGAAAACTTGTTTTGCGTATATTTCAAAAATATTATCTTTTTGAAAAAATACAACTTTAAATAAGTGTTTTTTAGAAGTCATCTGTGCTTTGCATTTAATTAATAAAGCTGGCAATTATAACAAGCCTAAAAGTAAAATGGTATGGGTTTTGTTTACTTTTTTATCAAAACTTACTGAATATCTACAATTGTACGCACAGGAATAAAATCAAAAAATTCCATAATATCTCGATTGCCCATACGGATACATCCTCGCGAACCTGGTTTGCCTAATAATTTTTCATCCGGTGTGCCGTGAATATAAATTTTACGGCGTGCAGTATCTACTGAACCAAAACGATTTTTATCTGGTTCTAGCCCCGATAACCATAAAATTCGTGTAATGATCCAGTCCCTATTTTGAGGTTGTGTTTGTGCATATGCTGGGGTGTAAACTTCCCCATTCGGACGCCGCCTAAAAAAGACAGTATTTTCCGGTTGATTTGTGCCAATTTTTGCGCGTATTTGATGTATCCCTCGCGGCGTACATTCACTGCCATATTGTTCACCAACGCCATTTTTAGCAGTCGAAATAAGATATGTCTTAAACAAAACTTTATTTTTATACACTAACATTTGTTGTTTATTAATTGAAATCTCAACATAAAAAGTTTGATTAGCATTGAATCCAAACATAAAAGCCCGATAATTAGCCCTTTGCTTAATCTTAAGCTAGTATAAAAAGAAGCGCAACCTAAATATGAAGTATCACTGTGGTTGATTAACCAAGACGCATCGTATTTGTCTTTTGATCAGCTTCAAAATTATCAAGTGCCTCTATTATATTTTTTAAATCAAAGTTTTCATTATTATACTGCTCAAGTAGATCTTTAAAGCGCACTCTGTCATCTTTTTTCAATAACTTAAAGAAATCTGCTGTTTCATGTTGTTCCCACGATGGCAGCAAACCTTTATCTAATAATGCACTAGCCATTAATGCTGCATCATCTTCTTTTATGGCTTGAAAAGTAACCACAGGCAGTTGCTTATTTTCCAATGCTGCATAATACTCTTTAAAATAAATAGCCATCACTTGATAACTTAATTCTTGACAATTTTCATTATGTGTTGATAACGTATTATCTGTGACTTCAATTTGTAGTTTAGGTTTATCTTTTGATGATTGGGTAATTTCAATTGTTTTTACTTGTTCTTTTTTTTGTTGCTTTTTGATAGAAGCTGTTATTGCGATCTGTTGTACACATGATTGTAATTTTTTGGTAACTGCTTTAATAAAGGTATCTTTCTTAACTTTAAACAATCCTTTTTTTGCAATAACTGATCGCCTATTATTTTTAGAAGGCTGAGGATTTTTATGCAAGCTTTGTTTAACTGGTGAGAGAGTATGCTGAAGCTTTTTTTCAGTAGGAAGCATTTCTTCCGCTAATTTAAACTCTTTGACATACTCTTTTTTTGCTTGGTTAATTTTTTTTGACTGATCATCTTGAGACGTAAAACCTTCAATCAAATTCCTTTGTTGCTTTTTAAGTACTTCCGTGCTGTCAACAGCTTGAATTAAGGCGGATTCTATGTCTTTTTGTTGATTTTGAAGACTTTTTTGATTAGAAATGACTGCCGCGACAGCAAATGCAATTGCACCACATGATACATTATCTTTTTGATGCAAATCAGACTTGTTATCCTCAGGCTTAATAACTATTTGTTTATCATCAGGGAGAGTAAAACCAGCTGCTGAAACAGCAGAAAGACAAGTACTTTCTAGCTCAAATTTTACTTCTGCTATGCTATTAACGATACAAGATTCACCGTCAGTGTTGACTGCAACCACACTAAAATGTGTTTTCTTCTGGTTCAACAGTGTAAAAACAAACGTTTGCTTTTTTTTATTTTCTTTTTTTCTTGCCTCTTGCAGTAAGCTTTTAATAGCAGATAAATCTGTTGTACTTTCTTTATTTTCCGCAGTCACTAAAACGTGTACTAAGCCTGCAGAAAGTTTCTTTTGATCATATGAGATAGATTCTTGACCACAAGCTAATTCACAAAAACCAACATCACTATTGCAACTTATCGCTTTAAATAAGTTAGCAACATCTGTATTGGTATACATGTTTCCTTTAGGCATATTTTTCTCTATTCTATCGTAATAATTATGGTGCTTAACATACTGCTGATTATTAACGCTATTTACAAGTCTCATGCTTTGTCAATTAACATCAATAATTCATGCTTAATATCAAATCCAAATCACAAGCGCCGATGAAGTGATTTAAGTATAAATAATAACTATTAACAAATACTTAACCCTCAAGGAATATGAATCTTAAGCCGCTTAGCAACTTCTTGATAAGCTTCAACCACATGACCTAATTCTTGACGAAAACGATCTTTATCTAAGCGTTCTTGAGTATAACTATCCCAAAGTCGACAACCATCAGGGCTAAACTCATCGCCAAGAAATAGCTGTCCATCATGTAAACCAAATTCAAGTTTATAATCAACTAACACAATATCTGCTGCTTGGAAAACAGGCTTTAAAATCTCATTTACCTGAAAAGTTAATGCTTTCATAGTTTCTATAACTGACTTACTTGCCCAACCCAGCGCGTAGATATGATATTCATTAATCATTGGGTCACCCAATTTATCATCTTTATAGAAAAATTCAAAAATAGGTGTGGCTAATTCAATACCTTCAGCTATGCCTAAACGTTTGCAAATCCCACCTGCTGTCACATTACGAACAACACACTCAACAGGCACCATGGTTAAGGCTTTAACCAAGCTTTCAGTGTCACTTATAATTTTTTCAAAGTGTGTGGGTATGCCTTGTGCCTGCAGTAACTGCATAATATGCGCATTAAAATAATTATTTACCTTACCTTTATTGGCTAACTGTGATAATTTTTCACCATTAAACGCTGAAGCATCATCACGATAAGACATGATTAAATAATTATTATCTTCAGTCCGATAAAGACTTTTAGCTTTGCCGGCATATAATAACTGTTCAGGGTTCATACGCTACCTTTAATTTTTTGCTTGTTTCGCAGCTAAGCTATCTGGTGGCAACAAGGATACCGGTGTCACATCTTCAATGCTCGTTGCACCGGGTACCACATAATAAGGGTCGTTAGGTATGGGTTTCATCCCTGGTGGAGTTTTTAATGGTTTGACACTATACGCTTTTTGAATATCAGCATTTGAGTCACGAAGAACACCATCTGGACCTTTAACATACGAAGATGAACATGCGGCTAAAAAAAGACAAATGCTAGTCAGCGCAACAATTTTTTTAAACATAACGTTCCTACTGTGTAATTTTAGCTTGTTCCAAAGCTTGTATTATAGTTACATGAAATTTTTNTGATAATGGCGTTAATGGTAAACGAATACCAGCAGGAATCAAGCCCATGTGATAAAGTGCCCACTTAACAGGAATCGGATTCGCCTCTAAAAACATAGCTTTGTGTAAGGGCTGTAATAAATGATCAACTTCATTAGCAAGCCCTATATCACCGGAAGTTGCTGCTTTAGCTAACGCACTCATTGCTTTTGGCGCCACATTCGCTGTTACTGAAATAACACCTCGTCCACCAGCAAGCATAAAATCTTTAGCGGTGATATCATCGCCAGTATAAAGATCTAAACGATCACCGCATAGGTTTAACAAGGTTTCAACACGCGAGAGATCACCCGTTGCTTCTTTAATGCCAATAATGTTGGGGATTGGTGCTAATCTGGCAACAGTCTCAGGTAAAATATCCGAGGCTGTTCGACCTGGAACATTATATAAAATCTGTGGAATTGCCACAGCTTCGGCGACTTGCTTATAATGCAAATATAAGCCTTCTTGTGTTGGCTTAATATAGGGTGGTGACATTAACAAACACGCATCAGCACCTGCATTTTTAGCTGCATTGGTTAATTCAATAGTCATTTCAGTTGAAACGGCACCACTTCCAGCAATTACTGGGATGCGTCCATGCACTACCTTTACCGTGTGCGCAATCACTTGAGCATGTTCTTCCTTGCTTAAGGTTGCTGATTCACCCGTGGTACCTACAGCAATAATGGCATTAGTACCTTCAGAAATTTGCCACTCAATTAATTTTGTTAATGCATCGAAATCTACACGTCCGCCTGTTGTCATCGGTGTAACAATCGCTACCATGCTGCCATGAAACATACCAGTCTCCAATTAAAAATTATTTTCAGGATTAGCGCCAAGCGCGCTCGAGGTTTTACTTAAAGCTTAATGTAACTAAATTGTATACCCAAAAAAGCAAAAACGCTAAGAAACTTAATGCCAGCTTCTCCATGGTTTATTACGGCGAATTATTTCAAGCGTTTGCGTTATCTCTGTTGGCAATAAAGTGTGTGCTGCTTTTTGCTCCCAACTGGCAAGTAACACTTCCATCAGGGTAATAAACTCCGCACTTAAATTTAAATACAACTGTGATAATGTATCATGTGTCATATCGGCCAAATCAAGATAAGCAGTCCTGCCTAATTGAACAAAATAATCGACAGATACATTTTTATGACGAGCTTGACCTGGAAACAGGCCAGAAAATAACAAACATTTATCCCCAAGGTCTCTAAGATGTTCTTTTTGCATCCCTGTGTAAGTGGTTTGAATGGTTAGATACTCAATCGCTAAAACACTCATACACAACGTAGGCATCTTGCTAAAACGCATTAACAAAAAAACTAAGTAACTTTCTAACTCATGGGACAAAAGTACACTGGCTTTAATTGCAGATTCTTGTACCAAAGCTTGCCACGTTTCTGTACTTGTTTGTTTTAACAATAGATTTTCCACTTCAGCCTCCTAGAATTTTACAATTCATACTGTAAAGTATAACAATGGATTTAAGTAAAAGTTCATTTTTTTATGGCTATTTTGTGCAAATTCTGGCATAATGCGCGGCTAATCCAGCCCCCAAAGAGGTAAATTGTGCGAACTGATCACTTACGAAATATTGCAATTATTGCTCACGTTGACCATGGTAAAACCACATTAGTTGACAAACTATTACATCAATCCGGTACTTTTAGCCAAAGAGAACAAGTCTCTGAACGTGTTATGGATTCTAATGATATTGAGAAAGAACGTGGCATCACTATCCTCGCCAAAAATACTTCCTTAAAGTGGAATGATTATCGCATTAATATAGTTGATACCCCAGGGCATGCCGACTTTGGCGGTGAAGTTGAACGTATTTTATCTATGGTTGACTCGGTTTTATTATTAGTGGATGCGGTTGATGGACCTATGCCACAAACACGTTTTGTCACCATGAAAGCTTTTGAAAAAGGTTTAAACCCAATTGTAGTTATTAATAAAATTGACCGTGAAGGCGCGCGTCCTGATTGGGTAATGGATCAAGTGTTTGATTTATTCGACAGTTTAGGTGCAACTGATGAACAGTTAGATTTTCCTGTGGTTTATGCCAGTGCCATTCAAGGCGTAGCGACGCTTGATTTAGAAAGTCAATCTGAAGACTTAACCCCATTATTTGAAACGATTGTTAACAAAGTAAATCCACCTGACGTTGATATTAATGCACCTTTTCAAATGCAAATATCCACCTTAGATTATTCAACTTACGTTGGGGCTATCGGAATTGGTCGTGTTAAAAAAGGCACGGTCAAAACCAATATGCCTATCACATTAATTACCCCTGAAGGCAAAACACGTAATGGCCGTATTATGCAAGTCTTATCTTATCTTGGATTGGAACGCCAAGAAGTAGCGCAAGCCAGTGCGGGTGATATCATTGCTGTTACAGGGATTGAAGGTATCAATATTTCTGATACTTTATGCGACCCTGCTAATGTTGAAGCATTACCACCGCTAACGGTTGATGAACCTACGGTGAGTATGACTTTTCAAGTCAATAATTCACCGTTTGCAGGAAAAGAGGGTAAATTTATTACCTCAAGACAAATCAAAGAACGCTTAGAGCGTGAACTGATTCATAATGTCGCTTTACGAGTAACACCCACTGAACATCCTGATAAATTTCGGGTCTCAGGGCGTGGCGAATTACATTTATCCATTTTAATTGAAAATATGCGTCGCGAAGGTTTTGAACTTGGAGTATCGCGTCCTGAAGTGATTATCAAAGAAATTGATGGCGTTGAATCTGAACCTTATGAGCATTTAATCATTGATGTTGAAGAAACCAATCAAGGTAGCATCATGGAAAAGCTAGGTGTTCGTCGAGGCAACCTTAAAAATATGGTGTCAGATGGTAATGGCCGTGTACGCTTAGAATATATTATTCCTACCCGCGGATTAATTGGCTTCCACACCGAGTTTTTAACCGCTACCTCTGGTACTGGCATTATGCATCATGTATTTGATCATTATGGCCCAGTACAAGGTAAAATTATTACACGCAATAATGGCGTTATGCTTGCGAATGGTGCTGGTGTTGCTGTCACCTATGCAATGTTTAGTTTACAAGATCGGGGTAAATTATTAGTGGAACCTCAAACTGAAGTTTATGAAGGCATGATTGTTGGGATTCACTCTCGTGATAATGACTTAGTGGTTAATATCAGTAAAACTAAACAATTAACCAATATTCGTGCTGCGGGTACTGATGAGAACCTTATTCTAGTACCGCCTATACTCTTTACCTTAGAGCAAGCACTCGAGTTTATTGAGGATGATGAGTTAGTTGAAGTTACCCCTAAAAGCATTCGTCTTCGAAAAAAACTACTCAAAGAGCACGAACGTAAACGCGCAAAATAAATGTAAAATATACGTCACGTATGACTTGCAGATTAAAATCTGCAAGTCATACTTATATTTAGTGAGGAGAGGTATTATGACGTTGACTTACATTGGAAACTCCAGAACTTTCAACAATAAACTCTATCTTAGCCTCGCTAGTTGAAACACCGAATGTGCCGTATTTTACTAAGATATCTTTAAGATCTTCCGAGCGATGGTTGGCTTCTAATTCATTTTTTTTGTCCTTCAAATTATTAAGTAAATAAAAAGGATTAACTTCATACTGATCATTTGTATTTTGTAAGCTCTTTAAGAAATCATCATTGAAATTGAACTGTTTATCAAATATTGTAAAAATATTATTTTGCAATTCATTAACCTTTTCACTTAATAACGGGTGATATTTTAAATGAGTGACATATTTAGCCATACCTAATAAACTAAATATGCTAGCGCAAAGCAGTATGTAGGAAATAAAGAATACTAATCCTACATTGCCATAATGATCTTTCTGCGCCTTAATCATAGCTGGCTGATTCAATGCTTCCTTATCAATAAAAGACATGACAGAAAAAACCAAACCTGTTCTAATTAATGCAGCAGCTAACTTCAACGCGATAATCACTGCTGGAGTAAACCTAAAAAAGTTGGTTGAAGCTAAATTACTTATATTCTCAATCCTTCGAAGTTGCTGCTTTTTGTCTTCTAACAATCTCGTCAAAGAATCTAAAGTCATTATTATTGTATTTAATTGTATTGGAAAGTCTATTATTGAGTTCATTATTATCCTCTTTAAGTTATCATTAATAGGGTTGTAGTATGTTAAGCCGTGTTTATTACACGGCTTATCTCCGTATTACCGCATTTATACCGCTGTTCTGGAGTACGATAAGGCTATCGCTACCTGCAAATAAACGAGTAAATAATATAAAGCTGTTTATATTATAATCAATCATTATTACACTGACAGCCAAGTGTATAATAAACGTACAATACTCTGCTACACGTTGTTTCAAAACACGCAACCAGAAAAAAGTTCCTTTACACTTCACATATTGACGTTACTTTTATACACTAAAACTAGGCTTTTTTGTAATCTGAAAGTCACTTGAAATATTTGTCATTAAATCACCATAAGTTTTTTCTGAAACAAAATCAAGATTATTATTATTTGCAAAAAACGTTAATTTACCTATTATACTCTTTAATAACGAATCATACTCTTTAATAACGAATCATCAAATATGAAACAAGCTCAGACACTTGATTTTTAAGTGTGCCATGATAATTCATAAAATGTTCATAATTTCTCTGTACTGATTCATTCATTAAATTAGGATTAGCTAAGTTTTCAAGAGTCACGCCATCAGGCGCTTGCACAAATGCTAAAGTTAACTCATTATAAGCTACTAAAGCAGCAAATAGCACCAAAGACGAAAAAAGTGCAGCTTTTATTATATTGTCTGCAGTAAATGCCCCTGTGATATAAGAAGTAAGTGGCTTAGCTGGATTCAATAGTTTATCTAAATCATTTATTACCGTATTTAACGCGACTGATAAATCTAACATAACATAATATATTACCTATTTTTGTATTTTTTCTAATTTGATTAATAATTGTACTTAAAAATCAAATAATAGTAAATCTTTATCTTGACTTTTTACAAATAAATCCCCAGTTTTTACAATTAGCTCGACAAACCATGTTAAGTCTCTCTTTACTCGAAGATCACTATTATGTTAAAGTTGCTCAAAGTTTATATAGATAATGAATGTCGCTTTGTTCAATAACACATTCAGCTAATGCTAAACTTGGATGCTGTACCCAAATCGCCTTAACATGCGTAGTTTTAACGATATTTTTGCCATGAGGGCAAAAAAAAAACACATATAGAATAAAAAATAGTCCATTATCGCGCACCTGAGAGCGTCTAAGCGCAGAAATAATATAAAAACCAACTAACAGCGCATATGATGGTAGTTTAGGCATGAGTACTGAGATGTGATTATATTATTTCTTTTCACACATTTTTTCTGCCCCTTAGCTTCCAGGTAAAACAATACATGATACGATTGGCTGGACTTAGGAATTTACCCAATGATTAAACTAAATAATATTACAAAATACTATGAAAATGGCACCCTTGCCCTGAATAACATTAATCTCTGCATTAAACAAGGCGAAATCTTCGGTATTATTGGTCAAAGTGGCGCGGGAAAAAGTACTTTACTACGCTGCTTAAATGCTTTAGAAATTCCCAGTGACGGTTATGTGTCATTTGAAAACGTCAATTTATCCCAACAAACACCAGCCACACTGAGAAAAATTCGCCATCAAATCGGAATGATATTTCAACATTTCAACTTATTAGCGTCCCGTACGGTTTTTGAGAATGTAGCATTGCCATTAGAATTACAAAAATGTGAAAAGCATTTTATTCAAGAGAAAGTCAGCGGTATTTTAGAATTAACTGGATTAACAGATAAACAACATTTTTATCCCAAACAACTTAGCGGTGGTCAAAAACAACGTGTCGCAATTGCAAGAGCATTAATTACCGATCCGAAAGTGATACTTTGTGATGAAGCAACATCTGCTTTAGACCCAATGACCAGTGAGAACATCCTTAACTTACTTAAAAGCATCAATCAACAATTAAAAATTACCATGATTCTAATCACGCATGATTTTTCTGTCATCGATAAAATTTGTGATAAGGTGGCTGTTTTAAATCAGGGAGAATTAGTTGAGTATGGCACTGTAGCGCAAGTATTTAAAAACCCACAACATCTCGTAACCAAAACATTATTGCAGCATACGGCTTATGGAGATAAATTATGTTAGATAAACTGGCTTTATCCCCTTTACTCACCGCAAGTTGGGAAACTATTTATATGGTTTTTCTATCAAGTCTAATAGCTATCATACTTGGACTAATTGTTGGCGTCGTTTTATTTGCTGTTAGACCAGAACAGTTCTGGCGTAACAAATTACTTTACAGTTTATTGAGTGGTATCGTTAATATTGGTCGCTCAATTCCTTTTATTATTTTGTTAGTGGCTTTAATTCCTTTAACACGATTAATTGTTGGCACATCTATTGGTACACAAGCAGCAATCATACCACTAGCAATTGCGGCCATTCCTTTCTATGCGCGAATTGTTGAAAGCACATTACTTGAAGTACCTGCTGGATTAATTGAAGCAGCACATGCAATGGGTTCGACACCAATACAAATTATTTTTAAATTTTTATTGCCTGAATCATTGAGCAGTCTAATTAATGGTGGCACGCTCACTGTGATAGGGCTCATTGGTTACTCAGCAATGGCTGGCGCCATTGGCGGTGGTGGTTTAGGTGAACTAGCAATTAACTATGGCTATCAGCGATTTGATACTACCGTCATGATTGAAACCATTGTTGTTTTAGTCGTGTTAGTACAAGGAATCCAATGGTTAGGTGATTATTTTGCAAAAACCAAAAACTTAAAAGCAATTGTTATCTTTACATTCAGTCTCTTAATTGCAACCTTTACTTATTGGGGATATAAGAGTTTTTATACTCAAACAGATCAAATAAAAGTTGGCATTATCTCTGGTGAGCAACAACAAGTGATGGCTATTGCAAAGAAAGTTGCATGGCAACAATATCATTTAAAACTACAACCTGTTATATTTGAAGACTATGTACAACCGAATGCCGCATTAAGCAATGGTGATATTGATGCAAATATTTTTCAGCATCTCCCCTATCTACAGGCACAAATTAAAGCACACCATTATCCACTAACAACAATTGGCAAAACATTTGTTTATCCAATGGGTTTTTATTCAAAAAAAATCAAATCTATTGCTGATTTAAACCAAGGTGCAATAATTGCGATACCCAATGATCCGAGTAATGAAAGCCGTGCCCTGCATTTACTCGCCAACGCAGGTTTAATTCAATTTAAAAACAAAAAACAGTTATTTGTTACCTTGCATGATATTAAAAGCAACCCCAAGCATTTACGCTTTAAAACTTTACAAAATGCTCAATTACCGCGCGTATTTAAGGATGCTACACTTGTTGCTTTGACGAATGATTATATTACGCCCACTGGATTGACCGTTGATCAAGCTTTAATTAAAGAAGGTGCTGACTCACCTTATGCAAATATTATAGCAGTGAGAATAGAAGATAAAAATAATCCACAGCTGCATAATTTAGTCAAAATCATGCAGAGTGAAGCAGTAATCGATGCGACCATGAAAGCTTATCCACATGGCGGTGCTATACCCGCATTTAACTTACCTTAAGTTGTTTTTTTTTCAAAAAGAAAACCATCATCAATGCAATGACTTGTACCAGAAATAAAAGCAACATTGCCATTTGCAAAGCATGTTGGGCAACGCCTGATGCGCTGGTTTGTGTACTTACATAACCCAATGCCTGCATAATTAAGCCCATGGAGGGCTGTAACAGAACAGCACCCATCATCACGAGCATACTACAAAACGCCATAGCCATGCTACGATATTGCTCTTTTACCCGAGTAGCTGCTGCTTCATAAGTCAAATAATAGGTACCACAAGCAAAGCCTAAACAGAATAACAAACCTAAAATCATAAAATAATAAGATGAAAATATAGTGGTAATCAATAATAACGTAATGACTGCCGAAACTAATGCGCCAACTCCCATAAATAAATATTGACGGTTGAAGCGTGCAATTAACAACCCAATAATCGGACAACCCAACGCTAAACCAACAAAAACAGCGCTCACACCACTACCGGCTTGCGCTAAGTTAAAATGATAATTAATCATCAAAAATTTGAATCCCCATAGCGCACTAAATGCGGTAACAACTGCAAACATACCACAACCAAAAATACCTGCCATCCAGCAAGTTGGCATTTTTAATACTGCAAATAATTGCTCACTAAATTTTGCGGTTTCATATGTTTCTGCTTTGATTTTATCTTCAATAAAAAGAAACAATAACAAAGTAATAATCAGTCCCATCACCCCCACGTAAATAATAGCTTCTCGCCAACCATAAAGTGCAACTAATGCTACGAGCACTTTTTCGCCTATTGCAGTTGCTAGCATCGCGATAAATTCAGACAGCCCTACCATTAATGAAAAATAACGCATAGGAAACCAAAGCCGCGTTATTGTTAACATACCTAAAAAACCAAACCCAGCACCAAGTCCTGATAAGGCTCGAAAAAATATGGCTAAGTAAAAATTATGACAAAAAGCAAATGCCAGCGTACCAACGCTACAAATTATTGCACTTAAACTTAATATTTTTTTAGTGGAAAAACGCTCTAATAAAAATCCAACAGGAATTTGCACTAAAATAAAAGGATAAAAGAATGCAGAGGATAATAAGCCTAGCTGCGCTGGGGTTATACTAAATGCCTGCATGAGATTATCAGCCATTGTATTATTTGCGATTTGTAAAAAAAATTGTAAAAATGAGAATGCTGTTGCAACAATCCACATCGCAGCAGGCCGTAATAATTTATTATCAAATGATTGCATACTAAATACTTCAGGTTAATTAGGTCTATGATTAAAAGCAGGAGTTTAACGGCCAATCGCCATTTATTCAACTCGCAAATAAAAATTGCATATAAACACCTAGTAAATACAAAAAATTTTCCAATAAAATTGTGACTGTTAAGTTTATATATTTATTCGTACTTGAACATATTTTAGTACGCAATACTGGATAATTATTTGCCTCAGAACAGATTCTGATAAAAAACCCTTGATAATAACTTCGCATTTTAAGATGATTTAGGTATATACTTTAGCATTGAAGACTTAAATAATTTATTGCCTTATGCCTACGTTAAAAGATGCCTTAAGCTTTGCCAATGAGCTAATAGATAACAAAGTATATGAAAAAGCGCACGTAACACTAAATGAACTTTTACAACAAGTCCCCAATGATGCAACAGCACATTATCTGTTAGGTAAACTTAATTTAGCCGTCAAAGATTATCAAACGGCTATTAAATATTGTAAAAAAGCAATTATATTATCACCGACGTATCATCCACCTTATTTAGTTTTATTTAATATTTATTCTCTCACGAATCAACCTAAATATGCCATTAAAACATTACAACACGCATTAAAACTAACACCTGATAATAAAAGCATCCATATTACTTATTTACATTATCTTTATAAAAACTACTATTTTGAAAAAGGCATTAAACATGCCAAAAAAATTGAAAAAAATTTTTGTAACAATAAATATTTTTATAATCTATTGGGGCTAATGTACCGCGATACTGGTAGCTATGACTATGCTGCAACTTACTTTAACAAAGCACTAATATTAGATCCAAACTACTTTGAAGCTATGCAAAATGGCGTTCAAGTATATAAGCAAACAGGTCAATTAACTGATGCTATTCCATTTTTAAAAAAATGCTTAACATTAAATGCTGATTACATACCCGCTTATATTGACTTAATGGATATTTACATTGCAAAAAAACAAATAAATAAAGCAAAAAATTTAGCTCATATTGCTTTTACGAAGAAGCCCGATGATCCTGTCATTCTAGCCAGTTATATGCGTATTGCTCGCTATGCATGTGATTGGAAAATGGTTGATTATTTAACACCCAAATTAAACAAAGTTAATCATTCCGCCATTAATCAAAACATATTGGCGCCTGAACGGCCTTGGCTTAATATTACACGCAGACAAAATTTAAAAGAAAATTATGATATTGCATACAATGCAATTGCGCATTATATCATTAATAGAATTAATGATTATAAAATAGACTTTGTCTTTAATACTAAGCCTAAATCTACTATCAATATTGGTTTTTTATCAAATGATTTTTTTGATCATGCAACTATGCATTTACTAGGTGATTTTTTTAAAAACTTGCAACATCCTAGTATCAAAATTTTTGCACTATCATATACCGCGGATATGCCTAATGATTCACATCAAATAAAAGTTAAAAAGCAAGTAGATTATTACATAAACTTAAATGATTTAAATTATGAACAAGCGGCACAAAAAATTTATACGCTTGGTATTGATATACTCATTGACATGAAAGGATTTACTCAAGGCAGCCAACTTGAAATTGTTATGCAAAAACCAGCACCCATTATGCTACAGTTTTTAGGTTATCCTGGGACAATGGGTTCAGTTCTCTATGATTACATCATTACAGATAAAATTGTAACACCGCCTGAGGATGCCGCATATTACAGCGAGCAGTTTCTTTATTTGCCACACACTTACCAAGTGACTGATAATCAAGCAGTCATTGCTGATGTCAAATTTACCCGTCAAATGTTTAATTTACCTCAAGATGCCCTTATACTCGCTTCTTTTAATAACAGCTTTAAAATTGAACAAAATTGTTTCGAAGTGTGGTTAGAGATTTTAAAAAAACATGACAACACTGTTCTTTGGATTCATGTACCCAATAATGCGGTCAAACAACAACTCATTGCTTTTGCACAACAATATAATCAAACACATGAACGCATTTATTTTGCTAAAAATTTAAGTAAGTCTTTACACCTTGCACGGATCCAATTAGTGGATTTAGTACTTGATACATTTACCTGTAATGGCCATACTACTACCAGTGATGCATTGTGGGCAGGTGTACCCGTCATTACACTCAAAGGGAAACATTTTTGCTCACGTGTTTCAGCAAGTTTACTGCACGCAATGACACTCCCGGAGTTAGTTACTGAAAATTTAGCGGATTATCAAGCCTGTATTAGTTTCTATTGTACGCATCCAGAAAAATTGCTTAAATTAAAACAAAAAGTGCAATCACATAAACATTCTACTGCGCTATTTGATAGTCAAGCCTACGCCAAGCACTTTCGTTCAGCGTTATGGAAGGCCTATCGAAATTATTTTAAATAAAAGACATGTGATAATACTGAACTTGCGTTACGCATTGCTGTACACGCGAGCAAAGGCGATGAACTACATTCATCACCTCTGCTCAGGTTATCAAAATGTTAGGAACTCCTAACGCTGATTGCGGGCAAGCAATATTTTTTACTTACTTTTAGTATAGTTAGCTTGGAATTAAATGCGAAGAAATTCATCCAGAGATTTGTAATAGCATTGTTACAAAGTGAAATAACTTTAATCTGTATCAATCCCTGTGATCTGTGTTTGTAAAAAATGTAATTCATCACGAATATTTGCTGCAGCTTCAAATTCAAGATTTTTTGCATGCTCGTACATCTGCTGTTCTAATTTTCGAATTTTTTTACCGATATCTTTAGGATTCATCGCTGTATATTCAGCCGTTTTTTCAGCAACTTTAGACAGCTTTACAGAAGAAGGTTCATAAGCATTTCTTGCGCCTTCCATGATATCCGTAATTGATTTTGAAATTCCTGTTGGCACAATATTATTTAATTGATTATGAGCTTGCTGTTTTTCTCGACGGCGTTCAGTTTCATCAATAGCGCGTTGCATTGAACCTGTTATTTTATCAGCATATAAAATTGCTTTACCCGTCAAGTTTCTTGCTGCGCGTCCGATAGTTTGAATCAATGAACGATCTGAGCGAAGGAAACCTTCTTTATCAGCATCTAAAATTGCCACTAATGAAACTTCAGGCATATCTAACCCTTCACGTAAAAGGTTAATCCCCACTAAAACATCAAACTTACCTAAACGTAAGTCACGAATAATTTCAACACGCTCTACCGTATCAACATCGGAATGTAAATAGCGTACTTTTATACCATGTTCAGCTAAATACTCTGTTAAGTCTTCAGACATCCGTTTCGTCAATGTTGTAATCAGAACACGCTCATTACTTTTAACTCTAATATTTATTTCAGATAAAACATCATCTACCTGAGTATTGACCGGCCGAACTTCGATTTCTGGGTCTAATAGTCCAGTTGGTCTGACGACTTGTTCAACTACTTGAGCTGATCGGGATAATTCATAATTACCAGGAGTTGCTGAGACAAAAATTGTTTGTGGTGAACGCTCAACAAAATCTTCAAATTTCAAAGGTCTATTATCCATCGCTGAAGGTAATCTAAAGCCATACTCCACTAAATTTTCTTTACGCGAGCGATCACCCTTGTACATTGCGCTAATCTGCGAAACCGTAACATGTGACTCATCAATAATTAATAAACCATCTGCGGGTAAATAATCAAATAATGTTGGTGGAGGTTCGCCAGGCGCGCGACCAGACAAATAACGCGAATAATTTTCAATACCACTACAATACCCTAATTCAACCATCATTTCGATATCATAAGTTACCCGTTGTTCAAGCCGCTGTGCTTCAACCAGTTTATTGTTATCACGCAACACTTGTAATCTTTCTTTTAATTCGATTTTAATTTCATCAATAATACTTAATATACGCTCTCTGGGTGTCACATAATGCGTTTTAGGATAAATGGTTGTACGAGGGACTTTGCGCAGTATTGCTCCAGTTAACGGATCAAAAAAGCTGATTGAATCAATTTCTTCATCAAATAGCTCAACCCGCACAGCATCTTTATCTGATTCTGCCGGAAAAATGTCAATGACATCACCCCGAACACGATATGTACCACGCCTAAAATCCACATCATTACGTGTGTACTGCAACTCTGCTAACCGACGTAAAATTGCACGCTGATCAACGACATCTCCGCGTTTCAAATGTAAAACCATACTTAAATAAGATTCAGGATCACCCAAACCATAAATAGCAGAGACAGTTGCAACAATAATCGTATCTTTACGTTCTAATACCGCCTTAGTTGCGGATAACCGCATTTGTTCAATATGTTCATTAACCGATGCGTCTTTTTCAATGAATGTATCTGTTGAAGGTACATAAGCTTCAGGCTGATAATAATCATAGTAAGAAACAAAATATTCGACTGAGTTATGAGGAAAAAACTCTTTCATTTCACCATAAAGCTGCGCGGCTAACGTTTTATTTGGCGCAAGAATCATTGCAGGCTTACCACATTGTTCAATAACATGTGCAATAGTAAATGTTTTCCCCGAGCCAGTAACCCCTAATAAAGTCTGCTCTGCGAGACCGTCTTGAATACCGGTACTTAATGCTGCTATTGCTTGCGGTTGGTCACCTGCTGGCTTAAATTTTGAACAAACCTGAAATTTTTCCATCATTATAAACTTATGTATATTTTGAATGTTACCTATCAGAGTCACACAAATTTTCTAGGTTTATCAAGATATTATATCTAATAAAACTGCCTAGATACCTTAAAGAGGAAAATTAAACTCATGATCTCTGGCACAATTTAAGGCTTTTGGTGTAAGTCTCATAATGGCTATTTAATTAATACCTATATTATGGCATAGTGTAGAACTAGTTAATACCAGATATTTTTAAAAGGGCTAAATTATCATGAAAGATAAAGTAACAGACATATCATTAGCTGAACGAGTTAGTCGCATAAAGCCCTCTGCGACACTAGCTATTGATGCAAAAGCAAAAAAGATACAGGCACAAGGCGGCGACATTATTAATCTTGGTGTTGGAGAACCTGATTTTGATACACCAGATTCAATTAAAGCTGCCGCAGTAAAAGCTATCAAAGATGGGCATACTAAATACACAGCCGTCAGTGGTGTGCCCGAATTAAAAAAAGCTATTTGTAACAAGTACATGCGAGACAATCAACTTGAATATGAAGCCAAAAATATTATTGCAAGCAATGGCGCCAAACAAGCAATTTATAATCTCATACAAGTTTTAATTAACCCTAATGATGAAGTGATTATCCCCTCACCTTATTGGGTTTCCTATCCTGATATCGTTGCTTTAGCTGAAGGTCATACGGTTACCATTAAAACGACACTGGAGAAACATTACAAAATCACGGCAGAACAATTAAGCAACGCAATTAATGATAAAACTAAGCTATTAATTTTAAATAGTCCCAGTAATCCTACCGGTATGAGTTACACAAAAGAGGAATTACAAGCTTTAGGTGAAGTTTTACGGGAAAATCCTCATGTGTATATTTTAAGTGATGATATATATGAGCATATTGTTTGGTCACCAAATAATTATTGCAATATACTAAATGTTTGCCCTGAACTAAAAGAACGCACCATTCTCATCAATGGGGTTTCAAAAGCATATGCCATGACTGGTTGGCGCATTGGCTATGCTGCTGGATCAGAAACCATTATTAAAGCAATGAATAAAATACAATCACAAAGTACTTCTAGCCCAAATTCAATTGCACAATATGCAGCAATTGAAGCACTTAATGGTGATCAACAATGCATTAAAGATATGGTAAAAAAATTCAAAGCACGGCATGACTTTGTCCTCCAAGGCCTAGAAAAAATTTCAGGTATTCAATATACTGCTAATCACGGCACTTTTTATACATTTCCAGATTGTAGTGATTTAATTCAATCACACAAAGCCTTTAATAACGACATTGAATTGGCTGAATTTTTACTCAGTAAAGCAGGTATTGCAATCGTACCAGGCAGTGCTTTCGGCGCACCTGGTTGTATTCGTATATCTTATGCAACAAACATGGAAAAGCTTGAAGATGCCTTAAAACGAATGAAAACGCTTTTAGGCTAAAATACCTATAAATTCTGCTTATTGGCATTCAAATATAAAACAGTAAGCAGAACGCTTTAATTTATATAAAAAAAATTACAAACCCTCTTGACCTTGTTAGGAAAGAATATTAATATAGCCAGCCTACACTGTAGTTCCTCGATAGCTCAGTTGGTAGAGCAAGCGGCTGTTAACCGCTGGGTCACAGGTTCGAGTCCTGTTCGAGGAGCCAAATTATTTTTTTAATTCCAAGCAGCTACAAATCAAAACGCATCATGAAATTTTAATTGTGAAACTTTAGATAGTTGCGATCGTGAAGCCATGAGCTATATCATCTCGAATATTTGAAGATTATAATGAAAATGCGCCACATAGGGGCTTAAATATAATGCCATCAAGGCGGTATTATTCTTAATCGCAACAAAGCTGCTGCATAAGCGGTTCGATTTTAGTTAAATTTATTATGAGCCAATTTGCGCACCATATAAAATTTTATATTTTAACAAAAAAGTCCTTGCAATATCTGATAAAAAAGGTATTATTAACGCCTCAACAGAATACAACCTGTTACTGCACTTTCTTTGAGAGGGTCATTAGCTCAGCTGGTAGAGCAGTGGACTTTTAATCCATTGGTCGAAGGTTCGAATCCTTCATGACCCACCAATTTTTCTTTTAAAATCAACAAGTTAGAACATGTTTTTATCGTTTATAATTTTAGCCATGTCTAACAAAACTCAAGCTGTCTAACAAAATTCATTTTTTTACTCTATTGGCCAAACTTTTTGAACACCACTAATATAGCGCCCTGTCATTTTTTGATCTGAATGACCTAATAGTTTTCTGGCTGTTTCTCTGTCTTTTTTAGCTTCAATATCGGTTGCTGTCTTTCGCCGAATATCATGAAATGTAAATCTTTCAGTTAATAATGCTTTCTGAGGAACATGTGCTTTATTCAACTCAATTAAGTCATAAAGTTGTTTGGGTAGAACATTGCCATTTAATAATTTTCTTTTTTTAAGTTGAGGAAATGATATGTTTACTGACATATTCTGTAACTGTGTTAACTTCAATTTTCCTTGCTTGCATCTACCCCAAAAATAATAAATATTTTTATTTTTTATTAAAGTTGGCACTGGTAATTTAGTATTCAAAACTTCCTCAATAATGGTCTTTGTTAATAATTCTTCATTCATTTCTATTGCAAATATATCGTAATGCAGACCCATAGCTTTCCTGATTAATTTTTGCCAATTAGATTGAAATCCTGATGAGGTAAATTTTTCACCTTGTTTTGTAGAAAATAAATACAAAGATTTTTTATCGTATGCGAGTTGCATAGCATGCTCAACAACGTGTTTTAGCTTTTCTGTCCAATTAATTAAAATTTTATTTTGCGTTTTACTTATCAATACAAAAATACCATCGGCAGTAATGTCATCTAATTTCAGCTTTAACACATCTCCTTGGCGCAAACCAGTCAAATAAGCGAACTCTATAATAAGTCGCATTGTAGAATCTGCTATAGATTTTATGCTATTTAATTCTATATCTGTAATATATCTATTGCGTCTTTTACTAGGCAGGCTCTCAACTCCCTTACAAGGATTATCTCGCACTACACCCCATCGAATGCCTTTAGTAAAAATATGTGATAAAAGTGCTTTTTCACGATTTGCTCTAGTAGGAGAGATTTTTCCACGCCTATCCAAAAATTGATAAACTTTAACCGCATCAATTTTATCTGGCGATTGATCACCAAAAACAGCTTTTAATACTTTAATTTCTTGCAAATTAGAGCGAAAAGTCGCTTGCGCTTTCTTTGGCGCAATTTCTGCCATATATCTATCAAATAATTGATTCATTGTATGAATATGTTTATCTGGCTGAACGATATCAACCCAGTTAGCCATCGCTTCGGAAAGCGTCTTCCCTAAATTTATCCATTTATATGAATGAGTAATATAATAATAGCTACCATGTTTAAAATGCACACGTTTAGGCAAGTGTGTATCTTTTTTTCTTTTTACTGCCGCCATAATTTATCCAAAATACTTTGAGTTAGAGAAATCAAGTGGCTGCTCTTGATGTTTTTTATTTGCCATCCCACCAAGCCGTTCTTCTAAGTGAGCTCTTAATACCTTAGGAACGCCAGCTACTGTAATCTCAAATTTGTAGCCACGCTCAGCAAGCCAAGTAACTTGACGTTTATTGTATGCTAACCCAGTTAATTCACGAATTTCCTCTTGAGTTAAAAACATTACTCTCCCCTTTTCTGCCTAATGTGGTGAAATTTTAAGCTTGTTACGGTATAATGTATATCAAAACACACTAAAATGCAACGAATCGTGAACATTTCAGCTTCGTTTTGTTGCTTTTTGCTGAGGAAAAAACGTTTATATGGATAAAACGATACTTTGTTATGGGGATTCCAATACTTGGGGGTATGTTCCGCAAGTTTATTCAAAGGAATTTCAACTAAAGCGGTACCCTTTCAATATACGATGGCCTGGTCGTCTTCAACAAATGCTAGGATCTAAATATCATGTAATTGAAGAAGGGTTAAACGGCAGAACAACAAACCTTGATTATCCAATACCGCCAGATAGAAATGGAAAAACTCATTTGCCTGCTTGCTTATATACCCACGCCCCTATAGATTTAGTTATACTGGCCTTAGGTGGCAATGATATGAAAATACAATACAATAGAAATGCGACTGAAATTTTTAATGCTTTGCTAGAATTAGTCCATTTAATTAAAAGCACTAATTATGGCGTCAATTTTAATATTCCACCGAAAATACTTGTGTTATCGCCTCTCTTACCATTATCTATAGGTGAACAATTTACTGATGAACAAGGTAATTTTGTTTTTACAGGCGCAAAAACAAAAGCTAAAGAATTAGTTACCTTACTGGATGATAATGATAACGCTACCGATAATTTTCATTTTCTTAACATCGCCAATAATGTTTGTCTTTCAGAAATAGATGGATTACACCTAAACGTTAATGGCCATAAATTACTCGCTGAAATTATTTACACTGAAATTATAAAAATCTTTGACACAAGGACTACAGATGAACAAGGAAGCAAACGCTAAGTATACAATAACCATTGTTGAAGATAGCCGAATACATGCTGAGTGGTTAAACGCAGAATTATCAGATAATAATTTTTCCGTCTTAAATATCTACCAGTATGGTAAAGAAGCGATTTTAGCAATTAAAGCATCAACACCCGACCTAGTAATATTAGATTTTCAACTTAAAGATATTACAGGACTAGAAGTTGCAAAAAAAATCAAATTATTTAATAGCGCAATTAAAATTTTTATGCTTACCGCGCATACTGAAATCTCAATCATAAATAGGATTATCACAGATAAAAATATTGATGCGCTTGGTATCAAAAGTTCGCCCTACTTTGAAAGTAACCTTATTTCTGCAATACTACATATTTGTGATGGTGGAACATATCTTGACCCATCATTATTAGGAAAATTAAGAGAATCTTCAAGTGAAACAAACTTAACGGCGCTAACGCAAAGAGAATTTGAAATATTCATCCAGCTTAATATTGGAAAAAGTGAAGAACAAATATCACATGACTTAAATATTGAATTGGCATCCGTGCGCAATTTAAAGTCTAAAATAGCAAAAAAAATTAATCGCACAAAGTTAGCACCATTAGTATCGAAGTTGGTAAAAAATGCAGAAAAATAAACAGTATATTGACCGAAATAAATTCCCGTATTTAAGTGCCTCAATATTAATATGGATGCTATTCGTCACTTATTATGCCATATCCTTAAAATTTAATTTTCATCGAGCAATATCAGACGATATTGTATTTATAATTCAATTGATCTTTGACTGTGTTATTGGATTTTGCTCTTATCAGATTATCTTTAACAATAGAAAAAAAGAAGATAAACAATTTTATCTCATCTTTTTCTTTAGTGTTATTATTGGCCTCATTACTAATGAGTCATACAATATCTTAATTAATATACTCAAATATAGCGCAACAAATTCAACGCTATCTTTCCTCTGGACATATCCTTATACTGCTTTTCTGTTAATTAATTTGACCGCTTGGTGTTACTTACTCCATGCAAAAAAAACAGAACACAAAATAAACAAGAAATTAAATACTTTTATTAATTTTTCCTATATTCAATCAGGCATCATCATTGCTATTTCACTGTTTCTTGCTAAGCCCTTTCGTGACTTATTTTCCAACGCACATTTTTCAAGCATTAATCTTATCAATACATTTTTAGAGTTATTTCTTTTTGGCTTGATATCTATAGTATTGTCAAAAACAAAAAATAAACCTCTTATATACATAGTAATAGGTTACCTATTATTAATATCTCTAAACTTAGCGCAAAGAACAAGCTATTTATCTGGATATATTAACTATAAAATTTTTGATGCTTTCTGGATGATTTCATTGATTATCATTATTTATGGCTATATAAAAAAACTAACCGAAAAAAAAGATAGCATTGAGTTTTATAAAAAAAATTCAATTCATACTATAACAGGCGCAGTGTTTTCTGTTTTTGCATCATTACTTTTTCTATTATTTATCGCATTAAACCTTTTAATATCTTCCCTAGATACCTTAAAAAACCCACACAACCTATCCTTTTATGAAAACATACCCGCTATTTTAATATTTTCTTATGTGGTTTCAATTTTAGCCGGAAAATTAATTGCAACCTATGCATCAAAACCTTTTTTATTAATATCTAATGAGCTGAATGCAATTACTCATAATGAAATGAAAGCCAGTGAACTAAGGTCAGATGATATTGCTATTCATGAGATTAATAACATGCATAAATATCTCATTGAGACAATATCAAAGTTGGAAATAGCAAACCAAATAAAAGCTTCATTTATTATGAATATGTCACATGATTTTAAAACACCTGCTAGTGGCATCAATCATATGTCAAATTATATATTTAAAAAAATGGAAAATGGCGAATTAAAAAAACTGCAAAAATTAATTGTAGATTCGTCATCGGAGCTATTAATTTATATCGATGATATTTTAGAATACTCCCAACTTAGCAATAAGCAAAGCATTGAAAACCTCACTGAGGTTAATATTAAAAAAGTTATTCAACATTTGATAATCTTCTTGACGCCAAAAATTCATGAAAAAAACCTATCAATGAATTTTACATATCAAAGTAAAAAAAAAGGTTACTATACAAACAGTACATTAATTAACAAAGTGCTATTAAACCTCATATCTAATGCTATTAAATTTACTGAAGACGGTTCAATTGATATTTCAGTATATGATGTAGTTACTCAGGGACAACATTATTTAAACATTGCAATCAAAGATACAGGAATTGGTATTGATAAAGAATTTCATCAACTTATTTTTGAACCTTTCTTTAGAGTTGAATCTAGTGAGACAAGATACTATTCTGGTGTTGGTTTAGGTTTGAGCCATGTTAAGCTTATTATTAAACAATTTGCTGGTAACATCACCGTCACAAGTGAAAAAAATAAAGGTTCAACCTTTACAGTTAGTTTACCTATTAATAAAAAAACTAGTGAAAATCAAATATAACACAATGATTATATGTTTTTTTTTATTTGAAGAAGTGATGAATGCTCTTAGCCTATATTTTTGAGATAATGATTTTAGTCAGCTGGTTAGACTGACATAGTTATTATTAATAACCAAGGTGAATGTTATGAAATGGAGATTTATACGCAAAGTCGCTGGGTATGATGAAATGCTCAATGTACTTTTAAATAAAACAAAGTTATCAGATCACGAATTATTATCATTTATTTCAAATGATCAAACTGTACCAATAAGAGAAATATTAGCTAAAAATGCTACAGCCAGATCAAAACTTTTAGCATTATATTGTCATGAATATATTTTTGAATGATACGCAAACATTTGACGCTTACCTTTGTTTACAGTATTTTAACAAATTTAGTGTCTACTAAAATAACCGCAGCTCAGATACAGTTGAGTTTCAAGCAAAAATTTTTTACCTTAAAGTTGGTTATAAATTGATTGCAACATTGACAGATGATTTTATGGATTACGACCAATATATATTGAGATAATCATTATGAAAAACTGGTGACACAGTTGCTAGAACACTCCCCAAAAAATGACCAAAAGATATATTGTCAAAACTGACCGCTAATCTTGCCTGATATGCCTTATTTATAACACAATCAATGCAATAGTTTTTCAATAGAGCTTCTTGTGGTTCTGTCGAAAAAGTATAACTTTTTTCTGTCTGAAATAGTGTAGCCATGTCAGTAAGCCCGTGGTTCAATTCCGCGCTTCGGCACAAAATGTTAAAATCAATAAGTTTTCCTCATCCTTAAGTATGTTTTTAACTTGAGTTTTTGAAATATAATCACGACTTGCGCGCTTCTCATTAATAAGTGGGGCTATCCCATTAATGGCTCCTAACCTGATCACAGCCTATACCAGCAAGCATACTTCTACCACTCGATATTGGGGTAACCGTAATTTGTGTGCTTATTCGCTCTTTTAATGCAGGTACATGAGAAATAATACCAATAAGCTTATTATCCTGCTGTAATTCAGATAGTGTATCTAAGGCAGTTTCTAGTGCATCCTCATCTAATGTTCCAAATCCCTCATCAAGAAATAAAGAATCAACTCTAACTTTACGACTGGCCATTTTCGATAGCCCTAGCGCCAAAGTTAAACTCACAATAAAACTTTCACCACCTGATAAATTTTTTACTGAGCGAATTTCACCGGCTTGATAATTATCTACCACATTAAGTGCTAAAGGTTGCTCTTCGTCACGTATCAATAAATATCGTTCTGTCATTTTTTTAAGTTGTTGATTTGCATGTGACACCATTAACTCAAATGTGAGTCCTTGTGCAAAGTTGCGATATTTTTTTCCATCGGCTGAACCAATTAATGTATGTAATTTATCCCAGCGCTTACATTCAATTTTCTGTAACTCAATTTGTTGCTGAACTTCATTTACCTTATTTTTATTAATTGTATTTTCTTCTAATTTTACGTTGATATTGGCAATAGTTCTTTGCAATTGCTTCAATTTTTCTTCACATTCTTTGTAATGTGGTTCAAGCTCTATTATTGTTTTGTCGGTTAATTTTTCAGAAAGCGCTCTTGTTAAGCTGGATTCGCGATCTTGTAGCTTGGTGGTTAATTCAGATTGCTTATAATTTAATTGTTTTTCTTTATTTGCTAAAACCAATCGATTCTCATTAGGTAATATAGCTTTAAGAAATTGCGTTTCATCGCTAAAATTAATTGCTTTTAAAGATTTCAAAAAATCAGCTTCAAGTTCACTTAATGTGTTAGCCGTTTTTTCAATACGCTTTTTGGTTGAATCAATATCCGCTTTGACTACCGTTAATGTCCTTTGTTGTTCGTTATAAATATCTCTTTCTTGTTTTTCGCATTGTTCCTCTTTTTCAATAAGTTGAGTTAACAATTTCTCCTCTGCTTCAGGATCTTTATCAGCGTATAAGATTTTACGATCGTTATTTTTTGACTGATATTCCTGATTTAATTTTTCTAAATTCGTTTGTTTGTCTGTCAGTGTTGCATGCAAGGCGTCCATAACCGCCTCGAGTGTTTTCATCTCGCCATCAATCTCATCTATGTTTTGTTGGGCTTTCGCTTTTTTATCACCGTGATTTTGCCAATCAATTAACCGATTTTTTAATGAGGCTAATAGCGATGAAACGCTAATATTTGAAATGCTTTTTATACCTAAAGGTTTCAACTTGACAACTATGTTTTGCTCCAATGTTGCAAACTCATTATTGGCTTTAGCTAAATGCGTTTTAAGTTCAGCATATGATTTCTCCGTATAGTCGAAATGACTTTTAGCTGTCATTTCAAGTTTTTCACTATCAACCAAATCGTTACGTGCGGTTATTTCAGCTCCAGCTAATTTTTTAATTTCGGCTTCTTGCTCTTCGATGGCATTTATCAATGTTATGAGAGTTTCAATCTTTTTATCGATTTCATCTGACACAGGCACATTACCTTTTGCATAAGGATGTTCTTTTGCGCCACAAAGCGGGCATGGCTGATTATCTTTCAATTGTGCTCGATGCGCTTCTAATGAAACAATTTTATCTAATAAAAATTTTTCTCTTTGCAGACCTTCTTTTTCAGATCTATATTCACGCAACAAGCGTCCATTAAATAATGTCTTTAATTTGTCATTCGCCTGCTGATGCGCTTGCTCTGCTGTTTTTAATGTTTGCTTTTTTGTTGATGTTTGTGTAATTTGTTTTTCCAGTGCTTCATTTGCTTTTATAAGATTTTTTTCAAATTC
This sequence comes from Legionellales bacterium, assembly GCA_002707205.1. GTDB lineage: Bacteria > Pseudomonadota > Gammaproteobacteria > UBA1113 > UBA1113. Next base: position 58,874 of record PAMH01000027.1, read on the forward strand.
ATTTCTCGCACTCTCTGCTTTAGTAATTTCTTGTTGTTTATTTGCTAAATTATTTAATTGTTCTTCAACTCCAGCCAGCCCGCTGATTAACCATTGATCTTGTGCGTGTTGCTGTATATAAGTTTCTATTGTTTGCAGGTCATTTTTAATTGCTGCCAAATTAATTTGCGCTTTTTCTTTTGCTTGTTTTTTCGAGGTTATTGTATTTTGAGCATCCTGTAAGGCTTTTTCTTCCTGCTCAAGATTTTTTTGCAAATCAACTAAGCGTTGATCTATTAGTTTAACCTTATGAATAATTGGCACTTCTTGTTTTAATTTTTCTTTTGCTTCTTTTGTTTTTGCTTCTAAATTTTTTAATATTTCAGCTTTATTTTTAAGTGAAGACTCTAACCTTGCATGTTCTTTTGATTTTGTTGATAAAAATGTCTCATCTGCTATTTTCTGATTTCGAGTATTTATTAATGTTGCATAAATTCCATCCAAGGTAGCTGCTTTAATCGCTTGTGCTAATTGTAGACGTCGTGGTTCAAATTCAATCAACTCTTCATTTAGCACGGATTTATCTTTTATTAATACGCCAATTTCATTTTGCAAAGATTCAATACTTTTAAGCCAAATAATCGCTTCTTTTGTTTGATTTACGCTTTGGGTCATTTCTGCTTCTTGTTTTTGCGCAATTTCTAAATCGCTAGTCAGTTTTTTTGCTTGCGCGTCATCTAGGATGTTAATGCCGGATATTTGATCTTGCAATCGTTGTAATTTATCTTTTTCCTCTCGTTGCCGTTCATGAACACATTGTGAAATTGTAGTATAAATCTCGGTTCCTGTTATTTGCTCTAATATTCTAGATTTCTGTTCAGTATCTGCTTTAAGAAAAGTATCAAATCCACCTTGTGCTAACAAAATTGAGCGCGTGAAACGCTCAAAGTCCATGCCGGTTTTTTCTTCAATTACATGGGCTATTAAGCTTTTTTTATCTTCTATTATCTTACCCGTGTCGGCCTCTGATATTTCATGCTTAGGTGCTTGTAATGCACCATCTATTTTTTTTCTGGCACGTTGTTGCGCCCATTGACAACGAAATTGACCAAGCTGTGACTCAAAAACCACCTCAGCATAACATTCCCCCGTTTGCCGTGACATAATATCATTAGAACTTTGAGTTATTTTACCTAAGCGTGGTGTTGCACCATATAAGGCAAGACAAATCGCATCCAAAATTGTTGACTTGCCTGCGCCAGTGGGGCCAGTTAAAGCAAAGATCCCATTAGAAGTATACTCAGGCTTAGTAAAATCAATATGCCATTCGCCGTAGAGAGAATTGAGATTTTTAAATCGTAGTTCTAAAATTTTCATGATGCCCTATCTCTATTGTGCATTCTTGTCTTGCTCATTTATGTCTTGAATAATTTCGTGATAACACGCCATTAGATCATCACGCTCATTAGCAGGTATCTCATTTTCATCTAAACATCGAATAAATACATCATTTTCATTGATATCATCTAGCGTTTCATCTTCGGTAATCATATTCATGACCCGATCCATAACTTGTTTATTTTTAATTCGCCTAATTTCGATTTTTGTTGCAATTAATAATTCTTCGAGTGTTTCTCTTAAGCTACCAATTGCATCACAGCCTGTATATTCAATCTCCAGCCATGCATTGCTATCATGATCTTTTAATTGTTTTACTTGCCCGATGATTTGGTCAAAAGAACCCACAATACGCGCTAAAGGTTGGAAACAGGGGATATTAATCTCAGTGATAGTTGGACTGTTTTTATTAAATGTTACTGTAAGCACTTTTTTTGTTTGTTTCGCTTCGCCATAACCCATAGGGATAGGTGAGCCGCTGTAACGAATATGCTCTGCCCCACCCACTATTTGCGGAACGTGTAAATGTCCTAGCGCAAGATAATCAATACAATCAGGAAAAATATTACCGCGAACATGTGCTAAAGAACCTACATACAATTCACGCACACCATCACCTGTCACTGTCTTGCCGCCCGCTGCAAAGAGATGTCCCATAGCGATGATGGGGGTATGGTTAAACCCTAGCTTTTTTAATGCTTTTTGCTTTTGTTCGGCGATAGCACAAACAGCTTGATAATGACTTTTAACACCCTCTATTAATTTTGTATTTTTATCATCAATGGATTCTCCTGCTTCAACTTTGCGAATATCTTTATCTCTAAGATAGGGAATTGCACAAATAATTGCTTCAGGTTCATCATTTTGATGTAAAATAATCACTTCATCTTCTAGATTATCTGTTATAGCACCTACCACATGAACATTTAACGCTTTTAACAATTCTTTAGGTGCATTTAAAAAAGAAGGTGAATCATGATTCCCACCTATCACCACCACATGGCGACAACATGATGTTGATACTTTACAAAGAAATTGATAATAAAGTGCTTGCGCACGATTACTTGGTGTACTGGTATCAAAGATATCACCCGCGATGAGTAATATATCGATTTGTTCTTTAGTGATTGTTTCAACGAGCCAATCTAAAAAACCAATAAATTCGTCATAGCGCTTTTTACCATATAGAGTTCTACCTAGGTGCCAGTCGGAAGTGTGGAGGAGTTTCATTGGCTAAGGCCTAAAGTTATTCTCTTGTAACGCTTATCAAAGGCTTGTCGTCCCCCCTCCATCAGGGTGCAAATAGCTTCACGAATCTGTATTTCTTCAAGTCCTCCTTGGATATCTAATTGAACTTGTCCATTTATGTATTTTAACACATGTACCAATTCAGCATCCCCATTAACTACAATATTAGGGTTATGAGTCACAATGAGAAGCTGTCGTCGATTTTTATTTTCATGAATTTGTTTTACAATAAGCTCGTAAATCAATGCATTATCTAAATCATCTTCAGGTTGATCTATAATCAAGGGATCATCTCCATAGCTTAATAAAAAGGCTAATATAGCTGCTGCTTTTTGACCAGCCGAGCCTTTTTCAATATCTTCAAACTTTCCGGATGTTGGCTTTTTGGAATATTGAATTTTTAGATTATCTTCTGGCCACCATATTTCAAGTTGGTCAAAAATAGTCGGCTGCTTTTCGTAGTCCTTTTTTAAGCGTGTATTAAAAACCTTATGCTCTCCAGTATCGTCACCCAATGCAATGTTGATTGTCCTTGTTTTTAGCTCCAAGATCTTCGCACTGATATCATCTTTATTAAGATTACTCGCCTCCCGATTATACAAATTCCATAATATTCCCTGTTCCTCATCCCTATCTAAAACTGAACTCCTAAATTTATCAGCTTCAAGCCCCAATATATCTCTATAATCTTTTTCTAGCGATATAATATCTCCAAACTTAACTAACTCCATTCTAACAAAATCACTTTCCCCAATTACTTTTCCAATAAACTCTTGCCTTTTGTCAAATAATTCTAATCTCATTTTTTCAAGTTGTTCTAGTTTTTCTTTGATTTCTTTTTCGGTATCATCTTTTTCTTTTTTCAATTTATCAAACTGCTTTATCTTCTCCTGAAGTTTACTTTTTTGCTGAATCCAACTTTCATATAAAGAAAAACTAGGCTGCGACTCTTTTCCTTCATAATTTTTTAACAAAGAATCGTATTGACTAATACTGTCATTAAATGCACATTGCCATTTACTATCTCTAATATCAACGTTTTGTTTTTCTTTTATTTCTACAACCTTATCAATTAATTCATGCAAGGTTTCCTTACATTTTTTCAGTGCTCTAGATGCATTCTCATAAATAGTATTAATTTCCGTTGCTGTTTCATCCTTAATATCAAAAATCTCATCTGGAAAATTGACAAATTCAGTACTGCTTTCAACTGTCTGAATTTTTTCAGAAAACTCATCAAATACTTTATGAATGCCCTCTAAAAATTCTTTTTGTTGGCTACGTTGTTGGTACTGCTTTAAGATTTCACCATGACCTTGCTCTTCGTACTGTTTTAGGTCATTGTTAATATCTCCAAGTTTTGTACGAAAGGTTTGCTCCTCTGAAAGTTGACGTAAAAGATTACGTTTTTTCTCTCTTAATTGAAGAAAGTCACTTTTTATACTTTCCCAGCGTAAATTCCACTCATACTTATTAACGTCAGGTGTGCGATCAACTATGTCTAAAAGTCCTCGAGGATTTGTTGCCAGTTCATTAATTTGCTTTTGACTAAAAATACTAATCGGGAAACGTTCTTTTATATCCCCAGGCTCAGCATCACTCCATTCTTCATTTATTTTTTCTTTTAAATTTGAAACTTTTTCATCTTGCCGCCAACACAGGCTATAGTTTTTACCTCGACGATGTAAATTTAATAAAATTTGCGTATTATCTAACATCACGCCTTTATTGGATGATAGACTCATAAATCTATCAAGCTCACTTTTTAGCTTTGGTGCTTCAATCTCAAGTTCTTTATCGCGATGAGAAACGATTCTTATTGATTCTAAAACTGTAGATTTGCCTGTGCCTCTACCACCTATAATCACATTGAAGTGTGGATTTAATTGTATATTTAAAGGTTTATCCTGTATTCTTCCACAATGTTGCATTGAAGAAATTTCCAGCTCAGAGATAAAAAAATCTGGATTATGGTTTGGGTTGCTTTCTTGATTTTTAACACAAAACTCATGATCCATTAACGCAAGATTCAATCCTTCTATTGATGGGCTACTCATTTTAATCCAACTTGAATGTTTTCCAATATCATTAGGTTTATGGGCATCAGAACCTGCTACTTTTGCAAGACGCTCTACAGCTTTTTTTAAAGAAACATCAGCAACATCGAACTTATGTAAATCACAAAACTCTGCTGCCGATACTGCTTCCAAACTATTCTTAAGCTCAGGCGTTAATGAGCTTATATCGCTAAGTAATCCTTTGGGTCTGTCAATATGCGCGGGGATAGCAATTCCATTCGCATCTTTGATTTTTTGAACTGTCTCCAAAAAGCTTTTTGTTGTGGCGGTTGTTTTATCATCCCCAAATCCATCGGTGATCCCACATGAGCCGAGAACTCCTGAAATTTTGTCACCATTACAACTAGGATCAAAAACCGCTAGTAAATGGACTCGTCCATTACTGTTAGCAACGGAAATTTCAACCCCTGGAAAAATAGTTAATTCATTATACCATTCTGGCTTAATATCAAGAGCCTGAAGTTTTTTATTTTCTTCTTTCAATAAATCAATCCAGCCACCTGAGTTATGGTCTGTAACCACCACACAGTCTAACCCAGACTCCATCGCTTTCTGAAGCCAATCTTGTGGTTGAATATTCTTTGTATTTTGATCGCCTCGACCATAATCATATGATTGTGGTGTATGAGTATGAAAGTCAAATTTCCACCATTTACTGCCTATGTTTTTCATTTTTATTTCTCCGTTCCCCCCACAACTTCCATCAACTTCTCAAAGCTATTCACCACATCATACTTCACGGCTTCTGGATTAATTGTTTTGTTTATTTCATTAAAAAATTTACGGGCGCATTCGATTTTTGTTTTCTCGATTTCGCGTAATTCCATGCTAGACATTGAGCCTTTGGTTTCGGCAACAAAATAAATGTGTTTCACGACACCTTCTTTAAATGCGATTGCCCAATCAGGATTGTAGTTGCCAACGGGGGTTGGGATGTAAAAACCTTTGGGTAGCTTTGCATAGACTATGACTTCAGTGCTGGTATCGAGGGCTTTTGCAAATTGGCGTTCAATGTTTGAGTCGGTGATTACATAATCATAAATATGCCGTTTTAGTGGCTCACTGGCTTTGCTAAAGTCTTGTTTTATTTGTCCATCGGTAAAAATATCAATGTCATGCGCTTCGGTTAACGTGTTATAAGTAAGATGTTCGATAATTACTGTGGCTTTTTGCTCGCTAATCAATCGAATGGCTTCGCTGATAAAGTTTTCTGGATTAGTTTTGAACTTTGCAAACGTGTTTTCGCTAATGCCAGCTAATATTGCCGTTACTGTTTTTCTGGTTAATTGCGTGTCTTTAGCAATATCTCCAATTAAATCATAGGATACACTGGAGTGAATTGAATTGGCATTATAGACCACTGAGGTTTCCGTCTCTTTAAAGCTATCACTTGACTTAATTTCATCATATTCAATGCGCTTTTTCTGTTCGCCGCGGTGAATCATATATTGCAATGGACTGACTTGTAGCGACTGATCTAACGCAGTGATACATTTATCGATTAATTCAGCGCTATCAAATAATACACCATAGCTAGCTTTTTTATTAATCCTATTCCAAAGTGCTTTAAATTCTTGCTTTTCAAAATTACTATTTAATGGATTAGTTTTAGCGCCTCGCGCATTTTCGATTTGTGGCAATGCGGCATCGCTGTATAAACTGTTAATTAACTGAATAATCTGGGCTTGATAGGCTTGTATATCTTCAGGTAATAGCGCAAGTGTATTATTCGCTAAAGCCTCGTGATAGGTATCAGTTATCTGATCTTTATCATCGGTGTAATCATGTTTGACGAGATAGCGATAAATTTGTTTCGCCATCGCTGGGGTAACCTCAATATCACGCCCATCCACTTGCATAATTTTACCCGTAAAATATGCCTCCGTTGCGGTACGTGGCCTTGCTGATAGTGATTCGCTGATATCTTGCTGTAACCCATTGACAAAATCTTTATAGCTTTCGTTAGCCACAACGGTTAATACATTGGTTTCATGCACGGTAGCAGGGTCATCTTGGCGTTCACCATATTGATCAACAGAGAGCCTTAAGCCGCGCCCTACTTCTTGNCGTCTTGAGATGGTATTGTCACTATGTTTTAAGGTGCAAATAACAAATACATTAGGGTTATCCCAACCTTCTCTTAAAGCTGAATGTGAAAAAATAAATCGGGTTGGCTCTTCAAATGATAATAATCTTTCTTTATCTTTTAAGATCAAATCATAAGCATCGACATCATCCGCTTCTTTGCTTTTTTTACCGGTAATGGGATCGATCATACGTTTAGTTTTTTTATCGATTGAAAAATAGCCATTATGCGTTTTATCGACCTTTATCTTATCAAGATAGGTTTGGTGCGCTTCATGTAAAACATTCTCTTGTTTTAATTCTTGTAAGGCTTGCTGATATTCTTGCTCAAATATTTGTGCATATTCACCGCCAGTTTCACTGGCTTCTGTATACTGACGATACTTGGCAACCTCATCAATGAAAAATAAGGTTAACACCTTAATGCCTTTATGAAATAAAACTTGCTCTTTTTCTATATGCGCTTTAATCGCTTCACGTATTTGTATGCGTCTTAAGGTATTTTCATTCACATCGCCGGTGGCTTCTCCGGCTTGTAACTGATGACCATTAATAAATTCTACCGTATCGTTAATGGCATTAATCTCAGCTACGACAAACCCTTTGTATTGCGCTAATTCACCTGATAATGTGTAAAGGTCGTCGCCTTTTTTAAACTTGCGTAATGTGCGTTTTATGCCGTTTTTTTGCTTAATTTCTATCTCTATCTTTGCCGTAGGTGCTTGTTTGGATATTTCTATTGATTCTAAATATAAATAAGCATTAGTCCCTGCTAATCCTTTGGTAGATATTCCACGTACGGCAATTTTTTTAACGAGCTTTTGATTATAGGCATCTAAGGCATCAAGACGGTGGATTTTATTGTATTGGGTTTTATGGGTTGCCGAATAACGTAATATGAATAAAGGATTAAATTCTTCAAATGAATTTAATGTTTTCGCTCCTTCCATTTTTTGTGGTTCATCCAATATTAAAATTGGGCGATTTACTTTTATCACATCAATAGGACGCCTGCTTTGAAAATCATCTAACTCCTCATAAATACGGCGATTATCTTTGCCCTTGGCATTAAACGCTTGCACATTAATAACCATTATATTAATACCAGCATCCGATGAAAAGCTTTCAAGGTTATGTAATTGCTTTGAGTTATAAATAAAAAATTTCGCTTGTTTATGATAGGTTTCTTGAAAATGCTCAGCAGTGATTTGTAAGGATTTATAAACGCCTTCACGTATGGCAATGCTTGGCACGACAATAATAAATTTGCTCCAGCCAAATTGTTTATGCATTTCGAATAGGGTTTTAATATAACAATAGGTTTTGCCAGTACCGGTCTCCATCTCTATATCAAGATTTAACTTAGCTATTTTGTTACTGGCTAATTGCTCCGATACGGGTAATTGTTGTTGTTTTTGTACGGTTTGGATATTTTCCAATAATTGCGATTCTGTTAAAACAAGCGCTGCATTTTTAAATCCGGATGCATCAAATAGACTTTGTTGTTGGTTATATGCTTGTGTTTCATTCATACCCGGATCGATACGATAATTAATATTGGATATGTTGGGCTGTCCTTTGAAACAGTTTATGACCGCGTCCATCGCACGTGTTTGATAAGCTTGGTGTTTAAATTTCAGTTTCACTGCTTATCTCCTTTTTTAGCCGTTTCGAGTTCTTTTAACTTTGCTTCGGCTTCAATAAAATGTTTTTCTACTTCGGTTGGTTCTTGAAGTTGCTTTTGTTTAAATTTATCATATTCTGCATGGGCTTTTGCTATCGCTGTATCATGGTTCATTTTGCCAGCATGATTTAATAATTCTCGCCCTGTCATTGTCAAAAATTGATTAAGTCGCGCTACCCATTCTTGCATAGTCATGGCTTTTTGATTTAAGGCTTGTAATTCGGCCATTTCAAGATAGGCGGTCACCACACGATTAAGTATATTCAGCTCATCTTCGGATAAATAATTTTTGGCAACTTCGACATCTCTTTTGAGTAAGGTCTTACCCGGATAGTTGGTAACGCCCATATTCGGTTCATTAGCATCGGCTCGTTGATAAATTAGTTCAGCGGCTGTATGGCCATGTGTTGCCCAATGCATTTTATTTTGTACTTGTTTAAAAAATAGCATTGATGTTTCGGATTTAGGATCATAATCGATACTGGTTGCATAAATATCTAACACTTTACGCCAAAAAACTTTTTCTGACGAACGTATATCTCTAATACGGGCTAATAATTCTTCAAAATAACGGGTATTATTTGGCTCTTTGAGGCGAGTATCGTTGATAGTAAATCCTTTGACCAAATACTCATTAAGGCGCTCAGTTGCCCAGATGCGAAATCGAGTTGCCGTTGTGCTTTTGACTCGATACCCTACCGATATGATCATATCGAGATTATAAAAGTCAATAGCACGCCGAACTTGGCGTTTGCCTTCTTGACGAACTAACAAGAATTCCTTGTGAGTTGCCTCTGGTAAAAGCTCACCTTCTTCGTAAATATTTGATATATGAAGACTTATGTTCTGCTGTGTGGTTTGAAATAACTCAGCCATCATGGGTTGCGTCAACCAAACCGTTTCATTCTGCAATCTTACATCGAGTTGTATGTCTCCGCCCGCTGATTGATAGATCAAAATTTGACCTTGCGGATTTTTAATTGATTCATCATGACTCATAAACACTTTACCTCAGTATGGGGGCTTATTTGCTTAAATATCTGCTCAATATTGATTTTGACGCTATCATCTTTAAATCCCGCATCCCGAAATACTACGCGTAAAGGTTGTCGCTCTACCAGTTTTTGACAAAAATCTTCGGTAATTAAACCGTCTTTGGCAAAACATGCCGCTAAACCATTATCATCGACAAAATAAACATCCAGTCCTGCGATAATATTTTTGGTAATTGGCCGCATCAAATCAACGCCCCAATCCAATAATACTTGGAATAATAAATCTTCATCACTGCGATCAGCTTTGATATTATCCGTCAACCCGCTTAACAGGTTTTGCGCTATCGCATCTGGTGTGTAATACACCTCGGCCATATTGCTATCGGCAACTTTCAATACGCGAAATCCAGTGTCTAATTGGTCTATGCCGTCTTTATCGGCATTATCTTGTTTAATTTTATTACCAGCACGACGTATGCGCTCTTTGCTTATCTCGGCAATGGTTTTGTATCCGGCTTTACAGGCTTCCGATTTTTCATCACACTTTTCGGGTATCTGTACCATAATGAATTTACGCTGCCCACCATCTTCGGCATTGAGTTGCATCACCGCATGAGCGGTGGTGGATGAGCCGGCGAAGAAGTCGAGGACGATCGCGTTCGGGTCGAAGAACGTCTGCGAC
>PAMH01000028.1 GCA_002707205.1 Legionellales bacterium
ATTACTTGGTATTGGAGGTGGTTTAGTTGTAGTGCCATTTTTAGCATTTTTCTTACCTTTTGTACATATCGCACCCAATTATGTGATGCATGTTGCTATTGCGAGCTCTCTTGCGATTATTGTTGTGACTTCTTTTTCTTCTGCTTATTCACATCAGCGGCATGGCGGTATTCGCTGGGATTTAGTGAGAAAAATTGTTCTTGGCTGTTTGATAGGTGCACTCTTTGGTTCACAGATTGCAGACTTTTTACCTAGCGGTATCCTACGTATTATTTTTGGTATTTTTGTGTTTATTATGGCCTATCGATTATTAACACCACAACGCGGTAGCGGCAAGGCTATTGCATTACCGTCTCAAATTGGTTTTGCAGTTTCCGGGCTAACTATCGGAACGTTTTGTACAATTTTAGGGACTGGTGGTGGAAGTTTATTAGTACCATTTTTTAGTTTTTTTGGAATCTCTATGCGTAATGCGGTAGCAACTTCTGCCGCCTGTGGTTTTCCAATTGCGGTTGCAGGTGTGGTTGGTTTAATGTTTGCAGGCCACGCTACAGCGTTGAATATTCCTTATACTACCGGTTATGTTTATTGGCCTGCGGTTGGCGCGATGGTTGTTCCAAGTATTATATTTGCGCCGATTGGGGCGAAATTAGCAAACCAATTACCAACACAAAGCTTGAAAAAAATATTTGGTGTATTTTTAATTTTTGTGGGTATTGATATGTTACATCAATCAGTACTTACTTTCATCCAACATATTATGTAGAGAAAAACATGTTAACTTATCCACAAATTAATCCTGTTATTGTTCATATTGGTGCATTAAAAGTACGTTGGTATGGTGTTATGTATTTAATTGGTTTTTTTAGTGCATGGCTGTTACTTAATTGGCGTGCCAAAAAAAAACCTGTCCTAGGCTTTAATGCTGAAATCATTAGTGATTTAATTTTTTATGGTGCACTAGGCGTTATATTCGGTGGCCGTATTGGTTATATGCTTTTTTATGATTTGCCTAATTTTATTGCAAATCCTTTAATCTTTTTTAAGATATGGGATGGCGGTATGTCGTTTCATGGTGGCTTTCTAGGGGTTTTAGTTGCAATGAGTTTATATAGCTGGAAAAGGCATTATAGTTTTATTGCTATTATGGATTTTATTGCCCCAGTTGCACCTATTGGTCTAGCTGCGGGACGTATCGGAAATTTTATCAATGATGAACTTTGGGGAAGAGTAACTGACATGCCATGGGCAATGGTTTTTCCAACGGGAGGGCCTTTTCCACGACATCCATCGCAGTTATATGAATTTACATTAGAGGGTGTTTTTCTATTTATTTTACTATGGCTTTATTCACGAAAACCAAGACCTGCGATGGCCGTATCTGCATTATTTTTAATTGGTTATGGTTGTGCAAGATTTTTCTGTGAGTTCTTTAGACAGCCCGATCCACAATTAGGATATTTGGCATTTAATTGGTTAACGATGGGGCAGGTGTTATCATTTCCTATGATTGTATTGGGTATAATATTAATGATATTTGCTTATAAAAGCGCAAAGCCACAGTGTTTACAAAAAACGTGATTAATTATCGTAAGGTGAGTTTATGAAACAGTATCTTAAATATCTTCAACACATTATGAATCATGGTGAAATGCGAATGGATCGCACGGGTACTGGGATTAAAAGTATTTTTGCTTACCAAATGCGATTTGATTTACAAGCAGGTTTTCCTTTAGTAACAACTAAAAAACTGCATATGAAGAGTATTATTCATGAATTATTATGGTTTATAAATGGTGATACGAATGTTAAGTATTTACAAGATAATGGCGTGCGTATTTGGAATGAATGGGCAGATGAAAATGGCGATTTAGGCCCTGTATATGGCAAGCAGTGGCGCTCATGGCAAGCCAAGGATGGTCAAGTCATTGATCAACTTGCGCAGGTTATTCATGAAATTAAAACAAACCCATCGTCTCGTCGTTTGATTGTTAATGCTTGGAATGTAGGCGATATCCCAAAAATGAAATTACCACCTTGTCATCTTCTATTTCAATTTTATGTCATGAATGGAAAATTATCTTGTCAGCTTTATCAACGCTCAGCAGACTCTTTTTTAGGTGTACCTTTTAATATCGCCTCTTATGCATTATTAACACACATGATTGCAGATCAATGTGATCTTGATGTGGGTGAATTTATTTGGACGGGTGGAGATTGTCACATTTATCAGAATCACTTTGAGCAAGTTAATTTACAGTTGACACGCAAGCCACATCCATTGCCACAGTTAAGGATAAATCGCAAAGCAGCGGCAATTGATGATTATCGTTTCGAAGATTTTGAAATTATTAATTATGAATCGCACCCGCATATTAAAGGAGTAGTTGCCGTTTAATTAATGGTGACAAACTGCTTCAATATTATGGCCGTCTAAATCTAAAATAAAAGCCCCATAATAGTTAGGATGATAAATTTCTCGTACGCCAGGTTTACCATTATCTTTGCCTCCGGCAGCGATAGCTGCCTGATAAAATGCATCAACCTGCTCACGGGAGCTAGCAGTAAATGCAATATGTATAGCCCCCGTTGGTTTATTATCTTGGCGTAACCAAAAGTTAGCGATGGCGCCACCCGTGTTTTTCTTACCAAGCCCTGCAAAGCCCGCAACCTCGATTAATAATTCATAATCTAATGGCGCTAATACTTTTTGGTAAAATTGAACTGCTGCTTGATAATCGCTTACTGCTATGCCAATGTGATCAATCACTTGTACGCTCCAACAATTTTTCTTTTAACTCAGGTGCTGCAAAGCTTGCGTGTATTGCATTTCGTGTGATTTCGAGTAAGTCATTATCATTTAATCCAAAATTTTGTCTTGCAATCACTTNGTATTCATTACCAAGGGTTGTTGCAAAAAATGGAGGATCATCAGCGTTTAGGGTTACCCGAACACCGGCATTGCGTAATTGATTAAATGGATGTGCGGCAAAATTAGGATAAACCTTCAATGCAATATTACTGCCTGGACAAACCTCCAAAGTAATGTCACGCTCAATAATGGTTTCAATCAAATTTGCATCTTCAATCGCGCGTACGCCATGGCCTAGACGTGTAATGGGTAAATGCGTAATGGCTTCCCATACACCATCTGCACCAGTCATTTCTCCTGCATGTGCTGTGCAGCCTAAACCCGCTTCATTTGCAATTTGAAATGCTTTTGCAAATTGTGCTGGTGGAAATCCGGCTTCATCGCCACCAATACCAAATCCAACAACATAAGGATGGGCATATTTAACGGCTTGTTTTGCAACCTGTTCACATTTTTCAGCGCCAAAATGTCTGACACTGGTAATAATAATACGACATTCAATGCCAAAATCATCACGTGCATTATCAATAGCTTTCACTGTTCCGGCAAGATGATCTTCATAGGAGAGACCACAAAGCGCCGCATGATCAGGGGATAAAAATATTTCAGAATAGATAGCGCCTTCTTTAGCAATACGCATTAAATAATCGTAGACCATATCATGATAATCTTCCGGTGTTTTTAATACGCTGCTAGCAACATCAAAAGTATGTAAAAAGTCTAAAAAGTCTTTCCAAACATAAGTTTCGTTTTTCCCAAAAATTGCGGTTGGAATGTCCAGTTTATTTCTTTTAGCAAGTTTTGTGACAAGTGAAGGCGTCATCGAACCTTCTATGTGTAAATGTAATTCAGCTTTAGGTAACACTATAATAACTCCCATGTTCCATCAGATTTAATAAAAGATTTGCCATGTTTTAGTGGGTCAATCTTTAAATAGCTTGCAATACTTTGTCCAATATCCGCAAAACTTTGTCTTTTGCCAAGGTAGCCGGCAGGTATTTGTTGTCCAAAGCAAATAACAGGGATATATTCACGGGTATGATCCGTGCCCATCCATGTTGGATCGCAGCCATGATCAGCTGCGATAATGACTAAATCATCTTTCGCTAATTTTTCAATAAGTTGTGGTAATTGTTGATCAAAATCTTCTAACGCCTTGGCATATCCAATAACATTGCGTCTATGTCCATAAAGCATGTCAAAGTCAACAAAATTAGTGAATATTAGGCTTTTGTCTTTTGCTGTATCCATAGCATCTAAGGTGGCTTGAAATAAAGCATCATTCCCCGCGGCTTTGATACTCTGGCTGATACCTTGATGTGCATAGATATCTGAAATTTTACCAATGGCGATAACTTCACCACCTTGCTCAATTAATTGCTCTAATAAAGTGGGTTCTGGGGGTGGAGTAGCGTAATCTCGTCGATTACTGGTACGTTCAAAATTGCCCACTTCGCCCGTGAACGGGCGTGCAATAACACGGCCAATATTATAAGGGTCAACTAATTTGCGTGCAATTTCACAAATTTTATAAAGTCGCTCAAGACCAAAGTATTTTTCGTGTGCGGCAATTTGATAAACACTGTCTGCAGAAGTATAGACAATAGGTTTACCGGTTTTAATATGTTCTTCGCCTAGTTCCTCAATAATAGTTGTGCCAGAGGCGTGTTTATCCCCTAAAATACCAGGCAATTGCGCTTGAGCAATAAATGCTTGGGTTAACTCGCGAGGAAAACAGGGAATTTCATTAGGAAAATAACCCCAATCAAAACAAACAGGAACGCCAGCGATTTCCCAATGACCGCTCGGCGTATCTTTGCCAAAAGATTTTTCCGCGGCAAAACCATAAGCGCCGGTTGGCTGTTCTATAGATGATATACCCGTTAATGGCATTCTGCTGGCATGATCCGCAGCATTCACTAAACCAAGTTTTGTCATATTTGGGATACGTAATTTTCCTTGTCTTACCCCTGTTTTATCTGCTTGGCCGCTGGCGCAAGCTGCGGCAATATTAGCGAAGGTATTTGCACCTTTATCTGCATATGGCGCATCTGGCGTTGAGCCAATTCCAAAAGAATCAAGTAGTAAAATAATAGCTCTAGGCATAACTGTCCTGTACGTTTTTGTATGTACCCATGATATCAGATATTTCAGGAGTTACGCAAAACACGCCAAACTATGTTAACAATAAAATTGAGTTGGATTTACGTCCTCGAATCATTGCGCCTTTCGAGTCATTATAGTAAACTTGCATAATATATTCATATTTATGGAATTGTTATGTTTCAAAAATCATTTAGCAAGACGTATCGCAATGTCGATCTTTCCTTAATTTGGCAAGCTTGGGCTGACGTGTCAAATTGGCCAAAATGGGATAAAGGACTAGATTACTGTGAAATTAAAGATGAATTTAGGGTGGGAACTCGCTTTATCTTAAAGCCAAAAGATGGTCAAAAAGTCAAAATAACACTACATGAAGTTATTGAGAATGATAAGTTTACTGATACTTGTCAATTTGTTGGTGCAATAATGTTTGATGAGCATGTTTTAGAAGAAACTGAAAATGGCGTAAAAATTACCAATAGTATTATTGTCAAAGGACCATTAGCTTTTTTATGGCGGCATCTGGTTGCTAAAAATGTCGCGAAAAGCATGCCAGCACAAACAGATAATCTTGTTGATTATGTCAGGAAATTAAAATGAAGCAATCCTCATTCAATGTTAATAAGGCTGAAGATAGTTTAGGCTTACTACTTTGGCAAACTACAATGACTTGGCAGAGACAGATAAAAAATGCATTAGAACCTTATGACATTTCTCATGCCCAATTTGTTATACTAGCCATATTATTATGGCTTACAGAGCAAGAAACAGTGCCAATTCAATCTGATATTATCAATATGTCGAAATTAGACAAAATGACTGTATCAAAAGCACTTAAAAAACTCACGATTGAGCGGTATGTTAAACGACAAGAACATGGTATTGATACCAGAGCTAAAATAGTTATTTTAACCCCTAAAGGTAATTTGTTGGCAAAGAGACTAGTGCCTTTGATTGAACAAATCGATGATGCTTTTTTTGGGAAAATTAATATAGCTGATAGAAAGTTGTTATCAACGTTAATGACAGTGTTAAATAAATAGTGTTCTAATTAAAATGAGTTATCAAAAAAATTTATAACTTTATTTACGTCTTCATCGACAATTTTATTGATGTGTGAAACTTGATCTGAGAAACCAGTAGACTCTATGATTAAGGTTGCAATTTCTTCATAAAAATCATCTCGCTCTTGATGCTGTTGCTGCAAGAATTTTTCAAGGTTATCTACAGGTAATGATGGCGCGCGTCCATTTTTCATACGTTCAAGTTGTGTTGGAATAGACACCTTCAGATAAATCACAAACTCTTTAGATAATAGATGACGGCATTCTTCGCTTGAAACAACACATTCCTCCAATAAAACAACAATATTATCTTTATTAAGCCAGTGAGTAATAATATCTGCCTGACAACGATTAAAAGCAGCTTCTCCATCTGCGCCCAGAATATCTCGTGTTTGTCGTCCAATGTAACGTTCAATGCTGGGATTTGCATCGACGAGATGCCAACCTAGCTTCTTAGCTAAAGCTTCGGTAAAAATAAATTTTCCAGCACCCATATGACCAAGAATAAATATACGTTTCGGTTTGCTCATGTCATACTTACCTACGTTTAAAAAGTTATTAGTTAATAGTATATCTTAATCAATATTAAAAGTATATCTTAATCAATATTAAAAGTAGACATCACTGTACACATAATATTTATGCGCATTATGTGCTTATAAAAAATTTTTACCATATACAAATAACTTCTGATGGGTTCCTAATGAATCAGATAAAAAATATCCAGCGAACATTGCTATTAAGAGCAATTAAATACACTTTGAGGCCGATTGAATACTATGTAGTTGGAGTAGCCCCCAAAACCAATGATCTCATGTCCGATAATAGCGCTTATTGGACTTAAAGTTATACTTTACCTTGGCTCATATGCAAACTTGATGTCAACATTATTAATCACCAAATATAAAGGTATAACGGGTATTGGCGATAATATGAGAATATTATGTATAATTTAGCGTTAAAGGATATATCTTGATAGATGAGCTTATTTTCATAAAATATTAGGTATTTAATGTAATTCCTTATTCAGCAAGAAAACCACTTAAGGATGAGATATGGCAATTCGGCATTTATTCTGTCTAATAGTGTTACTGAGTTTAAGCATTGTTACACCAGCAAGTGCTTCTACAAATTGTCAGGCAGAATTATTAGTCACAACACCCCAAACCGTCGGCTTTTATTTTGGTGTTATCTCGACATCTCATTTTATCGGTTATGCAAATGTTGGACAATGGTTACATACAAATACGCTTTGCCTTAATCATGATTATGTTCATGTCATTGTTTGGGATAATCAAGGTCGAGAACATGAATATCGTACAAAACAAAAATACACTAATGTAAATACCATGGTGACAGTCATTTATCCACAAGATTTTAATCATGCACTATCGGAGCAAACAACAGTAATATGTCGTATACACATTTTAAATAATAGTGATAATACAACAGCTTTTTTTGTAAAAAATGCGTTTACAAGTCATCAATTGGTAACGCTTGCACCGTGGCAGGAAAAACTTGTCACGGCGCCATGTTTTACACAAGAAAAAATAGTGGCAAAAAGGCTACAAAAAAATAGTCATGGCGTGCTGAAAGCAACGCAAAAATATAAGAGCATCCAAAAATATGATGATGTGAATACCGTTCCTTACTTGAGTTTTCCAGATGCTTTTAAAGAAGCAGGTTTTTTTAGCTAGAATATTTGATATTTGGTTCCTAAGCCCTATTTATTGCCTAGAAACCAAAAAATACAGTTTGTTAATCTTGTAGAATACGTTTGCAGTTAGTTTCTTTTGTCATTGCCGCAATTAAAAAAGCTACGATTGCGGTTATTGGCATGATGAGCATTGCTATATGAAAGCTATGGGCACTATAGATAGTACTGTTGGTGCTTGCGGTATGTGTAGATAGTTGCTGTGCAATATCCATCAACCAGCCAAACAACGGGATAAAAAATACACCGCCACCACCAATAGTGAGAAAAGAAACAACACTGACCGACGTTGCTGTCAGCGCTAGAGGATTGCTTTCTGCAACCATGGGATAGCTGATAACTTGTGTGCTGGTAATCAGCCCTAATAAGAAAAATAATCCGATATAAGCATAGAAGTTTATATTTGGCAGATAAATGATCGTTAAAATTAAGACAAGATATGCTACTGCACCGATCAGCATAGGCGCTTTTCTTTTACGCATATTGTCAGATATCCAACCTGCTAGTGGCGAACCAATCACCGTACCAAAAAATACCATTCCTGTAATCATTGTTGCTTGATCACGTGTAAATTGATGTACTTGCTCAAGGTATAAACTGCCCCAAACTGCACCCATGAGGAATATAGGTAAATTCATCAATGAAGTATAAAGCCCACAAAAAATATTTTGGCGATTAAAATAGGCTTTACGCAATGTTGTAAAATAGCCCATATGATTTAACTGAGTACGTTGCTCTTCAACTGCTTCATTTTCACCTTGTGGATAGTCTTTTACAAACATAATAATTAATAACATAATACCAAGCCCGACAATGGCATCGACACGAACAGTATGGCGCCAACCCAGCATCTCAACAACATGGGTAAACGGCGTTTGTGCAACCCAGCCCCCTAACATTGCCATCGTAACAATTAAACCGCTTACTAATGCCATGCGTCTTGCAGGAAACCAACGTGATGCCAATCGAATACAAGCTAAAAAGCAAAATGCGCTGCCAATGCCTGTCATAAACCGAAATAAAGCCGCAATTGTTAAATCTGTAGCTAAGCCAAATAAAAAAGTACCAGCAACACAGATAGCAAGTGAGATGAGGATTATTCGCTTGGTCGAAAATCGGTCTAGAATTTGTCCGGCTGGCAATAAAAAAATAACATTTGCAATAAAATAACAAGAGGTTAGTATGCCTAGTTTAGTTGCATCGACATGAAATGCGCGCATTAAGTCCTGATTTAATGAGCTTATCATGTTCATTTGAATAAATTCATAAAAGAAAAATAATGCCGCAGTAAATACGACAAGCCAAGCATTTAAGCTGGTTTTTTCAACGGATGTTGTTTTTCTTATGTTGTTAGCTTCAAATGCCCCTGCCATGAAAACCTCTCTTTAGCGTTGTTGTGAGCAATGAGTTTCTTTTATAAAGTAAGCTAAGATAAAAGATATTACTAGTGTGATTGGAAATAAGCGTAATGCAATACTGAAATCATTTACTGAGTAAATTGGCACATTATTTTGTACTTGATGATTCCAATGCCAATCAATTAATAAGCCAAAGATTTGTTGACCTAAGCCTGCGCCGCCCATAATAAGTACAGAAGCTAAGCCTAATGATGTCCCCGTAATTGCTTTACGATTACTTTCACTGATTGTAGGATAACCAATCACCTGTGAGCTAGTAAAAAAACCAATAAAATAAAATAAGATTGCAGCTTCCCAAAAAGATAAATAATGTGCGTAACAAAGAATTAATAAGCTAATAAGTGCGGCAACAGCACCAAACAACATTGGAAAGCGGCGTTTCCCCATGCGGTCAGACATAGCACCAAAAGCTGGAGAACCTACAATAGTACCAATAAATAACATTGATGAAATTGTCGTTGCCTGGGTCGCTGTGAAATGATGCACTTGTTGAAGAAATAAACTGCCCCATAGTGCGCCTAGTACCATCAAGGGTAAATTTAGCATGCTGGTATATAAGCCGCATAACCAATTTTGTTTATTTTTGATTGCTAAATTAATACCATGCCAAAAACTAGGTTTATTATCAACAGTCAATTCTCGGCTGTAGTCATGGGCAGGGTCAGCTGGGCGGTCTGCAACAAATAGCCAGATCAAAATAAATATTGTTGCCCCGATAAAACCATTAATTATTACTGCAGTTCGCCAACCGACATGTTGTGTTAATAATTCGAAAGGGGTTTGAGCAATAGCGCCACCAGCCATAGCAAAGGTGACAATAAGTCCTGTCGCTAGCGCTAATTGTTTGGGTGGAAACCAGCGCGAGGCAAGCATCATACAGCTTAAAAAGCAAAAGGCATTACCAATGCCTGAGGCAAAATGACAAAGACTTGCAAACCAGAAGCTTTGTGCTGTTGCAAATAAAAAAGTACTAATAATACAAATTGCCAATGCGGCTAAAATAATTTTCCGTGTAGAGAGTCTATCTAGTAAAATGCCTGCAGGAAAAAGAAATACAACATCAGCATAAAAATACGTTGAGGAAAGCGTGCTTAATTTGCCGCCTGAGATTTGAAAGGTTTGCATCAAATCAGTACTAATAGCATTGAACATATTCATTTGAATAAATTCATAAAAGAAGAAAAAAGCCGCGGAGAAGCAGACAATCCACTTCGTGCTTTTATTTGTTTCATTTAGAAATTTTGGTCTAAATCCCAGTTGGTCAGCGTTATTAAGCGTCTTTTGAGATGCCATGAACAATTCCTCTGAGTAATTTTCGAACGCATTTTAACCAATTATGCAGCGAATTACCAGCTTTTATTGAGTTGCTTGTGATAAAAAAGCACTTCCCTTGCGTGCAAAGGGAAGTATCTTAGATTATTGACTAAATTCTTCAAATGCTTGTAGCGCTTCAGCCGCATACATCAGTGAAGGCCCTCCGCCCATATAAACAGCCATACCTAATGTTTCAGTGACTTCTTCACGTGTCGCGCCGAGTTTAACCAGTGCTTGCGTATGAAAGCCAATACAACCATCACAATGTGCCGCAACACCGATAGCTAATGCGATAAGCTCTTTTGTTTTTTTGTCTAATGCACCATCTTTAGTTGCCGCTTGAGAAAGCGCGCCGAATGCAGACATAACATCAGGGATATCTTTTCTTAATTTTCCAAGAGAAGAAGAGATATTTTTAGTAATTTCTGAGTATTGTTTTGACATAAATTGCTCCTTTTTAGTTTAAACATGAGCAGAAACCGTTTAATTGTTGCCCATATTTTCATCTAAGTTTTATACTTAATTTAGCATTATATACTAAATCTCAAGTAAAATTTGCGCCATAAAAACAAGTACCTAGAAAAAAACACATTTATCAACTAATTTTAGATGTGAATCAATGGAAAATGGATATAAGCATGTGCATGATAAAATTTAAACAAAAAATGATGGTTTTACTGTCGAGTATTTTTTGTTTATGTTTCTTTAATTTTGCGAAGGCTCAAGATCCAGCGCAATTATCAAGCATGCAAACAACCTTACAAACTTATACGGCAAGTCTTGAACAAATTGATAACTACCTTGAGAAAGGTAATATTAGTCAAGAACGTGTGAATTTATTTGAAAAACAATTAAAACAGTTACAGTCAGAGGTAACTGAAATAAAAAAATATGCAACTCAAAATTTAAATCAACAAGAAGCCTTAATGGAAGTATTAGGCCCTGCACCGACTAAAGATGAAGCGCCTGAGGATGATGTCACTAAGGCAAAGCGTACAGCTATTCAAGACGAAGTCACTAAATTTCAAGGGATGGTTAAATTAACAGAATCATTATTATTTGAAATTAAAAAACATCAAGATGATTTAGTTGCTCTCTCTTTAACAAACAAAGCAAAAGGATTATTAGCCAGACAAGAACCTTTATATGACTCACAAGTGTTAACTTATGCTTGGAAAGATAAAGTCTTGGCAAAGCAAGCTATTACGCAAGCTTATGCTAAAGCAGGTTTAACATTAGCTAATACAAACTTTAAAATTAATTACGGTTTAATATTATTTTATGGTTTTTTAGCATTTTATTTGGCAATACCTTTTGCATTTATTTTGTATAAAAAATATGGTCAAAGAAGAAAAGATGCGCAACCTGGTACGTTTAGAAAAATTTTTACTGGCGTCATACAATTATTGTGTTTTGCAGTACTACCTATTTTTAGCATTGGACTACTCTTGGTTTTATTAAAAATATCTGCGGTAGTACCAACTGCAATTTGGTCATTGATGCTGACTTCCTTTCTACCAATTAGTATGTTCGTTTTTAGTTGTGTGATTGCACATATTATTTTTCCGCTGCATAAACCTAGCTGGTTAATATTGCCTTTAACCTTTGCAAATGCAAGGCGGGTAAAAAGTATATTTATTTTATTTATGTTTCTTGTTGTTGTGAATTGGTATTGCGCCAAATTATTTGGCATGGGTTTACTCAGCGTTGATTTTTATTTTGTTATTGATTTTGTCTTGAGATTATTCGCTTGTTTAGTTGGATTAAGTCTTATTAACAAGAATAACTGGACTATTGCTGTTGATGGTTCACAACAAATCAGCCGTATTCAACAACATTGGTTAGCAAGCGTTGTTAAATATTTAGCAATGATGATTTTTATTTCAAATCCAATTCTTATTTTTTTTGGTTTTCTGCAATTAGCGAATAGTTTATTTTTAAGCTTTATTGAAATAATTTTATTAGTAATATTTCTATTAAGTGCTCATTTTATTTTGGGTGAGTTATTGGGTCGATTCTTTTTTGGAAAAGAAGAAAAAAATAATGCTAAAAAAGTAGCATTGCATTATTGGACAATGTTATTAATCGATATAATATTCTTTTTGATAGGTTTGTTTTTTATCCTTATTTCTGTTGGCATTGATAAAGCCATTATTTTACGATATGTGATGCCAATTTTTTCAGGGATTAAAATTGGACATTACGTTTTTTCAATTAATATTTTGCTGTTATCAATTTTAACTTTATTTTTATTGTATGTTTTGACGCGTTTAATTCAGCGTGCGCTAAGAAATAAAATATTACCGCATACTTCTTTTGATGCGGGCACAAGACAAGCGATTGTTCAAGGTATAGGTTATATTGGTATTATCATCGCAATTATTGCTGCATTGCTTTCACTAGGCGTGAATTTTACTAATTTAGCCATTATTGCCGGTGCACTTTCAGTAGGTATCGGATTTGGTTTACAAAATATAGTGAGTAATTTTATTTCTGGCGTAATAATGCTAATTGAACGACCCATTAAAGTTGGCGATCGTATTGTCGTTGGTGTTGATGAAGGTATAGTGCGACGTATTAGTGTACGCGCAACAGAAATTGAAACATTTGATCATTCCTCAGTGCTCATCCCAAATTCAGAATTGATATCTGGTCGATTACAAAACTGGACATTTCATTCTCCATTAAATCGTATATCTGTATCGGTGGGCGTTGCTTATGGCACTGATGTAAAGCTTGTTGAGGCGTTATTGTTAGAAGTTGCGCAAGAAAGTGAGAATGTTGTCAATGAGCCTGCACCGAGAATTTATTTTGATGATTTTGGTGATAGTGCTTTAGTTTTTAGACTTTTGGTTTTCATCTATGATATTAATCTAAGAAATCGCACACCTAGTCTCTTACGATTTGCAATAGAAGAAAAATTCAGGCAGCACAAAATAGAAATTCCTTTTCCTCAACGAGAGATTTCTATTAAGAAATAGCGTAACCTAGGGAAAGACATCATTTAAAGATATTTGGTTAGG
Source organism: Legionellales bacterium (assembly GCA_002707205.1). GTDB lineage: Bacteria > Pseudomonadota > Gammaproteobacteria > UBA1113 > UBA1113. The sequence goes on from PAMH01000028.1 coordinate 13,509, forward strand.
TTATTAAATGTCTAAAATTTTACTGCTATTTTTAATTTTTTTGCCACTTACTGTAATAGCAGGCGTAAGTGGTGATATTGCATTAACAACAAATTATTTATCTGAAGGTTCATCTTCATCAGAGGATAAACCAGCACTACAAGGTAATATTACATTAGATATCCCCAAAGATTTCTATATAAATTTTTGGGGCTCAAATGTTAATTTTCCAGCGCCTGATGGTGATAAGGCACACAAAGAGTTAGAAGCAATGCTAGGCAATCACCGACAAGTGACGCCGAAATTTAGTTATGATGCTTTTATCGGCAGATATGCTTATCCAGGAGCAACTTCAGCAGATTATACGGAGGCTCAATTAACACTAACGTATCTATACTATAGTTTAATTGCAGATTATTCCTATGATATTTTTGGATATGAAAATACACCTGGCGGTTATCTAGAAGGTGATGTCAATTATCCGTTATTTAATTGGCATGCAATTAAATTTTACGCTAATGCCCGATTGGGACACTATCAGCTAGATCCTACTGCAGGCGAAACACATAATTATTATTATGTTGGCTTTGATGCTTTTTATAAATCAGTTGATTTACTTGTGCAATATTCAGATACATTCAGTGATCCGCAGCTACGAGGCGCCGAATATCATGACCATTTGCTCGCAACACTGACTTATCATTTCAAATAGATAAAACTAAAATCATGTTTTGAGGTGATTTGGATAACATATATATGTTACAATTTCCCGAAATAATATCTACAGTAAGATTTACGCAACGCATGCAATGCTGTTAAAGTTAGGCGCCGTATTTTGTACGGCATTTTTTGTGGATGTTTGACAAATCTTGTGTAAGAGCCAAGGTATTTTAATCCACGCATTTAGAATAGATAAGATGATGAAATATCCAAAATATCAAGAAGTTAATGAAATTTTAGGGCAGGGGTCGCAGTTGATGACACCCGCAGAGGCACATGGGTTATTAGCCGGTATTTTATGTGCAGGCCTTAAGAACATAGAAGATGATGCATGGGAGGAAAGCGGTTTTTTTACGCTAGGTAACGAACAGCTATCGCAAGTGCAGTTGTCTATTTTGAAGCAATTATTTTTTACCACTAGAGAAAAAATTACTCACATGGATTTTGATTTCCAACTATTTCTTCCAGATGACGATACGCCGTTGAAAGAGCGCGCAAAGGCATTTGGTTGTTGGTGTCAGGGATTCCTCTCAGGTTTTGGCATTGCCGGAGGACAATTAGATGAAACAAAACATTTTGACTCAATAGAAGCCGTACACCGTATTAGTGATGCTGCACAAATTGATTATAATAGTCTTGATGTTTCAGAAGCCGATGAAGTTTCTTTTGTAGAAGTGACGGAGTATGTGCGTATGGCCGTATTGATTATTTTCAGTGATATGCATACCACGACCGATGACACAGATAAAGAAACCAACAAAAAATACCATTAAATAATGAGGAAGAGTCCATGATTCCACAATCCGAATATGCGGCAAGAAGGGCAAGATTAGTCAAAGCAGTTGGGGAAAATAGCGTTATATTAGTACCTGCTGCATCACAAGTTATACGAACAGGTGATGCGTGTTATCCATTCAGACAAAATAGTGATTTTTATTATTTAACCGGCTTTAACGAGCCTGATGCAGTTTTGGTTTTGTTACCGCAACATTCACATGGTGAATATATTTTGTTTACGCGTAAAAAAGATCCTGCAAAAGAAATTTGGGATGGAAAAATACAGGGACTTGAAGGTGTTGTTGAAAATTATCAAGTTGATCAAGCTTATGATATTCATGAATTTCAGGATATATTGCCAAAATTATTAGAAAATCGGCAGCGCATTTATCTGCCGATAGGACACGATTTGGCATTCGATGATGTGATATTTGAAGCGATTGCTGGTTTGCGTGCACAAGTAAGGCGTGGTGTGAGTGCGCCAGAGGAGTTTCATAATGTTTCGCCATTATTACATGAAATGCGCTTACGTAAGTCAGCGGCTGAAATTGAGGTAATGAAGCAGGCTGCTGTGATAAGCATCGCCGCACATAAAAAAGCCATGCAGGTATGTCAACCTGGTATCAACGAAGCAATGTTAGAAGCTGAACTCTTATACACGTTTCATCGCAATGGAAGTCGTTCACCTGCTTATTCACCTATTGTTGGTTCTGGTAAAAATGGTTGTATTCTGCATTATAATGAAAATAATTGTGAAATAAAAAATGGCGACCTAGTCTTAATTGATGCCGGCGCCGAATATCAAAATTATAGTTCAGATATTACACGCACCTTTCCTGCAAATGGTAAATATTCAAAAGCGCAAGCGGCATTGTATAACCTTGTGTTAAATGCACAGTTAGCTGCAATCGCACTTGTAAAACCAGGCACGTTATGGATGGATATTCAGCATAAAATCATTGAAATTTATACCCATGGTTTAGTTGAGTTAGGTGTATTAAAAGGCGATGTCAAGCAATTAATTGCGGATAAGACTGTTACCAAATTTTACATGCACAATTCGGGACACTGGTTAGGTTTGGATACACATGATGTTGGCTCATATAAATCTAATAATGAATGGCGTCAATTGGAGGCCGGTTTTGTATTAACTATCGAACCTGGTTTATATATTCCTGAAAATACCGACGGCGTTGATGAAAAATGGTGGAATATTGGTATTCGTATAGAAGATGATGTGTTAGTAACAGAAACAGGTTGTGAAGTTTTAACAAAAGATTTACCAAAGACAATTGACGACATTGAAGCATTGATGTGTGTGAATTGATGATCTGAGTAGCGATGAAAAAAATTATTTGTGCACAAAGTTTATTAAATGCCAAAGAAATTTTTTCTACAATCGGTAATGTTGAGATTATTGATGATCATTTAATAACTCATCATCATTTACAAGATGCTCATGCTTTAATCGTCAGAAGCCAAACGCAAGTTAATGCAAACTTATTAAAAGACTCAACTATTGAGTTTGTCGGAACGGCGACATCAGGCACAGAGCATCTTGATTTAAATTATTTAGAGAAAAAGCAAATTGCTTATGCAGATGCTAAAGGTGTAAATGCTAATGCCGTTGCTGAGCATGTATTGCAAAGCATATTAATTTGGGCTAACGCTCAGCAGCGACAGTTACAAGATTTGACGATTGGTATCATTGGTTATGGCTTCGTTGGAAAACGCTTACATCAACAATTAAAACCTTTTGTGAAATGTATTTTAATTAATGATCCGCCTTTATTTTCAATAGATAAATCATTTAATCATGTAACGCTTCAAACCATAACACAACAAGCGGATGTGGTTAGTGTCCATGTTCCGTTGATATATGGTACAACTTATCCCACTTATCATTTATTAAATCAACCATTTTTTACTCAATGTCAAAAAAAACCATTAATTGTAAATGTTGCCAGAGGTGATGTTGTCGATTATGACGCATTATTACATGCTTTATCACAACAAAGTATTTCTGATTTCATCGCTGATGTTTGGCCAAAAGAACCATACATTAATCCTGCATTCATTAATGCTGCCTTTCTTGCAACACCACATATTGCTGGGCATTCACAATATGCAAAAATTATGGGAACTTATGTAATTTATAAAGCCTTAACAGCATATTGGCAGTGTGAGAAAGTGCTAACAACTGATGAATTAAAAAAAATGATAAGAAAAATAAAATTATCACAAGTATATCAGGAAGAAAATTTACAGAAACAATTAATGCACTTGCTTGCTCAGTTATATCCACTTCAAAAGATTAGTCAGTCTATGAAGTTAAATTTGCAGCAACCCGAGCATTTCGTTCAAAATTATCAAATACTTCGTCAACAAGCAGCTCAGCGCTGTGAATTAAATCAAGTGCTGTTACCAGCGCAGGCAATTAGTGTTAAACTACATTTAATGCACTTAGATAGAGAGTATTAGCGTGGCAGTTGAGAAAGTAAATGAGTTTGATATTTGTATTATAGGTGGCGGATTAGTAGGTTCATGTTTGGCGATTGTGTGTGATAAATTAGGTTTGAAAACAGCTTTGGTGGAACAAAAAAACTTAAATGTATTACAACCGGATGATCCCCTAGATATGCGACATATTGCATTGTCGCATGGCAGTAAAAAAATATTCGAAGGTTTAGATATTTGGCAACAATTACAATCTTATGCACATTCTATTGATAATATTCATGTTTCAGATCAAGGCCATTTTGGCTTTACGAGATTATCTGCACAAGAACAGGCAATGCCAGCTTTAGGTTATGTCATTCCCTATCATGACTTTCAAAAAATATTAAGTCAGCAATTGCAACAGTGTCAATATGTAACATATTATACAGATGCGTCAGTTATTGCTTCAAGTTTGATTCACGAGCGTTGGCAAATGACAATTGAAAAACAAAAAGAGCAGTATATTGCCACGGCTAAATTATTGATTGGTGCAGACGGAGTAAATTCTGCATTAAGAGAAAATTATCAAATTAAAACCGTCAATAAATCCTATCAACAAACAGCGATTGTGACTACAGTACGTGTCTCCAAGCAAAATTTATCAACGGCATATGAACGTTTTACTGCCGAAGGACCTATGGCTATTTTGCCAGCTGGTGATGATTATTGTGCGCTTATTTGGACAGTTGATATGGCTAAAGCAGATAATTACTTAGCACAAACGGACAATGAATTTATACATACTGTGCAACAAGCTTTTGGCTATCGCGTTGGAAAATTTTTAGCAATAGGTAAACGACAATCATTTCCATTAAATTTAGTAATTTCGGATGAACAAATAAAACCACGCTTATTGTTATTAGGTAATGCTGTACATAATTTACATCCAATTGCTGCACAAGGATTTAATCTGGCATTAAGAGATATTGCTGGTTTATGCGATGTCTTTAAAAAATATAAAAATGATGTTGGTCAATCAGCGGCATTAACGATGTATGCTAACGAACGTCAGCAAGATCAAAAAAGAACCTTACGATTTACGGATGGTTTAGTATTGCTATTTTCAAATAATTTTTTACCGTTAGTGAAGTTACGAAATAGTCTTATGTTAATTTTAGATCTATATCAGCCGGCTAAAGCATGGATAGGCCGATATGGTGCAGGCCGTTTAGGTAAAATTTCTTCGTTAGCACGTGGTGAAAAATTATGAAAAAATATGATGTGATTATTGTTGGTGCGGGCATGATTGGTGCAGCCTTGGCATTAGCTTTAGCGCAAAATAATTTTTCTGTTTGTTTAATTGATACTAAAAAACCAGACAGAAACGATGCAAAAAATGATTACGATTTACGTGTAAGTGCAATCACCCCTAAAACTGCGGCATTACTTAAACAGTTAAATATTTGGGATGAAATTTTAAAAAAAAGAGTACAAGCATTTAGTCAAATGCAAGTTTTTAATGAAGCACATACAATACATTTTGATGCAACAGAAATTGGAAAAACAGCATTAGGTTGGTTAGTGGAAAATACGATCATCCAAACGTGTTTACTCGATGCACTCGAGAAATTTCCTATTGCTAGCTGTTTAATGCCAGCGCAAATCGAAAGCTTCAATAAGACAACTGCTGGTGTAGAGGTTTATTTAAAACAACATGAAACAATTAAAGCAGAATTATTAGTTGCCGCGGATGGCGCAAACTCTTGGGTAAGACAACAATTAGGCATTGATATTAAAAGTTGGTCTTATCAGCAAACGGCAATGGTTGCCACTGTAGAAACAGCAAATGATCATCAGCAAACAGCGTGGCAACGTTTTTTAAGCACAGGACCATTAGCATTTTTGCCGTTAGATACAAAAAATATTTGCTCCATTGTCTGGTCATGTACAACAGACAAAGCAGAGTCATTACAACGTTTAGATGATGATGCTTTTAATCAAGTGATTACGGCGGAAAGTAATTTGCCTCTCGGTTCGATAAAGTTGATCAGTCAAAGACGCGTATTTCCTTTAATGATGCGTCATACCCATCAATACGTTCAAGAAAACATTGCATTGATTGGGGATGCTGCGCATACAATACATCCATTAGCAGGACAAGGTGCAAATCTAGGTTTTGCTGATGTCGAAAAGCTTATTGACATTATCTTATTGGCACGTTCAAAGAAAAAATCTATAGGCTGTTTATCGTATTTGCGAAAATATGAAAGAGAAAGGAAAACCAAAGTAGCGCAGATGATTATGTTGATGGAGAGTTTCCATCAATTATTTACTCATGATCACACAGGTATTGCTTATTTACGCAAGCATGGCTTAAGTTTAATGAATCGAATCAATCCTATTAAAAATAAAATAATGAGTACCTTTTAATCCATTGGAGCTTAAACATGAATTATAGTTTAGCGATTGTTGATGACGATCAAGAAATTAGAGAATTATTGACAGATTTATTAAATCAATATAATTACAAAACTTTTAATGCTGATTGTGGTGAGGCATTATATTTACTGATGGAAAAAGAAGTTATTGATTTAATTATTTTGGATATTAGGATGCCTGGAGAAGATGGTTTCACCGTTTGTCAAAAAATAAGAAAAACCTCAGATATCCCTATTATTATGTTAACGGCAAATGGTGAAGATATGGATAGAATTATTGGGCTTGAAATGGGCGCTGATGATTATTTGCCAAAACCTTTTAATCCAAGAGAATTAGTTGCAAGAATAAAAGCAGTCTTGCGGCGTACCGCAGAGACTAAAAATAGTCATAAAGAAGAAATGCATATTGATACTGAAATTTATACATTTGTGAATTGGAAGCTTGATACGGCAACACGTGTATTAATGTCACCAGATGATTTAGAAATTAGTATTACCGCAGGTGAGTACACATTGTTAATGACGTTTTTAGAGCGGCCAAAGCGTGTACTAAGTCGAGATCAGTTGCTGGAAATTACACATAACCGTCAAGCTG
>PAMH01000029.1 GCA_002707205.1 Legionellales bacterium
AGTCAGTCCTGCTTCTTGTGCAGCACGTAATCCAGCTTGTGAAAGCTGATTTGACGCGCCATATTCACGTCCAATCATTGACTGAAATGTTTTTAGCAATGTACTTTGTACGTTTCTCAAATCATCCAAATAACTTAACTGATTACCGCGCTCTTTTTGCACGTCATTAAAGTATTGCTGCTCATCTTGTGACGTGACGCTTTCAGCAATTTGCTCATCTTGAACCATGTTATTTGTTCCACCTATCTGGCCAGATGCAGCTGCTGCGTTATTTGCTGCCATTTCTTCGGCTGCCATTTCGTTCTGTGCGCCTGCCGACATGGTGTAATTAGCCATATCTTGCTCATACATGGTGGTTGGGTCTTCACCTATTTGATTCCATAAGCCTGTTGCTGGGTTGCCATAACCAATAAGCTTACCCCCAGCATCATAAATAGCTTGCCTTCCATTATTAAAATCTGTGCCAGCATTTTGTGTGTACGGACTCAGTAAGTTAGCTGAATTGTTATAAGCTTCTTGCTCATATTGCAAAGCCTGGTCTTCGCTGTTTTGAATGTCATCATCACTACCGAATAAATTCATGGGTTCACCTGATTGTATAAATCTTCTAAAATTACACCTTGAGCTTTAAGCTCTTTAACTAATTGTCCAATGTATCTAAAAAAATACTCTGTTGGCATTCCATCAGGCTTTATCCAAGCACCTTGTTCTGATGGTGGCGCCACTTGATTTTGCTGCGTTACTGCTCCGCTCATACTTCTGCTACCTCATACCAAATTAATAAATCCCACATACTGAATGGCACGTTATCAAAGAACTCAAGCTTAAATGTCCACGAGCGAGCCACGCCCATTTGATACCATCTTGGTCTTGCATAAAAATCACCGATACGTCCCGTGCTACGACCAACTTTATTTCCATAAGTTACTCCACCATCTCGGCTAACTGATAAATAAACACGTGGATTTTTATTGGGTGCAAAATCTGTTAGACCATCTAGGCCAACGCCAGAACGGCAATCAAGCTCAATCTTTGTGATTTTTATTAACTTATTAGTTTCATCAAAAAAGTTTTGTGTTATACGCGCGCATGGCATATGCTCGCCATCAAAGTCATAAGTTGACGCATTCATTTCATAGATTTTTTGTGAGTTATAAGCACCCAGATAATGTTTTTCATTGAAAAAAGAATGTGTATTAGCAACATGTCTATTGCTATCTTTTGTTTTAAACGTATACCAACGATTAGTCGTAAAGTCATACGTCAACGTTATATTATCAGTAGTAAAATTGGCTTGATAAAATTCATGCCCATTAATTTCATAAAAAATTGCCCGGCAATCAAATGGGTCAGCTAAACCTTGCAGTATTTCTTCAATTGAACTTGTGCTAAAAACTGTAGGTGCTGCTCCCCTTGTAGACATAAAAGAGGTTGAACCATCAGATGTGCTAGCTAAAAATGCCATTCTGCCTTTGTACGTTGCTATAGAACCGCGAGAAGAACAACCAAAGTCATAGCGCATACTGTTATCACGCGCGAGTGGCTGGGGGGACGTTCCGGCATCATACCAAACCTCTATTGAATCTGCTTTAAAAATAAATACGCGGCTATCAACANCACCACAACCCGTAACCAAGCTATTGCCTGTTGTATCAAGAAAATTAGTATACTCACCTGTTGGGTCATTTAGTGGTGATACAAAAGCTTGATTACTCTCAGACTGCAACACAACAAAAAAGCCATCAAGCTCTGCACACATAAGTGGCTGCGTTGGAAAGCCAAGCAAACTTGGATAATTGGTAACATTTATCTCATTAAATACACCATTAGAACTGTTATACAAATAACCGTCTTGACCATCGACAAACATTACGTAGATACCGTTGCTCGCAGAGGATACAAAGCCCTCAGTTGTGCCAATGCTTCCTAAATTTGTTGGTGTGAGCGTGCTATCTAAGAAATAAACTTCATCGCCATCTACGGCAAACATTTTATTTTGAATATCGCGCACGGTATATAAAAGCCGAATATCAAAATTACTTGAACCAGCATCTAATGTTGTCGCTAAAAAATAGCCTGGTATTTTATTCATTGCAGTTTTTGATTTGCCAGTAGAATCGTCAACCACATAAAGATTCTGCGATAATTGCGAATCAAAATTAGGCGATAATAATGGATTTGTACTACCAGCAATAGGCACTCGCATAAACTTACCAGGCATCTAAATAATCCCTATTAAAGCTGTAATCATTATTGCTCGTGATGCTATCACTTGATGATTTTGTTATTGGAACAATAGATTTTGCTTCAACCTTATTATTTAACTTTTGAAGCATCGCAGCGACATCTTTAGGAATTGGCATTTGAAATGCATTGCACATAAATGCGGTAAGATTGTAATTGATAACATTTACATAGAAATCAGGAATGGTTATCATTTGCTGAAAAAGCGTAACCCTTTCTAAGTTTTGCTTTGCAGTAAGTACTGCCGTATATGCTGCATCTGGCGTTGGATACAAATTAATTATCGTAAAGTCATTATTGTATTCAGAATAAATATTATATGGCTGCCCTAAGGTATTGTTATAGTCATTTGCATTATTCAGGTAAACGTTGATTGGCTGTAAAATTCCTCTATACTCACTCTGTAACTGAATCTTACCCGCAACAACTTCTACAATAGGATTTGCATTTACATCGAATGAACCGTTACCCACTGTGTATTGATACTGATTTGCAACTAATGGAATGCTTACAATGCTCAAATATGGAATCATTGCCCCTAAAGTCGACAAAAAAGACAGCGTATCATTAAGCAAAGCTTTCCCTTGCTTTAAGTAATCCGGGTCAATTTCTTCTTTAGGGTCAACTATCCCAGAAAGAATCAACGATTTCTGTACAAGCTCAGTTGCTAGTATTTGCGCCATCTAACTCAGCCTTTTTAGATTTTGACTTTTTAACTTTATTTTCAGTTACTTTTACAGTTTCATTCTTTGGAAATTTAGCCGGCGTATCAAACCAACCTTTTTTAAAAAAATGTTCTGCATCTATTGCGTCAATTAACATGTCACCAAGCTCTGGGTGATAAATAAATTGTTTATGCATAACTACCTCGCGAATAAAGGGGCGACTAGCGCCCCGCTCATATTAACCAGCAACAATGCAACCATATTCAGGGAAGCATTTGACTGCGTACAAGATATCGAATCTAAATAATTCTGCATCAGAGTTAATATTGTAATCTTGAACCATGCGAATAGAGACTTTGGCATCTGCATCACGCATAGTTTTAGAATAAGCACCACGGCCATTAGGTCCCGACAAAGGTGCAACAGCCAATGTTAACGCCTGCGGAATCATTGCAATGTTCTGCTTATAAGTAGAGTTAGCAACGCCAACAGGAACAATTGCAGCCCCATCAGGTATTGAGATACTTACATTTTGATATGGCGCAGTCGCTGTTACTGTTCCATCATTAATCGCAGGGCTAATAGGAATGCTTGCGTTACCAGAACCATCACTATCAACATCTGCCGTAACTGTAAATTGCATTAATTGACCAGTACTTTGACGAGTAATTGGATTAACCGCATAAACACCAGCAATGGTAAACTTGTCATATTTTTTCAATAAACCAGTAACAGATGTAGACCATCCATCAGTGACTAATGTGCTACCTGTTTGTCCTGCACCATTAGTAAGTGGTGTACCGCCGTAATCACCAACGGTTTGTGTTCTGACATTTTGATCCATAAATGTCATAAATCCAGCTAGCTCACCCAATTGACCACGCCTTAAAATCTCGGTATTCACTGAGGTATTAAAGAAGTTTTTAAGTGAATTTTGCAAACTACCACTGTTAATTGGGTCTGTCGTTAAGCTACGATTAGCCTGAGGAATACCCATCAAGTTCATCTTAACGTTGGCATCATTAATTGTGTCAAAAGAGTTAATTGGCGTGCCAGGCGTGCCAACAACAGAGTTGATTAAGCACGCAGCCTCTGCCAAATCTGCATCAACTTGGTTAGCCAATTGAAGCATTGCAGGTTGTACAATGTTTCTATTAAAACTATCAAGGTCTAGCGTTCTCTCAGCTTCTGTAATTTCAATAGCAACATGTTTTCGCTTATTCAAAGTTACAGTTTCATATTGCTGATAAATTTGCTGAAAGCTTGAAACCGTAGCACCATCTTGAACAGTAAATCGTGTCGGTTTTCTTACTCGAATACTGTCTCCATTTGGCGCTTTGAAATTATCGTCATAGTCTCGATTGACCATATTTGCCAATGCTAGGTTATTTTTAAATTCCATGAGTGCTTCTTTTGCAACCATGTCATTAGTAATAAAATTTCCTGCCATTTTGAGTTACCTCACCATCTTTTGCGCTTGAGCGACTGCATTCGATGTGCTTCATATTCGGCTTGAGACATATTCTCAAGCTTTTTAGTTGAAACGCTTCTCGTGCCTTTTAAATTACCAATTGGCTCAGGCGCATTTGTTTTTTTCTTTTCGGTTGAAGCTAAAGACGCTTCTAACCGCCCAATTTCTGCTAAGGCGCGATGAATGGGTAAACCATTAATCCTATCCGCCTCTTTAGGGTTTTTAGCGAGGTAATAAGCAACATCATCACCATTTGGAGATTCAATCAGCGTTAAAGCAATACCCTGATTTGAAAAAACAGGATGCGTGGAGTTAATGACAACATCATCAAAGTCTTCATACTTTTCAGTTGCTCTCTCTAGCATGCCTATACGTTTTTTCTCATATGAGATTTGCTGCATTTCTGCTTGCTTCTTCTCTGATTCTTTGCGATTTTCAAAATCCTTTTTTTGTTGCTTGTATTCGATAAGCGCCTCAACCCAGTCTTCTTCATTTTCAAAATCAGACTTTTTAGGATTTTGCAAAGTAAATTCGCCTACAGGCTGTCGCTCTTGTGCAGCTTTAGCTTGCTCACTTGCTTGTAGCCTTTTCTCTAACGCTTGCTTTTGTTCTTCAAGCGCTTTTTTTTGAGCGGTTAGCCTTCCAATACGTTTTTGAACACCCCTAGGGTCTTCATCTTCGCTTTGTCCTTGCTCACCTTCTTCAGCTTCTTCACTTTCATCAATCTCATCATCTTCACTTTCCTCAGATTCAGAATTTTCTAACGCCTCATCAAGCGTTGTTTCTTCTTCAGCCAATTCATTTTCAGTAGATTCAATTTCGCTACTTTCGATTTCATTACTCATCTTAAAAACCCTTTTTTAAACCCGCATTTTGCTAAACACGTAAACGATTATTACCACCCGTATTTTTTCGGAATACGTAAACCAGAATTAACCCGTGTTTTAAGAACTCACGTAAACTAAGCCTGTTGTCCTTGCTGTTCTTCTTGCTCCTGCGCCTCTGCTTCTTCTTGTTGTCTTTTCTCTTTAAAGTTATCAATGGCGTTGCTCAAGCCATCTAATTGCGAATCAAATTTATTTTCCAAATTCTCAGCTGTGTCTGATGCTTGCTCAATGTAAGGCTGTATTTGTGAAATTTGCTGAGGTGTCATTTTTGTCTCAGCTGTAATCATGTCGGATAAAGATTTCAACGCACCCGTTAACGCGTCAAGTTTTGAATCTTGAGCCGCCTGCATAGTCTTTAACAACTCAGTGATATTCTTTGTTCTTTCTGTTGCAATTTGTTCATTGGCAAGCTGCAATTCAGCTTCAGCTAATTGTTCTTGTGGACTTGGCGGCGGATTGTAAGGCTTGCCTTCTTCATCAGCGATAACTTGAGGGGGGACAATATATTTTCTAACGCGTTCTTCAATCTCTGGTGTATTTTCAAGATTGAAATTACTAACAATTAAATCAGCAAAATAAGCGCGTTTATCAGGCTCTAACATTTCGATAAATTGCATTGCAACTTGCAGTGCTTCAGCTTTTTGCGCCTCAAATGATGCGCCCAACTCTACATTAACAAACAACTCGCCTTGACTGATATCGTTTTCAATCTTGCCTGCTTTTTCTTCGTTAATACGTATTAATTTTACTTCACCAGCTTCATTGATAATATTTATTACACGCTCGGTGTCATATATGCGTGGAATCATATCCACAATAGCGCGCCATAAGCTTTCTATCGCGCTTTCTAAATTATCAAAATAAATGTACTGTGTTAAGTTTGATGCCAACTGACGTTTACCAATGGCAACACCACTCATTGCATTAGATTCTTGACCTCTGCTTTCTTCATAACTACCAAGCGTTGCTTGAATATCATTTGCCGCTTGCTCGGCCACCTGAAATAATTGCGATGAAAAAGGTGGCGGGCTAATATTTTCAGGCTTTTCACCGTTAGCGGTTCTGTTATAGGGCAAGAAAGCTTGATTATCTGCATCCCTCCAAATATGCTGGAGATTGTCTACCATCTCAGTCGTACCAAGCCATTGCGCTTTAGTGGAAGTTAAAATAGCATGTGCGATTTCGCTTTGATTGTAATTATAAATTCTTTGCGGATCTTTGGCGGTCTCAATGTAGCCCGATGTTTTTTGCTCTCCATCAATTTCAGAAGAAAAACCATCAATAAAAATAACCGGCAAATACATTCCAGGCCATTCAGTTTTTTCTAAAATCTCATCAAAAACCAAGCGGTAATGCATCATCTTATAATCTTGTATTACCCGTTCCCGATTTTTAATAGGGATAATAGGTGCAGGGATTGAAGTAATGCCGGCGCTAACAAGTCTTTCATAATCTTCTAATAGATTGTAGTATTCTTCTTCTGCTTGTAAAAGGCCTTTCTCATCAACCACTCGACCATCTGACAATTCATATATTGTTTTGTCGTAATATTCTTTACACCAGTAGTCACATATCGTTATTTCTTTATCATCGCCCCAGAATTGTTTTTGCGCTTCGTTATATTGACTGCTTACAAGCGGTTGAGGCTCACCTTTATAATTTGGATACTTAAGTTTAAACTCTCGATATGACATTTTATCAGCAAAGCCACAAAAGTTACCGTCTGACTTGTCTTGCTCCTGTGCCGATGGGTCAAAAAATGCATTTAATGGATTGATATTTTTGATGAGTGTTTGCTTTTCAAAGCTCATACCCGACTCGTAGTCATAGCAAATTCTTAGCGCGCTATAGCCACCTACATATTCAGGTTCGAATGCTTTTTGATATACGCGTGGCGCATTTGATTTATAACTAATCCATCTGACGATGCCATTATAAATATCAACAGTTTCCTGGTTAGTATTATCAGTATTAGCGCGGATTTCAACGTTTGGGGTGTTTTCTCTAAGCTGTCCTATTGTTGAGCGTACAGCAGGTTTAATTTTATCAACAGTTAAAACAGGTTTCTTTCGTTTTTTTCTCTCTCTTCTATCTTCTTCATCCCACTGGTCAACATAAGTGAAATAGAAGTTATTTCTATAGCGTTCATTATTTTCTTGCCAATAGGAAACCCAGCCATTGATATTCTCTCTAGCTTTTTGAAGTATGTCATCTTGATTTAATTTTAGTGGTTCCGTCTCTGTCTTATTTGTGTAAGACATGCGTTTTTAAATTAGCTTATCTGCTCATCCAGCCTGTATTAGAAGTGTTATATAATTTACTTGAACTAGTATTGCTCATGTTTTTTGCTTTGTCAACATTGCCAGCAAAATACAGCATACCATATTGCAATGCATCCATTGGATGTGAATATTCATTTTTATTAGGTTCTTCTTTATATGTTGTTGAACCAACCGTGTTAACTTTTTTATAATGATAACCGCCGAGAAAACCTTTTCTAACTGTCCTAGCTTTGCTTGATAATTGAAATGCTGGCTCACCATCAACAAGCTTCCCTAAAAACCTATTAACTGCATCTAATCGCCTAGCTAATACATTTGTGTATGCGGGTTCAATACATATTCCATGCTGCTTTAATATTTGATTACAGATTTGAATACAGGTTGATGAATCAGTATCTTTTCTAAATCCACCAGATGGGTCGCCAAAACCTTTGACAGGTAATCCTGAGTAATTTTTAAGAATATGCGGCACAAGGATATCACCACAAAATGCACGGATATCAATATCATTTCCGATTATCTCGTCAATGATATTAACTTTTCCTCTATCTGTCATTTGCTCAAATGTAACGGCTGGTGTTAAACCAAAATCTAAACTAATGATTAACTCTTTATCCAGTGTTTCAATCTCTTTGCCTGCATAGTGAATGTTGTCATTGTATTGAGGATGTACCGGCTTACCATCAAACGTTGCACCATACATGCCAAGCGCATAAACTCTTATTTCTTCTTCTGATTTACCATTAACCATGCTAGTGTAATAATCAGAAAGTCCCATCCTGCTTAAATTTTCATAGTTATCCGCATCGGGGTTTTGTATGTAATTACCTGATTCATCCTTAATTAATCCAGGCGGTTGATGAAATATATCAAATCCTTCAGGCTTTTCTTCTTCAAATACTTTGTAAATCCAATGCTCATCATGGGGTGGGTTAGTATCCATGATTATTTGACGTATATTTTCATCACCATCCACGCACTTATTAAATCGACCGATTCGCTCAGTCGCACGTGATACTAAAACCCACGGTATTTCTCGTGCCTCATTGAACCAAATAATATTACACTCAAGTGACAATAGCTTTTTAACGTCCTTTTCTCTGTCTAACGCTAAAAATATAACCTCAATAACCATGTCATTAACTTCGATTTTTTGCATGAATGGCGCGACTTTAGATATCTTGCCGTAGTATTCTTCGGGAAACCATTCGCACCACGTTTTCATCGTCGTTAGTTTCAGCTCTGAATAAGTATTACGCACAACAACAACGCGAGTATACTTTTTAAAGTCTGATGATACGCCCTGTTTGTTAGCTAAGTACATAATGTGATTTGCGCACAT
Organism: Legionellales bacterium; assembly: GCA_002707205.1. GTDB lineage: Bacteria > Pseudomonadota > Gammaproteobacteria > UBA1113 > UBA1113. Next base: position 8,892 of record PAMH01000029.1, read on the forward strand.
GACACTTTTACCGCTGCCTACGGGTCCTATAGCACAAATAACTTTTGCTTTTGAGCGATGAAATCTTTTGCCGGTTTCTGATGCATTATATATAATAATTTTTTCATCTGATTCATTTGTCATATATTAAAAATCTGCGTAAAAGCTTTCTTACCATCGTCACCCAAATCAATCGTCACACCTTTAAGTTTTGGTGCGATATATTGCGCCAGTTCTTTAGCTGCTTGAAATCTTATTGTGTCTTCACAGGCGTTATTCATACACATATCAGCCATCACTTCAAAAGGGTTACACCCCTTCTTGTTTAAAATTTCTTTAACTTCATGAAATTGCATACGTTTATCTGGTATGCCCTGCGCTCGACCTTTCGGATTACCAGATTGACCTTTTTTAAAAGCCATCTCACCCCCTATTTTCGCATCTCTGCTCAAACTGTATCTTCTGCATTTCACCTATTCTCAGCTCAAGGTTATCCCAGTATTTTTGCAGTTCTGCGTCTTGTTTATCGTTTAAGTGTATCTGTCTTTGCTCCAGTCTATTGATACGCATATTAAGTGCATCAACTTTATTAAGCGTGATTGCAGCATCTCCCTTAATTGTAAAAATCCAAAACAGCCCCGCGACACACATGCCGATTAAGGTTGCTGAGCTTGTTAAGAACTTTAAGTCTTTCATCGGAAGATTTCACCGCCGTACTTTTTGCAGTGCGCAATAAATGTTTTTTCTTTCTCGCTCAAATGGTTTAAATCCTTGTCTTGCGTCTGGTAATACTTACCCCAGTAATTTGCCAAATGAAATAAATCATCGCTTTCAGGTAAAGCAGCAGGTGCAAGATAGTAACGCAATCGACAAATCTTAGCTGCATAGTTTAGGTCGTAAATTAATCTATCATCATCGAGCGTGGGATAGGCTGTGTTAAATACTTTCTCTCGAATATCACGCCAATCATCGGTCATTAATTTATTAAAAATCCACTGATGCGTAGGTGGTTCTACTTGGAAAATACCACGTGCCACGGAATAATGGCCGTCATTATTTATTTGACGTAAATAAGTACCACATGCACTTTCATGACATGCTGTTGCAAGCACAAGTTTTTTAGCGATGCGAGAACCTAGAACAGTTCTTGCTTCTGCCAATTCGTTTAAAGCCGGCATAATAACTAAGTCGTATAAATGTTGTGCGTTAATACTCATTTAACTACCTCTATGTTAATTGGATATAATTCTTCGACCATCTTTTTTTTAAGCTTAAACTCGCTTGTTTCAAAGCCTTTTACATCTTCAATGGTAACGTTGCCGTCAGACCAGAAAATAATAAAATCAGCGCGATAAGTCACACCACCAGGCAAATCAAACATGGGTTGTCGTAAAAAAAAGATAATATGATTCGAGAACTGTAATTTCTTAAGCTCTTTGTAGCGTCTTGCTTCTGATTTTGAGGGAAATTTGATCGAGTCCGCGATTGTCTGAACAGCATTAAATTTATGCTGTATTCGTCTCGTCATAGTCTGTAAAAACTAAATACTCTTTTATTTGTTTAATTTCTTGCTCTAATGCACTGAGCCTTTTTCGTAGATTAGACAGACTTAAAAATAACTCTGCCTTTTCTTCTAAATCAAGCACATGCTTAAAGCTGTGTCCGTTATTCATAATTTAACTTACAATATGTTTAAGCTTTAATCAAGCTTTTTGTTGTGACCTTTAATTTTTTATTAATATTAATATTTTATATTAGCAGAGGTAAGCAATACCGTAGCATGTAAGTGAGGGATGGGTGGTGAAGCCACTTGTCTTTATCAAAACAAGTATGGTTTTTGTAACTTAATTTTAAAGCGGTGAGAAATGTTAGATTTTAAAGCTGAAATAGACACATTAATAGAACAATACGAAGAAATTAAAGAACTTTCTGACATTGGACAAGAACCTCAAACAAATGAACTGCTAGGTTTTGAGCCAGGGAAATTAGTGTCTAATGTTACAATACGAGAAAAGAAAAATGAAATCTTAACTCTAATAAAATGTAAGATTATTGCATTACATAAGTTATCGCTTTGTCAGACAAATCGCACAGATGAATTAGAAAGGGTATGTAAATATGTCTTAGACGCAACAGATCTAACGTATGGATTTGATTTTAATCTGCAGGTGTTTAAAGCCAGTTTTCTTCTGTATTCGCTTGTAAATAGCATAAATAAAATCCCCGAACCTATACGGTTTGGCTTTTATACAACTAAAGGTAGCAGGCTTAAAAAAACACTTAATGACATTTTTGAAAAAATTATGAATGAGGACACTTTCGAAAAGGAATTCAGTAATATTACAAATCCTAGATTTAAAACTATTACTAGATTTAAAACTACTAAAAGCGCAAGAAAATAAGCAGACTTTATTATAACGACGAACGGGCATCGGCCTTACACTGCAAAAACTTATAGGAAAAATCATGGAAAATACTAATACCAATGCTAATACTAATCAACTCGGCACTAGAAGAACATCTAGCAACGCAACGCCCCAGCCTACTATTATTACTACTGAATCTCTGCATTCTATGCAGAGAGTAGCGTCACTGTTAATGATGTCTGCGCCATCCTTTTCCCCAATTTTTCCTACAGTTTCCCCAATTTTTTCTACAGTTTCCCCAGCTTTTACTACAGCTCCCCCAGCTTTTACTACAGCTCCCCCAGCTTTATTTTCCCCGAATTACTCTCCTTTATCATCTAGATCAAATCGACCCATTCATAATAACGACGAACTGGACTCAGCCTTAAATGCATCATTCGAAGAGTCTAGCTACTCAACAAACAATAAAAGTGCACCATTTATATCCATAAATGACAAAAAGTATGAAATGGCTGGTATTAATCCAGATGAAATCCCTGATGAATTTTTCTGCGCAATTACCTATCAAGTTATGAGCGATCCAGTTTATGACCCAAATAATAAAGCTGTACATTATGATAGAAAAGCTATTGAAAAACATATTGACGAATCTTCAAAAACTTTTTACATGGGTGAAAATAATTACCCGAGAAACCCACATACAAATAAAAAATTACTTAAAAAGGAGTTGGAACCTAACGCTCAGCTAAAAACAGAAATTAATGCTTGGCTTAGTAATTATAAAAATAGTTCTTTAACACGCAGCCCTGTTTTACCATTCAGCTCATTAGCAGATAAAAAGACAACTCAATATCTCGCCACCCTAGGTTTAAGTGTTAATGCAACGATGAGCGATATTAAAGACGCCTATAAAAAGAAACTTAAATCCTCCCATCCAGACAGAAACGTCTCAGCAAAGGCAAATCAAAACTGTCAAAAAGTTATTAAGGCTTATAAAGAATTAATGAAATTCTTTGATCTTAAAAAAACCAATAGCAATAGTATTTTTTCAACTACCAGCACGCCTACGATACATACTGATACAACAAAGCTAATAACGTATACAAAAACAATTTAGTTTTAACATTCAAATCACGCTGCTTTCTTTTAAACATAAAAGCAGCGTAGTTTATCTTTTTAATTAAGTTATCAATTTAAACTTCATTTAAGGTTTAGCATTCCGGAACTCCGGTTCAACACTTTCCTCGTCAGATGATTCCTTGGATTCCCTTGCTGGTTGAGGTTGAAAAAATGAAGATGTTTTTTCTAAACTAAAATTTTTTGAAGTTGAACTATCAAACCATCTTTGTTGTTCAATAGACATGAGATGATGGTCTATGAGTTCTTGGCTAGAAAAATCAAAAGTTTTTAAAAATTCATCTAACTGTTCTGTGTTCAAATTTGCTATAAGCTTTTTAAAACTTTCTTTGTCTATATTTCCATTATCTATAGCATCTCTAAGTCTACCAATGTTAGATGCGATAAGAGAAGCTTGGAAGGCATTATTTGGAAATTTAAAATCAAGTCCTAGTACAGAGTAAGTTTGTAGATACTCATCGGTCTCTCCGGGGGAATCAAGTAAAAACTGAAGATATTCGTTAGAACTGTTAAATGACTTTAATTTTCCCAGCGCCTCTAACCCAACAATTTCAGCTATCTCAAGGTCATGGTTTCTAAAAAATTCTATCTGTTCTTCCACGTAGTTTATCGCTTCCTCGAGATTATTTTTATCTGAAAAATGGGTATAATTAAATTTAAATTGCTTGATAAGATGACTTCGAATCTTTTCCTCTGATAATTCTGCGAACCTAGCTAAAAATTCATCTTTTTGCTCATCATTGGCTGTGCCAAGTTGCCATGCAAAACTAGTATAAGAAAGCATAAATTTCACCTTAAAGTAATTAAATTGTCTGAATTTTGAACAATAACATAATAATATTTCATCAACAAGATGTTCGAATAATAAAAATTAAAAAACATCGAAATAACGTTTTCCTTAAGCCAGGAAAATGCTAATATTTCACTCAAACAAAAATAAGAAAAAAACTCTTAAGTTGACTTATTTTTGACTGTTCTATCATTGTTCTTGTATTTTACTCGTTTAAGTTCAGGCACATACGAATACGCTTTATTCGTTGTTTTTCCGTCATCAATTTTGCTAAAAATTTCCTCGAATTTTTTGCCATTTCTGATTACTTCAAGCTTCATTTTTTCTCCTTGTTAGCTTGAAAAATAATGATTTAGCGGAATTAAAACCCACTTATAAGTCATGTAATAACCAACGCAAATCGCAGCGAGTTCAAAGACAAAATTTACCTGTTTAATAGTCAGACATAGAGTATCGTAAAGCACTCCTGATGATTCTTTTTCTTCCGGTTTTGTTTGTTTTTTAAATCTACCCAAACTTCTATTATTTTCTATTGCTATAAAATAAATAGTAACCAACGCAAAATGCTCTAAAGTAGTCATGAAATTTCCTCTTTGTTAAATTATTAAAAATTTGATCTCTACGGGCTTTTTCTCATCTACCCGCTACCTATGCATTGGTAGGTGTCAAAAAAGATCTCTACAGATCTGAGATTCACGATTTGCCCCTATTACGAGCATGGTTTTACTGCTTTCGTAATGATTTCTACAAAACCACCGTGAATTTATACTTGCTCGCATTGTTGCTGCTGACTCGCAATTCTCGACACTGCACTTCGGCACTAACACCTCTTGCGCTTCTTCGTCACCAAAGCTGACTAAGCACTTAACCATTTCGCTTTTGCTTGTTTCAGCACCCATCGATTTGAGCTGACCAATCAAGTTTGCTGGCATCGGGAAATACACACCCGCTTTTTCGTCACCGAAGTGATTGAAAAATGCTGTCTCAACATCTGCAATTTCGTAATCGCTTAGCAAGTCGAAATAAGTTTTCATCAGCGTCTGGCTAACATCACGTTTGTAAATCTCCGATGCTTGCGTCATGAGTGCTGCAAATTTTCTTTTGTCATTTTCCGTCATAGCCGACTCCCTCGTTTTCGTTGCTGCTTTCGTTTGCCCATGCAAGCGCTATTTCTGCATTTCGTCTTGTCTGCTGCTCTGTTTTCGAGAGTGGCCTAATCTCTGGCTGTTTATCAATCGCAATGAATTTGTCGATTCTATCTGCGTCACGAAAAATCAAATCGACACTGTCGAACTTTTTCCCTCTGTCGTTTTCTCCCATGTGCCACGCCGAGTTAGCACAGCCGTCAATCGCTTGGCAAAGTTGACTGACCGAGTAGCCAAGCTTCAACGCATTACGAATTTTCTTTTTTCGCTTGTCATCGAGTTTTGCTTGTTCGTGGTTCATGACATTTCGCCAATAATCGAAAATTTGCACGACCTCCTCAGCGTGCTTTTTATTCTTGTTTATTTTTTGCTCGTCATCTGAGGTGTTTAAATTATTTTCAGTTTCCAAAACAGAAACTTCTTGCGACTTGTTCGCAAGAGACGGCGCAGCCGTAACGGGTAATGGCTCGATTTCTGGGTTTTCTTTTTTTGTTTGTTTTTTTTCTTCTTCCATTTCCATTTCCATTTCCAAGGATGAAATATTATTATTTCCTGTGCGTGCATATGCGCGCATAGTATTTTCTGTGCAATACCTTTTTTTAACATCAAAAGTAACTGGAACATACGTAAGAATTTCACATTCATCTTTGGATGGAATTCTTGATTCAGGCTCTCTTGAATTAATATTCTGATGGTTAGTAAATGTGGGTATTTGCGCGTAAATTTCATTATTATGCTTATATTTTTCAATAAAACCATATTTGTGAAGGGCTTTTAAAATAAGCTCGAAATCTATGGTATCGTAAGGCAAAACATCAAGCTTCAGCTCTCTTGGTTTCCATCTAAATCGACCCTCTCTATCACATACTGTAAGAAGACCTATGAAAGAAAGTCGCAAAGGCAGCCCGCTGGATAGCTCCGCGTCAAATAAACTGTCGTGACGAAATAGCGCTGGTTTTACTGTTCTAATTTTTGCCATGTTACCCTCTTATTGATTTCATAATGATGCATTTACTTGCATATGAATTTCTTTGTATTCATATGTTTTTCTATGCATTTATATTTCTTTGCTATCCTAGCTACTCTAAATTTTGTTATTCGTGCATTTATCTTGTAAAATACAATTGATTTTATGCTGATTGAGAATCTTTATTAGCTCCTTCGCATAAATCTGTGGCTTTAATTAAGCCCCCAGTTATATTTTCAATTTGATGAGCGCGTGAAGCCGGAACGCCGTACTTAAACCATCTTGAAATAGACTGTTGCTTAATGCCCAATTTACGAGCAAGTTTTGATTGATTGCCGGATATTTTGATAGCTTTTATCAAAGCCCAGTATTCAGGTTTCAATTTTTATTTCTCCATTTAGTTGTTTTTTACAGCTTAACTGTTATTTACAATCTTGTAAAGGTCTTGCGATGATTATTGGAAAAAAAATTAAGATGCAACGTGTTAGCAAAGGAATGAGTCAGTCTGACTTAGCTAACTGCGTGGGAATTACACAGCAAACATTACAACGATTAGAATCAGGAAAAGCTAAAACGTCTAGACACATTGATAAAATCGCAAGTGCATTAGGCGTTGATGTAGATTATTTAAGTGAAGAAGATGCCGTTTATGAGCCAACTGCGCCCTTCCCTCTATTTAGCTGGGATAACTTTATAAAAGAAAAAAAGCTATTTGATACAAAAGATATTGTGCCGACTGAGTATTTTTATTTTGATAAAAAATATACTAAATATAAAGATGCCTTTGTTGTAAAAATCCCTCAACACGTTCCTGCACCATATATGTTCGATAATGCTTACATACTATTCAGTAAAGAAGTACCATTTAGCCACAATGGTCTTATGCTTGTGCAGTACGGTACAGAACTTGCACTTAAGAGATTAGTTAAAGAAGGTAATACTGCATTTCTAAAATCATTTAGTGCCGATATTCCTGTTGAGCCTGTAACAAAGGATACAAAAATTTTAGGTCAACTGATTGCTTCTCAAATTTCTGCTGATGAATTTAAGGGTTAAATTTAGAAATGAGTATAAGGTGTTAATACCCCACCATAGATCAAGTTGACTTAAAAATTAAAGATATAGATGATTTAATTTAAAATATATTTTAAGATCCTCTGGCCACGACAAAAATCATGGTGTTATCTCCTGATAGGTTGGATTTTTCAAAATTTTAGCAACCTC
>PAMH01000030.1 GCA_002707205.1 Legionellales bacterium
AATAAACTAAAAGCAGATGAAATTTTTCTGAACAGCAATAAAAAGTTCTGGTTCACGTAACCAAACCTTAGTCAATAAAAAGAATACGCACCAACCGTATAAGTCACCTAAAGAAAGACAATTTACAGCAATAACCCAAGATAAATATCCTGTTTTTAAGCAAATAATTATGGAGGCTCCAAGGTTTTACAAAAAATATAATCTGCAACTAGAGGAAATAAAAACTAATGTACTTGAGAGAAGTGAATTAATTACTCTAATAAAAAAAATGAGTGACGATTATTCAACGGAAAGTATCAAAGGCATATTTAATGATTACGGGATCAGCTTAATTAACCATCCCAAATTAGCCGTAGCAGATTTATTAGATTCTTCAATATATCCTTTGCTTTCAAAATCAGAAAATGAGCGGAGGTTATTATACAAAAAAATATTCCAAGAGATAATCTCTGATGATATTGAGAGTGCAAACTTACATTTTTTTCTACGCTATTTGAGTAAAAAATTAGGTTCAGAAAAGCTTAAACAAAAACTTACAAAGAAAAATTTTAGCTTTTTTAAAACATCAAGCATTGAAAGTGATCACGACACCAGTTTAATTAACCAACCAAAATTAGTCCTACAGGAACCAAAATTATCCCTACAGAATTTATTACATTCTTCAATACGTCCTTTACTTTCAGAGAAGGATCAAAGCATATTACATAAAAAAATGCTTACACAAATATTACAAAATAGTCTTGATAGCAATACCTCAATTGCTTGGCTAAAATATTTAATGAATAAGTTAAATGTAGAAAAACTTAAAGAAAAACTTAAGAAAAAGAACTTTAGCATTTTGAAATTAACAACGATTCCCAGAAATTTTTTCAGTGAAGATAAAAAATTGTATACATTACTTTCCGATGATGAAAAATCTACAATAGATCAAGAGAGAGATAAAGAGATTTTAGAAAAATATCAACCAGTTTTAACTTGGATTAAAGATGGTATTGAAGCTAAATCATTGGAAAAAGCAAAATTATTACTAAAACTGAGCGCTATGATTAAGGAAATTTCTATAAATAAAGCTCAAGAACTCATTGAAAAAGAAGAAATTGATTTTTCTCAACTTAATTTTTTATCGGTAAATACAACCGATGAGTTTCTAAAAAATCGCCTTATCTTACCTTTCCTAAAGGCTAGTAAACAACTTGAGATCATTGAGAAACAGTTGACTAACATGTCAAGCGCCACTAGAATGCGCAATAATAAGCGTCGAAGCTCATTACAGGAATTAGGAATTGAATACCCAGATTTATTGTTTATCTTAAGCAAGAGAGATGAAGACTGTGCGCAATCTATACTAAAAAACCCCATACTTTCTGAACAATTAAGCGCTGAACAAATTAAAATATTAAATGAGAAATATAAAGATAACAATGAAACAGAACATATAAACGCTCCCCCTCATTCACGAGGCAATATCGTCTAAAAATTTTACGTGTGATTAAAAGGAACATCATAAAAATTTAACATAGTATTGTTATCATCATTACGCCTGAGTTAAAACAAATGATGTCTACATAACGTGATTTATACGCAGATCATTAACTTAATTCAAATGTCGCTTATCGGGCTTAGGCGCATTATCTAACAAATTTTGTAAATTAATATCCCAACCAATACGATTCACTAAATCTGATAGACCTTTATATAAGTAATGCAAAACATTATGATTGCTGGGAAATTCAAAACCGATATTATTCGCTGAATAAATACCTAAAATAGGTAAACTCTCTTCTGGCTTTTTAATTACCGCTTTATTTGCCAATAAAGGCGTTTGCCCCCATGGATATTGCATATTGTCCATTTTGAATGGTTGTTCATAGTTTGCATTATCAAGAACTTCTTGGTGCTGAAATGCTAAGGCGGCCTGTTGCGTTGCGGTATCATAGTTTACAAAATTTGGATCGTAAGATAAAACTTGCACTAACGCCGGCCAAAAAGTTTGTACAAATTTACGTGTAAATGCCATGATAAATTGCTCATCACCTTTCGTATTTAAACGCATCATAATGCGATCTTCCTCAGGCGAATATTGGATTTGAACTTGGCTAAACTCGATGGTTTTTGGTTTCATAAAATCACGCCCATCTATAAATTGTGGTCAAGTATTAATTGATAAAGCTGTTTTTTCTTTAATCCTGTAAGTTTAGCAGCAATCTTGCTCGCTTGACTAGCTGGTAATTCTTCCATCAGTAATTTCAAGGTTGATAATGCCTGTTTTTCACTGCACACCATCGCTGTACTTTTTTCTAAAATTAAAACAATTTCACCTTTTTGTTGATTTGGATCATTTGTTGCAAATGCTAAAATCTCACTTAAAGATGCAAGTTTTATTGTCTCAAATTGTTTTGTTAACTCTCTTGCAAAACAAATACGTCTTTCCTCACCAAAAACACTGATCATATCGGCTAAACTCACCAATATACGATGTGGCGATTCATAAAAAATATTTGTTTGTTCACTATATAAAAATGTCGCTAAAAATTTCCGTCTTGCCTCTTTTTTTGCAGGAATAAAACCATTGAAAGTAAACCTATCGCTTGCCAAACCCGATGCAGATAATGCCGCAATTGCAGCACAGGCACCTGGTACAGGCGAAACTTTCCATCCTGCCTGTCGCACAGCTTGCACAATGAAAAATCCAGGATCACTAATTAATGGCGTACCAGCGTCAGAAATTATAGCAATACTTTCACCTGCCTTTAATCGTTGCAAAATCTGCGCAACTTGTTGCTGCTCATTATGTTCATGCAGTGCTTGCATATCTGTCATAATGGCATGTGACTGCATTAACGTCTTACTATGACGTGTGTCTTCAGCATAAATCTTGTCAGCGTGCTTTAATATTTCAATTGCTCTTGGCGATATGTCTAATAAATTGCCAATTGGCGTGGCGACGATATACAGGGTACTTGATTCTATCATTTTAAGCCTACATAATTTTACGCAAATTACTTCAAAATGCGGAATTTTTATATAATATTTTTTGTCATTGAGCATTCTGAAGTAAATAATAACCAGTTATTATATATCAAACAATATTTAAACATAAAAATAAGGATGTTGCCGTCGAATAAAGCTTATAGTGAACAAACAATACTTTATTAACAGCATACTTTGAGGTAATTTGGGTATATGTTACCATCACAATAAAGTATTTTTAGAGATTTGATAATCATGCGCGTTCGTTCTTTATTTGTTACGCTAATGTTATGTGTCACGCTTTTAATAAGTGCGTGTCAAACTGTTAATGATGCACCACAACCAGGCCTACCTCAAACCTATAATCAATCAGCAGAACAATACTTAAAACAATCACAATCTATGGCTACACCTAAAAAACAATCAACACAATTAAAAGCAGCAGGCCGTTATCTACAAGATAAAAATACCATGGCAGCAATTCAAGTCTTATCAAATATTGATACTCAAAACCTACCTACTGAGCTTTCCGCTGAAAAAACGCTTTTAGAAGCTTATTTATCGACATTAGATAATAATCCTAATCAAAGTTTAAATTTACTAAAAACAATGCCAAATAAAACACTACTCAAACCCAATCAGCAAATTGCCTATTATCAAATTTCCTCTATTGCCTATCAGCAAACTGGTGATACGCTCGCGAGTGCTAAAACATTAATTCAGCTAGATAATATATTGCCAGAGAAACAAAAAACTGAAAATGAACAACAAATTTGGCTTGAACTTAATCAATTACCCTTAGCCAATTTACAAAACGCCCAGCGTTATACCCTCGAAGGTGTAACAACAGGCTGGCTTGAACTAGCTTATCTTGCTAATGCCTATAAAAACAATCCTCAAGATCTACAATCACAATTAACGACATGGTTAGCTAACTATCCTCATCATCCTGCTGATCAATTTGCAGCGCAATTACAAAAAAATATCCCATTGCCGCAAAATACGCTCAATACCAAACAAGCCAATTTTGCTTTACTATTACCTTTAAATGGGCAACTCTCACAATCAAGCCAAGCAATTAGAAATGGCTTCATGGCAGCTTACTATACTCAAGAGCAGCAACATCCAAGTGAACAAAGCATTCAAGTTTATAATACCAGTAAACAATCAACAAAGAACCTTTACATAACGGCCGTTCAAAATGGTGCAACCACAGTTGTTGGCCCATTAACAAAGTCACAAGTTGCGCAACTTAATCACATTGATATCAAAAAACCCACTTTAGCCCTAAACTTTACACCTCATGGTAGTGATGATAAATCACTGTTTCAATTTGCTTTATCGCCACAAGACGAGGCTGTGCAAGTAGCAGAAAAAACTTGGTACGATGGTAAGAGTCATGTACTAATCATTGCGCCTGATTCTTCATGGGGACAAGATATTGCAAAGACTTTCACAAATACATGGCAAAAGTTAGGCGGGAATATTGTAGATACACTTATGTATACAAAACAAACACGTTTTGATCAAAGTATTAAACGTATTTTGAAAGTTAATGATGCTGCAATTAACGCAAAAAATAATCCTGATATCAAACAAACCGTAAATATTCCTATACACCGACAAGATATCGACGCCATTTTCCTGATTGCATCGCCAACGAAAGCTCGAGAAATTATTCCCATGTTAAAATACTATTATGCTAATGATATTCCTGTTTATGCAACTTCTTATGTTTATAGCGGCACACCAAACCCCGCACGTGACAAAGATCTTGATGGTGTCAGATTTTGTGATATTCCTTTAGTATTAGATGACTCAAAAAAAATGCAACAAATACGTAAAAATATGCAAACCTCTATTAACCCAGCAGAAGCGGAACAAGTAAGATTATATGCATTTGGTATGGATGCTTATCAATTAATCATGCATTACAACCAACTCATGACAGGTAGTTTTAGCTTACAAGGCATGACAGGAACACTTTATTTAGGTAAGCATCAGCAAATTTTACGTGACCTGCAATGGGCGCAGTTTAAAAATGGTTATCCCGTAAAAATTGCAGGTATCAAAAATACATGATTTTCTCAAAACGAAAAAAAGGTGCTGCAGCTGAATTAGCAGCATTAAATTATTTGAAAAAACAGGGGCTAACGCTTATTGAGCAGAATTACTATTGCCGATTAGGTGAAATTGATCTGGTTATGAAAGATAATGCTTGTATTGTATTTGTAGAGGTTAGGCAACGACAACGTAATAGCTACGGTAATGCAGCAGCCTCAATTACAAAGAAAAAACAAAATCATGTGCGCTTAAGTGCCCAATGTTATTTGCATCAATACCACTTAACGCACCAATGTGCTAGCCGAATTGATGTAGTTAGCATTGATGGGGATTACCAAATAGAAAAAAATATTCAATGGTTTAAAAATGCATTTTAAATCAATGATTTTTTATGATGTAATAACAATAAAATTTAAGTGCGCCTTTGGGCAGAGATTCCTTAAATTTTGTTAAAATAACGTATTCTGTAAGTTATGCATAAATGCACAATAATCTAAGAGGTTTATAAAATGCAGCAAATAGATCGTATTCGACAGCATTTTTCAGATAGTATTCAAACAAAAATTATGGCTGCTGATACATTGACTGAAGTGATTGAACAAGCAGGACAACGGTTGGTTCAGTCTTTGATAGATGGTCATAAAATTCTTAGTTGTGGTAACGGTGGCTCCGCTGCAGATGCACAACATTTTTCATCTGAGCTTTTAAATCGATTTGAGGCTGAACGTCCTAGTTTACCAGCTGTTGCTCTGACCACAGATAGTTCAACTATCACCTCTATTGCCAATGACTATCACTATGACCAAATTTTTTCAAAACAAATTCGCGGATTAGGACAACAAGGCGACATCTTACTTGCTATTTCTACCAGCGGTCAATCCAGTAATGTGATAACCGCAATTGAAGCTGCACATGACCGCGGCTTACATGTTATTGCATTAACTGGGCGAGATGGCGGTGCAATGGCAAAACAACTGCGCGATACAGATATCGAAATTCGTGTGCCTGCTGAAGCAACTTGTCGTATACAAGAATGTCATTTACTCATCATACATTGTTTATGTGATTATATTGATCACAGCTTATTTGGTTAATTAGGAGACAAGCATGTTAAAAAAAATATCACTCATTTTTACCATGTGTTTTTTATTACAAGGTTGTTTTGGTGCATTTGTTGCTGGCGCTGCAGCTGGCGGTGTTGTTGCTTATGAAGGTAGAAACTATGAGCAAAAAACCAAAGATCATCAATTAGAATTAGATATTCAAAAACAAATTTATGCTGATCCTTCATTAAAAAATGAATGCCGCATTGTGCCAGTTGCCTACGATGGTGTTGTTCTCATGACCGGGCAAACCCCTTCACAGGCATTACATGATCAAGCAATTCAAATTGCCAAATCAACCTCAGGTGCAAAACGTGTTTACGATGAAATTGCCGTATCTGGGCAAATTTCAGCGCTCACACAATCAAGCGATGCTTGGATTACAACTAAAATCAAATCAGAACTACTTGCGGCAAAAGGTTTAGATTCAAGTCAAATTAAAGTTGTCACTGAAAACGGTGTTGTTTATTTATTAGGTATAACCACACCAAAACAGGCGAAAATTGCAAGTGGCGTTGCTAGACAAAGTTCTGGTGTACGTAAAGTGGTAACATTATTTGAGTATCAACAATAATTGCGCCTTAAACAATAACACTGTAAAATTTTAGTGACTTAGGATTAAGTAAAGATCGACTGCGAAGGAACGCAAAATGCTTTATAGAGTGTTTTTCATAATTTTATGCTGCATAAGCCTACAAGCATGTATGACTGCTGCGAGCAGCGGCGCCAGTGCAATTTATAATCGTTACTCTCTTGAAAATACCTATAATAATCAAATGCTAGCGTGGAGTGTACAAAATAAACTAGATGCTGACCCCCAATTAAAGTATGAAGCGCATATTACAGCAACGAGTTTTGAAAATATTGTTTTATTAACTGGCCAAGCACCCACTCAAGCAATGCGCATGCAAGCAGAAGCTATTACCCAGTCAGTACCCCATACCCAAAAAATTATTAATCGTATTATACTCACCCAACCAATTTCAACGCTTCAAAAATTACAAGATACTTGGTTAACAACCAAAGTTGACAGTCAAGTCATTACTCAAGGAAAACTTGACCCTGATGATTTGAAAGTTGTCACTGAAAATAATACGGTCTATCTTATTGGTTCATTAAAACGTGCTCAAGCAAACCAAGTCATTAACATGGCAAAAAATACAGATGGTGTTCAACATGTTGTAACACTTATTTATTATCTTGAACCGAAAACAGCTTAGTATGTTTAAATTCATCTCTATTCAAGTGTTCATATAAACCCACCGCCTAATAATTTTTCTATGGAATCTTTGTGGTTACGCAAAATGTATTAAAATAGTTTTTTTTTCTAAACAAATCGTTTATCATGGTTAAAGCTAGCGTAAGCTCTAAAATAGAGATTACCATTAACAGGCTAGTTAAGTTGAAAAGTATCGGATGAAATGCAATGCACATGGAGTGCCTCAGCACTTTCCTATATTACTCTTTAACAAAATATAGCTTGTTAAGCGTAAAAGCTAATGACAAAAAAATGGATTGAT
The DNA here is from genome assembly GCA_002707205.1 of Legionellales bacterium. Taxonomy (GTDB): domain Bacteria; phylum Pseudomonadota; class Gammaproteobacteria; order UBA1113; family UBA1113. The sequence continues at coordinate 7,658 of PAMH01000030.1, forward strand.
CACCGTATTTTACGGTTATTGTTAGACCGAGAGGTAAGGCAACATGAGTTACGATGAAAGCTTGATCATCGATACGGACAAGGACGATGAACTTGTAGATGAAACATCAGAAAATGTTGATTTTGATGTTGATGACAAATTAACAAGTAAACAACAACGCGTTGTTTCACGACGAAAAGTTGAAGATATTCTTGCTGAAAAAGCATTTAAAAAAGTATATGGCGATATTTTTGATGACTTTTAAGCAATGGATTGATGCCTAAAAGTCATTCATACAAAAGGCTAATGCGCTTTTCTATTTAATTACACGCAAATGACTTTTAGGCTTATCGGATTTACTCGTATCTCCAGAAGACTTTGCAAAAGGCTTATCTTTTGAATCTAATGGTGGTAAATCACCGCCATCATCATCCTCAGAAAAAATCATGCCTTTACCGGTTTCTTTTGCATATATTGCTTCGATAGCTTTTATTGGCGCCAAAATGGTTTGCATTTTGCCACCAAAACTTGCTGTAAATTCAATGAAGCTATTATCAATCAGTAATCCCTGCGTTGCACCCATTGCAATGTTTAAGATAATACGACCATCTTCAACATAGTTTTTAGGCACTTTGACACCTGCAACATTGGCATTAACCACAATATAGGGCGTCATATTATTATCGATGATCCATTCATTAAATGCGCGTACCAAATAAGGTTTAGAGGATGTCATGCCACTCATCGTAATTCTTCTTCCAATTCACTTAAACTTGCTTTAAAAGCTTCACGAGCAAATAATCGCTCTGCATACTTTTCTACCGCACTTGCTTGCTTTGGCAAAGTAATATCCAAACTTGGTAAACGCCATAATAATGGTGCCAATACACAATCCATTAGGGTAAATTCGTCACTAAGAAAATAAGGCCTTTCGGCAAATACCGGTGCCAAGCTTGTTAAAGCATCTTCTAACTGTTTTCTTGCAATATGTTTTGCTTCATCATTTGTGTCATTATCAACCATGATTTTATATAAACCGTATAAATCATGTTCAATACGGTACATATTACGTCGCGCATCAGCACGTGCAACAGGATAAACGGGCATTAATGGTGGGTGTGGAAAGCGCTCATCTAAATATTCCATAATGATATTAGCATGATAAATGCTTAAATCACGATCAACCAACGTTGGTACAGTACTATAAGGATTATATTGCGTTAATTCTTCAGGCATTTCATCGGGTTTAATATCAAGAATTTCAACAGTCACACCTTTTTCTGCCATCACTATTCGAACTTGATGACAATAAGGATCAAGCGCATCAGAGAATAAATTCATCACAGAACGCCTATTGGTCACTAAAGCCATAATCTACTCCTAAAAAGACGTTACTACACACCAAAGCCAGCTCGACATATAACATGAAAGTAGCAGCTAAAGATTAATACACAATTATCATGTACTACTTATCAAGCTTAATACATAGTTTTGCTAAACCTGATTAATATCTCTAACTGAGTTCAAAATCACACCACCAGTGGTTTAAGTATAGAAAGCCATTGATATGAAATTAATATGGAAGTTATTTTAACAAATTTTTTAAATTTTTGCACTCACTGCCTGATAATATTTAAACAGCATTATTGAAAAATTCAATGACAAAATATAGAGAAATTCCCACGTGGGTGCGTGGGAATCTGAGCGTTCATGCTTATTACAAAATTGAACAAAATTCATTTCGTTTAGATTGATTTTCCTTTGCGTTTATTTCACTCACTGCAAGAGGGAATGCTTGCCCCATTATCTCATCTTTTGCTCCAGTTAATGCTTTAGTCAGCAATTTTATTGCTTTTGTTAAATCCATGCTGCTATCAGATACTATTGAATTATCCCAAAACGAAAAATACGATGTTTGAGCTTTATTGTATGTCTCCAAAATACTTAGCTGGTCAAATAAAGTTACACCTTTATCACTAAGCTGCTTTTCATTCTTGAAAAGCGTATTTTTTTCATCGTAAATAGCTACTATAATTTCAACTAACTTCTCAGAAGTAGCGTTTTCATAATCTCTTTTAAATGCATCTACTTCATTTGTTATTTTTGTCGCTTCAAAAATACAAGCTATTTTATTTTGTATTTCATTTTCGCTTTGATCTTTTATAGTCATATAATTTCACCTATTCATATTATCAATTAATTTTCCTTACGATTTTTATCCTCTCGCACTGACGCGCCAAACTAATCATTAACTTGGATATGTTATAATCACTTTACTGGCGAATTAACATAAACTTTCCATAGAAATGATTAAATTTTTATTTTTTAAGGGAGCTTCCCACGTCGATGAGTGGGAATATAAAATATTAATATTTATTCATTCGAAATCTATTTGTGATTGTTTGATTCAAAAAATCTTTTTTAAATTGCGACAGAAACTCATAAAATCGCTCATCTTCCATATTCGAACCACTGTCGAACTTACTCAATAAGTCTTTTATAGTTTCATCTTGTACAATCCTTTCTTTAAAAAATTTATGTAGGTCACATTTATTATTAATATCCTCTGTTGGAAAAATAGAGTTTAGAAGTTGCTTTTGATAATTATCATAACTAACGCTTGCATTCGGATCAAAGAAAAAAAATAAGCTGGTTTTTTTTTGCGCTACTTCAATTTTTAAATGGTGAAATACACTTTGGCCTAAATCATTTAACGTACCAGTCCATGAACAAACCAAATCTTCTAAATGTTGCATACATATAAAAGCAAAACAGTTTCTTAATCAAGAGTCGATTGCTGAATTCTTACTATGAACATTATTATAAAACCTTCCAAGATTAGTTTCATTATTATTAGTATCAAATAAATTCTCAGAATTATTGAAGAAAGACATGTCAAAAGATATGTCTTTCTTGAGCATTATTTGCAAAAAAACGCTTAAATTACAGATAAGCTTTAGCTGATATATAAACTTACTATAACTCTCGGGGTGCGATATACAAATATTTTTTAAACTTTCAATAATTAATTTAGACATAATTTTCTCTTTATAATAATGTCAAATAACTTAAAATAAGCAAAGCTAAACTAAAAGCTTATTTTAAGTTGATTTGAAATTTATGTTTCAACTATTTCGCGCTGCTCCTCAATGAACTGCATAATTTTATAACACAAATCTTGTGTGCCATCCTGTGTTGCTGCTGAAATCGTAAAAACAGGCGATTGCCAACTTAATGTATTAATCAATGCCTGTTTAATTTCAGCTAATGCATCCTCAGCTAATAAGTCCACTTTATTTAGCACTAACCACCGTGGTTTCTCCATTAAAGTATCACTATATTTTGCCAATTCATCAATTATCATTTTTGCAGCATCAATTACAGACGTACCATCACTCGGTGCAACATCAATCACATGCAATAATAACTGTGTACGAGATAAATGTTTTAAGAATTGTATGCCTAAACCAGCACCTTCAGCAGCACCTTCAATTAACCCCGGAATATCCGCCATAACAAAGCTTTGTTCTGTATTAATACGTATAACACCTAAATTCGGATGTAATGTCGTAAAAGGATAATCTGCAATTTTAGGTTTGGCTGCTGAAACTGCACTAATTAATGTAGATTTACCCGCATTTGGTAAACCTAATAACCCGACATCAGCTAAAACTTTTAACTCTAATCGTAGCATACGATCATCACCCGGTTTTCCAGGTGTTGATTGTCTAGGCGCACGATTAGTGCTGCTTTTAAAGCGTGTATTACCAATACCATGCCACCCCCCTTGCGCAACCAGCAAGGTTTGATCAATTTCTGTTAAATCTCCAAGTAACTCATCTGTTTCGTTATCATAAACAACCGTACCAACAGGAACTCGAATAATTAAATCATCACCGCTTTTACCGCGACACTCTCGAGACTGACCTGCCTGACCATTTTTAGCTTGATGCGTCCGTTTATAACGAAAGTCAACCAGTGTATTAACAGATTCAACCGCTTGTAGATAAATACTGCCGCCATCACCGCCATCACCGCCATCAGGCCCGCCAAAAGGAATATATTTTTCACGACGAAAACTCACCGCGCCGGCACCACCATTGCCAGCCATGACTCGAATTGTTGCTTCATCAACAAATTTCATTTTATTTCTTCATTCCTTATTGGCATTATTAAAATTTTTACCCATAAAAAAGCCCCGCATCGCGAGGCTTCCTTGCATCAATATCGACAAATTTTATTCAGCGTCTGCTGGAATCACTTCTACAAACTTACGATTCTGAGTGCCACGAGTGACAAAACGCACAACACCATCAATCAATGCATATAATGTATGATCTTTACCAAGACCAACATTTAGACCCGCGTGAAATTTAGTGCCACGTTGTCTAACAATAATATTTCCGGCTAAAACAGCTTGATCTCCATAAACCTTAACGCCTAAATACTTAGGATTCGAATCGCGACCGTTTCGTGTACTACCGCCAGCTTTCTTATGAGCCATGTGTTATCCCCTTTTCTATGCTGCTGCAATATCAGTTATTTTTAGTTGCGTGAAATCTTGACGATGTCCTTGACGCTTCAAGTACTGTTTACGTCGCTTAAATTTCAACACACGAATTTTTTTACCTCGACCATGACCAACAACTTCAGCAGCGACTTTGCCGCCAGAAATTAAAGGCTTACCAATCGTTAAATTATCACCATCTGCTATCATAAGCACTTGATTTAATTCGATTTTATCACCTGAATCTACATCTAATTTTTCAACTTTGATAATATCGTTTTTTTGAACTTTATACTGTTTTCCACCAGTTTTAATGACTGCGTACATGTTGTAAACTCCAGAATAATTTACAATAGCTGTTTCTATTGGTTCGCCATTGTACGAAAAATAGCGCTGCGCTGCAAGTTTTTTATCCCCAAAATTTGATACGGTGGCTAAATGATTTTAGCATGTCAACTTTGGCATCATTTATTTCACATCAAATCGTATTTATTATTTGGGTCGTCTCGGCGGTCTCTTCGTCAGCCTCTTCAATAGCTGCTGCGCGCCCCATCTCTCCGCTCGCGGCCGCACCAGCCACTAGTGCACATATATTTGCGCCAAATAAAGAGAGTCCAAGTATCTTTTCTAAATCGCTTTGTTCAGACGTATTTAACACTTTTAAAAATAATTGTAAAATTCTGAGCGTACAAGAAAGCAATGCACACAAGAACAAAGCATACAACTTACACGGTGGTATTGCGTCCATAGTTTGCTCTAGCTTTGCGGTTTGATAGCTTAATCCAATTAAGGCGGCATCAGTTCCTAATGTCATAAAATCACAGGTAATTTGTAATATGCCCAACAAATTAGAGTAATAAAAGGCTTCATAAGCATCAGGAAAAAAGGAAAAAAATAATTCACTAGCAAATGCTAAAATTACTAGAATTTTAAATGTATTAAAACGGGTAAAAAATGGCACGTTATCAGGCTGCATGATCAACTCTTTTTTATTAATAATTATCGTAAAATATATTTATAAAACATTTCGATACACATGACAAATAATTTTGTTATATTTTTATATATGAGCGTACAAAAACAAAAATTTTATTTTAACTTCGCATTTCGAAGTCGCTTAGGTATATAATGCCTTAATATATGCAAAAACATCAGGATTCGATTAAATGCAATTACAAGAAATACGTCAACTGGTTAGCCAAGACATGGCCAAAGTTAATCAACATATTACAACACATTTACATCCTGAAATTGAGTTAATTAATGAGCTGGGGCACTATATAATTGATAGTGGTGGCAAACGTTTAAGACCTTTATTAGTTTTGTTGTCTGCTAATGCATTCCAATATATCGGCGATCACCACATAAGACTTGCTGCAATCGTTGAATTTATTCATACAGCAACACTTTTACATGATGATGTGGTAGATGCATCTTTACTCAGGCGTGGAAACGAAACGGCAAATGCAATTTGGGGAGATCAATCAAGTGTCTTGGTTGGCGACTATTTATTTTCACGCTCTTTTCAGCTCATGGTTGAAGTTAAAAGTTTACGAGTCATGGAATTACTTGCTAACGCATCAAATACTATTGCAGCCGGCGAGGTGCAACAACTTATCAATTGTCATGATCCTGATACAACAGAAGAACGTTATTACCAAGTAATTACTGATAAAACCGCAAAATTATTTTCTGCCGCAAGTGAATTGGGCGCATTAATTAGCCAACAATCTGAAGTGACTATTCAAGCAATGGCCGATTATGGTCTCTCAATTGGTATCGCTTTTCAATTAATGGATGACATTCTTGATTACAAAGGTGATCCAAAAGCAATGGGCAAAAATATCGGTGATGATCTTGCTGAGGGCAAACCAACATTGCCGTTGATCCACGCTTTAAAAAATGCAGATGCAAAAACAAAAACCATTATTCGCAATGCTATTATCAAAGGCGATATTGAAAACATGCCGGCCATTCAGGCAGCTATTAATGACACTAAAGCCATTGAATATACTTACTTGGCGGCTAAAAACTACGTGAATAATGCTATAAATTGTTTATCTGTTCTCAAGGAGAGTCCCTACAAAAAAGCGTTAATTGCATTAGCAAATTTAAGCATTGATCGTTGTGACTAGATACCATAAACTTTAAAAGCGTCACTATTTAGTACGAGCGCTTATGTCTAGCATTGCATCATCACTTATCTGTTATATTTAAATACATTTTGCTGTTCTATTATTAACACAATTACAATTACGATAATTAGGTAACGTTCGAGTTAACGTACCCTCTAACCCAGTTTGTTGCTGATAACCATCAACATTATTTTGGAAACGAAAATAACAACTCAATGCTTGGTTTGCATTCGAGGTTTGCTTAGTAATACTGCATAATTTGTGTCGTACATAAGTGACGGATTCCGCCGTTCCTGGATACATCACTCGCCAACTTTTATGATACACGCCACCGTAAGTAAGTACTTCACCATACCCTATCGATGGGCAGCTGTAATAAATGGGTTTTGCATAAATGGCTTTGTTTAAAAATAAACTTAAAAGCATTATTAACAATGAAATCTTAATAACCATACTTTTCTCCTGTCCTTATCTGTTTCAGGAGCGACTTAAAGAACTTGTACAATAAATCTAAACTCTCTCGAGGCATAAATTTTAATTTAAGTTTTTGTTTAAATTAAATGACTCCCTCTCTTAAAATTAGTTAGAACAAATTATATGTGCAAGTTTTTTGAACAGTTTTTAAGCTGTTTTAAGCAATTGTTAATTTCATTGTCATTTACATTTTACTTACACCCCAAAATTGGTCAAGATAAGTGGCTACATTAAAATAAGGAAAATAAATGTCTCAATTATCAAAAAAACCAAAAAAAATCAGCCAAGTAAAACTGCTTTAGAGAAAATAGAGGCAGCTAAACTTTTAACTAAAAATTCTAATATATACTCAACAAATCCTAAACCTGAAGATGAACAAAATATTCACGAGGTTTATGATAATGAAGAGGAATTAAACAACATCACTTTTGCAATACTAAGACGCAGATAAAAAAAATCCTGCTTGTATATAAATGTATACAAGCAGGACTGTGGAAAGACACCAATTAAAATAAATTTCATTGGCATGTTTTGTTTACTGATAAATAACTGAGCCTTAATGGAACAAAATATCATTAAATAAAACACCACGAAAACTTCAGCCAAACCCAAGGAGTTTATTTAGCTGAAGTATAGTGGCCATAAAGTACACCCTCATATATCTATGACCACAGACATGACGTATAATACTCAATTAACGACATGTCTTGATGGGTATTATACTCTTAATTTCCGATATGTCAATACATCTCTTATTTTTTATTAACTTTCAGATGCATAATTTACGTTTACCCGCTAAAATTAATCAATACTTGAAGGGCTCAGCCATTTAAAAGGGACACGCTATGACTAGATTAAGTACTATCTTGCGCACGCTTATGCATGAAGTTGGCATCACTGTCACGGAATTAGCACGACAAACTAACATAGGCCAACCTGTTATTCATCGTATGGCATCCGGTGAAACTGATAACCCAAAAATAGGCTCGCTAAGCCCAATCGCAAAATTTTTTAATGTTAACATTAGTCAGCTTATCGGTGATGAACCTTTAGACCCATCTCGATTTGTAGGAACGCACAATCCTTATTATCGTAAATGGAGTCGTCTACCATTATTATCTTGGACACAAGCGGTACAATGGCCACAAACTTTAATACCAACTGAAATACAAAGTTACATCTCCACGGAGTTAAATGTTTCCGATAAAGCATTTGCTATTCGTATGGAAGATACAACGATGATTAATCGTTTTCCATTAGGTACTATTTTTGTTATTGAACCAACAATGGACGTACAAGACAAAGACTTTATTGCTTTGCATATCGAAAATGAAGAAAAAATACAATTTAAACAAATTTTAATGGACGGACCTGATGTTTATCTCAAACCTTTAAACAGTGACTTTGAAACAAAAAAACTTACCAAAACCTTCCGTGCTCTGGGGGTCATGGTGCAAGCGTTAACCGAATATCATACTGAACGTCGTCCAATCAATACTGAAACTGAAAATTTACTGCCTGATGCGAACTCCCCTATTAAACGACGAAAAGATTTTTTACATGAAATAACAGTAGAATCATCTTGAATATACTAAATTAACTAAATAGAATATTATCACATGAAAAAAAAAGCAGTAATTCTTTTATCTGGTGGCTTAGATTCAACAACGTGTCTTGCCTATGCTAAAGCAAAAGGCTATGAATGCTTTGCCTTAAGCTTTGATTATGCACAGCGCCACCGCACCGAATTAAATGCGGCAAAGCACATTGCTCAATATTTTAATGTCAACGAACATAAAATAATCCCTTTGGATTTAAGTTTAATTGGTGGTTCAGCATTAACAGATAAAAAAATGAATATCGAAAAATACTCTGCTGAACAATTGATTCCAACAACTTATGTGCCAGCACGCAACACTATTTTTTTCTCTGTTGCGCTAGGTTATGCAGAAGTTATAAATGCCGATTATATTATTACAGGTATTTCGGCTGTTGATTATTCTGGTTATCCTGATTGTCGACCAGAATGTCTGAATGCATTTCAAACTATGGCAGATTATGCAACAAAAAAAGGTGTAATGGATAAATCTATCCGTTTTTTAGCACCGCTGATTTATTTAACCAAAGCAGAAACTATAAAACTAGGTACTAAACTTGGCGTTAACTATGCAATGACGGTATCTTGTTATCAGGCCAATGCTCAAGGTGCTGCCTGCGGCGAGTGCGACAGTTGTGTATTGCGTAAGCAAGGATTTGAAAAGGCACAATTAGCAGATCCAACATGCTATCGTTAAATTTGTAGCTCTTAAGTTTACATTAATAAGTGATGGCTACAATAACCATGTTTTCTGTGTGCTGTTAAATCATTCTTCACGAAACAGTAACATTTCATGTTTTGTAAGGATAGTAATAAATTAACATGTGTTTAATCACAAACAACAAATCAATGATAGATTGAAGATATATTCAATGTATTTTTAAGGTAACATGAATGTCAAATTATTCTATACTCGAAGGTATTTTATTACTGCTTGCCAGTGCAGTACTGGTTTCAACCTTATTTAAAAGATTAAAACTGCCACCTGTACTAGGATACTTAATTGTTGGTATTTCTGTTGGCCCTTATGGTCTAGGGCTCATCCCTGATAAATCTTCAATCCACTCCCTTGCTGATTTTGGCGTGGTTTTCTTAATGTTTACTATTGGTTTAGAGTTTTCCTTATCAAAATTACTGGCTATGCGCAGAACCGTATTAGGTCTTGGTGGCTTACAAGTACTCTTGACAACTGGTTTAACGATGACAATAGCTTTTGTTGCTGGCTCTCAAATTGCCGGCGCACTCGTAGTCGGGGGTGTTGTAGCAATGTCATCAACAGCACTAGTTAGTAAACAATTAAAAGACCAACTAGAATTAACAACGCCTCATGGTAATAATGCCATTGGTATTTTATTGTTCCAAGATCTGGCTGTGATCCCTTTTTTAATATTAATTCCCAGCTTGGCAGCAGGGGATCATCATATTTTTGCACAACTTTCACATGCATTAATTAAAGCCATTATCGTTATGTTTGGTATTATTTTAATTGGACGAAAAATTCTACGTCCCGTGTTTCATATCATTGCCAAAACTCGTTCTCTAGAACTTTTTACCATGACTGTGCTTCTTGTCACTTTAACTGCAGCATGGACAACACAAGAAATGGGGCTCTCCGCTGCGCTTGGTGCTTTTCTTGCCGGCATGATGTTGGGCGAAACTGAATTTAGGCATCAAATTGAGATTGAAATTCGTCCTTTTAGAGATGTCTTACTGGCATTATTTTTTATTTCAGTTGGGATGTTATTTAACATAGCAACTTTACCAGCCATGTGGCGCGGCTTATTAATACTGCTGTGCACCATGTTAGTTTTTAAATTTTTATTAATAACTTTTTTATGCCGAATTTTTGGTTCCTCAAATACCAGCTCTATTCGCACTGGTTTGATTCTAGCACAAGGTGGTGAATTTGGTTTTGCATTATTAACCTTAGCCATGGATGGTCAAGTTTTTAGTTATCACTATAATCAATTAGTACTAGGGGCATTAGTGTTAAGTATGGCCATTAGCCCTTTTATTATTCGCTATAACCAAAAAATCAGCAAATATCTAGAACCCAAGGGCATTCAACAAAATGCAGCAGAAACAACTGAAGCAGTTGCAAATACTGCAGAAGGTTTAAGCGACCATATTATCATTTTGGGCTTTGGACGTGTTGGACAAAACATTGCAAAATTTTTAGCAATTGAGGGTTTTCAATATGTTGCATTAGATCTTGATCCCGTGCGTGTTCATAAAGCACAAATGGCCGGTGAACGTGTCGCATATGGTGACTCTGGCAATATCCAATTACTTTCAGCTGCAAATTTACAAGAGGCTAAAGCATTAATTATTAGTTTTAATGACTTACCCACCGCCAAAATCATTATTCCACAAGTGAGACGCGAATATCCTGACTTACCTATTTTAGTAAGAACACGAGACGATAGTGAATTAAAAGAATTACAAAAAGCTGGCGCAACAGAAGTTATTCCGGAAGCACTTGAGGCTTCTCTTATGCTAGCTTTTCATATTTTAGTCATGATGGACGTACCAGTTTTTCGTGCCATGCGACATGTTAAAGAAATGCGAAATAATCGTTATGAATTATTAAATCAAGTGTTCCCAAGTGAAGCTATTGATGATTTAAATATCGTTACAGGTTCTGATAAAGAACAACTTTATGTAGTGAAAATTTCAAGTAAGGCCTTTGCTGTTGGAAAAACATTAGGGGAAATAAACTTATCTGATATTCCTAGTGTTGTCATTACAGCAATTAAACGAAATAATATTCGCGTACCAGAACCAGGGCCTGAAACTGAAATTAAACAAGGTGACTTTATTGTACTATACGGAATACCGCAAGAACTTGAACGTGCAGAGCATATATTTTTACAGGGAAAATAAAATTAACTTATCGCATTCGTTTCACAAAAACTAACCCAATAATTAAAAATAATAAACTTGGTGTCAGTGCTGCAAGAAATGGTGGCACATGATACACCAAACTAAATGGGCCAAAAAATTGGTTTAACATATAAAAACTAAAACCAACAACAACACCAGAAACTAATCGCAAACCCATCGTTACTGAGCGTAATGGGCCAAAGATAAATGGCACAGCAAGAAATAACATAACACAAGTTCCTAGAGGTTGGAAAATACGTTGCCAAAAATTTAATGCACTTGCTTGATAACGCAAGTTATTTTGTTTCTGATAATGAATATACTGATATAATTTAGGGAGTGTCATTTCTGTGGGCTCAACTTGAGCCATTTTTAAAATAGTTGGGTTAAGCTGCATATGCCAAATTGCACTTTCTTTTGTGCTTGCTTTTATCGTATTGCTATTTAAACTTGTTTGCTGAATTGATTGCACCTGCCATGCATTATTTTTATAAATAGCGGTGTCTGCATATGCTACATTCACAAGTTGATGATTTGAGTTAAATGTATAACGAGATACACCTTTTAACTGGGCATCATTTTGTACACGCTCAATATGTACGAAATTAATACCATCTCGCAACCAAAGCCCTTGTGTTGTTGCTACTGCTTGTCCCCCACTACGATCCACTGCTTTGAGTTTATCGGCGGTGTGGGTTGTCATCGGTGCAATAACTTCGCCCATCAAGGTAAGAGTAGCAACCATCAATAAAATTGCTAAAATCACTGAGCCGCTAATTTGAGTTACTGACATACCTGCCGCGCGCATCACAATTAATTCGCTGTGAGAAGCAAGTAAACCTAAACCCAGTAAACAACCAATTAAACCAGCGATTGGAAATAATTGATAGATATCATTAGGTAAAATTAATAATACGTAAATAATCGCTTGCCCAATAGAATAACTACCATCACCAATATCGCCAAACTCACCAATTAATTGAATAAAAAAATCCATGCTTAATAATGCAATAACAACAATTAATGTCGTATGCAAAACGGTTTTAATGATATAACGCGTTAATGCGTTCATTATTTTCTTCTCCAACGCTTAAATCGTGATCTCAAGGCTTCAGGCTCAAGCCAATACCAAATGGCAACTAATAATAAAACCACATGCAACCACCAAATACCAATATAAGCAGAGACTTTACCATGTGCTACCCAGTCTTTAGCTACAAACATCATATTGGCATAAATAGCATAAATTAAAATTGCAGGCAGTAGTTGAGCATAACGCCCTTGTCTCGGTCTAACACGGCTTAATGGTACCGCTAATAACGTTAAAATGGGTATTGATAAAGGTACAGATATACGCCATTCCAATTCAGCCATTGCCTTGAGTTGACTATGTCTCAAATGCCATAATTTTTCATTACTCATTGACTCATAATCAATTTTTTCTTTCTGCTGTGCGGTATTTACCTTTGCCCCATATTCAGAAAAGTTAACCACCTTAAAATTTTTCTCTCCAGGACTGCCATAGTAACGATTACCATTTGTTGCAATCACAAATTGTGTTTTAGTTTTGGGATCTGTTTTTGAATACCCAGTTGTGGCGGACATTACATTCCAAATGGCATGCCCCTTGGCATCGATTTTATTTTCTTTCTGTGCAACAAAAATATTTTTTAACTTATCATTTTTTCTATCTATTGATTGAATATAAAAAACTAAATTATCGCTATCTGCAACTTGAAATCTTCCTGGTTGTAGCGTTGCTAAAATGGTTTCTTGAGATGAACCACTTAACAATTTATCTTTATACGCCGACAACATTGGGCTAATATAAAAAGTTAAAAAAACATCTAAAATAATTATAATTAACGCGATTAATAAACTATATTTCAAAAGTTGATTTTTACCCATCCCACAAGCATTTAATACGGTCATTTCACTATCAACATACAAACGACCGTAAGCAAGTAAAAAAGCTAAGAATAAACTTACCGGCAATAATAACCCTAAAAGATAAGGAATCTGCATCGCCATAATTTTCAACACTGTCATACCGCTTAATTTGCCAGAAGCAGCTTTAGTTAAATAGCGTACAAAAGCATTGCTTAAAAAAGTTAAAATTAAAATACCCGCTAACACAGCAACTGTGCTATAGACTTCTTTTGCTAAATAACGAAAAATGATCAATGTTTATTTGTCCTTATGACATTAGGGTCTGTAATTATGGTACTGCATAAGATATAATCATTCTTTGTGCATGTACAACTGTTCGTATACAGCTCGCGCTGTACTATTGTAACAGATACAACGCTATTATCGCTAAACTTAAGGTATTTGTCAGGAGAAAATATGAAATTTACACTAATTAAGCATGCGGCTAATCAAGAAAAAACTGATTGTCTTATTTTAGGCGTTTTTGCAGATAATACGCTCACCAGCATTGGCAAGACCATTAATAAAGCAACTAATCAATATTTAACTAAATTTTTAAAAACAACTGACTTCAAAGCAGAAGTTGGTCAAACAAAGTTACTACATCACATAACTGGTATGACAAGTGATAAACTATTGCTTGTTGGTTTAGGCGATAAAACTGATATCACAGCATTGAGCTTTAGTAAATGTATTAAAGCGGCATTTACTGCAATTAAGCATTTAAATATCAAATCAGCAAGCTGTTATTTAACTGAGATATATAACAAAAACTTACCATTAACACAGTTACTTAAAGTTGCGAGTTTAACCGCTGAAAATACTTTGTATAGCTTTGAGAAATATAAATCGAATAAAAATAGCACTAATATAAAAAATATTGCTCTATATTCAGATAAAGCAACAGCAAACGAAAAAAAAGCAATTGCACAAGGCCATGCGATTGCTAGTGCAATGTCTTTTGCTAAAGATCTAGGCAACGAACCTGGCAATGTATGTACGCCAACTTACTTAGCAAACCAAGCGAAAAATTTAGCAAAAAAACACAACAAATTAACGACAAAAGTCATTAATGAAGCCGAAATGAAAAAAATGGGGATGGGGGCTTTATTAGGCGTTGGTCAAGGCAGCAAGCAATCTCCAAAACTTATTGTCATGAACTATCAAGGCGGCAAAAAATCAGAACAACCTATTGTCTTCGTTGGAAAAGGCATCACGTTTGATTCAGGTGGTATTTCAATTAAACCTGCACCAAGTATGGAAGAAATGAAATTTGATATGATGGGTGCAGCCAGTGTTTTTGGTGTAATTCATGCGGCAACAAGCTTGAATCTGCCCATTAATGTCGTTGGTATTGTACCTTCTGCTGAAAATATGCCAGATGGTAATTCCTACAAGCCAGGCGATATTTTAACTAGTATGTCTGGCCAAACTATTGAAGTTGTTAATACAGATGCCGAAGGCCGTTTAATCCTGTGTGATGCATTAACTTATGCAAGTCGTTTTAAACCTAAAGCATTAATCGATATTGCAACCTTAACCGGCGCTATGATCATATCTTTAGGTTTTGAAGTCAGTGGTGTATTTGCCAATAATGATAATTTAGCTAAAGATTTAGTTGCTGCGGGCGATGAAATCACTGATCGGGCATGGCACTTACCCTTGGTTGAAGATTATCAGCGTGAACTAAAATCTGAATTTGCGGATATGACGAACTGTGGTTCTCGTTGGGGTGGCTCAATTACAGCAGGCTTATTTTTATCACGCTTTACCAAAGAGCAAAACTGGGCTCATATTGATAATGCCGGTACAGGTTCAGGTGGTTATGATGGCAAAGGTGCAAATGCACGTCCTGTCGCTTTACTCGTAAATTATTTATTGAGCCAATGCTAAAACCTATTTGACGTTGGCAGTACAAATAATACTTGCCAACGTGTTATTGAATTAATAGTTGATATAAAATAATGACTACTCGTGTTGATTTTTACATTGTTAGTGCAAATAATGAAAATGAAAAATTAGAATTTGTGTGTCGTCTGCTTGAAAAAGCCTATAAACAAAGACACCAGATATTTGTACTTTGCAAAGATCAGACACAAACACATGCATTGGATGAACTACTCTGGACTTTTAAAGATATTAGCTTTTTGCCACATAATATTCTTGGCGAAGGGCCAGAACCGCCACCCCCAATCCAACTGGGTGATACTGTTATCCCCAATAAGCATCGTGATATTTTAATCACCTTAAAGCACTATCAACTAGAACAGCCTAATAAATACCGTCGTATTATTGAGGTCATTGCCAATAATGAGGCTGATAAAGAAAATGCACGTATCAATTATCGTCGATATCGTGAAATAAACTGTCAATTACACTCACATGATCTAACAAAATGAGATAAATTTACTATGGAAAAAACATACGATCCAAAAACAATAGAAAATAAATGGTATCAAAACTGGGAAGAAAATCAGTATTTTGTACCGCAAGGTAATGGTGATCCTTACTGTATCATGATTCCACCACCAAATGTGACAGGCACGTTACACATGGGACACGGTTTTCAACATAGTTTAATGGATGCCTTAATTCGTTATCATCGTATGAATGGTAAAAAAACATTATGGCAAGTTGGTACAGATCACGCAGGCATTGCAACACAAATGGTTGTTGAACGTAATCTTGCCAAAGATAATGTGACAAGACATAGCCTTGGTCGTGAAAAATTTATCGAGAAAATATGGGATTGGAAAGCACATTCTGGAGGCACTATCACCCAACAAATGCGTAGATTAGGCGCATCAGTTGATTGGTCGCGTGAAAGATTCACAATGGATGCTGGACTATCAGAAGCCGTTAATGAGGTTTTTATTACACTTTATGAAGAAGGATTAATTTATCGCGGAAAACGACTCGTTAACTGGGATGTAAAATTTCTAACAGCAATTTCTGATCTTGAAGTGATCTCTGAAGAAGAAGACGGTTTCCTGTGGCATATTCGTTATCCAATTGTTGATAGCAAAGAATCATTAATTATCGCTACAACACGACCTGAAACAATGTTGGGTGACACCGCTGTGGCAGTGCATCCCGATGACCAACGCTATCAACACTTAATAGGTAAATATATCCAGTTACCTTTATCTGATCGAAAAATTCCAATTATAGCTGATGATTATGTTGAACAAGACTTTGGTACAGGTTGCGTTAAAATTACACCAGCACATGATTTTAATGATTATGCTATTGGTCAACGTCATGATCTACCAATGCTAAATATATTAACGCCGGATGCTAAAATTAATCAACATGCGCCAGAGGCATATCAAGGCCTTGACCGCTTTAAAGCACGGGAGCAAATCATTAATGATTTAGAGGCGGCAGGATTACTCGTCAAAATTGAACCTCATAAACTTAAAGTCCCAAGAGGTGACCGCAGTGGTGAGATTATCGAGCCTTATTTAACTGATCAATGGTTTGTAAAAATGCAACCTTTAGCCGACCCTGCCATTAATGCGGTGAAAAAAGGTGATATTAAATTTGTACCAGAAAACTGGGATAAAACTTATTATAACTGGTTAAACAATATTGAAGATTGGTGTATTAGTCGCCAACTTTGGTGGGGGCATCAAGTTCCGGCTTGGTATGATGAACAAGGCAAAGTTTATGTTGGTAAAACAGAAGCAGAAGTGCGTGAAAATCATCAGATTGATGCACACGTTGTTTTAACACAAGATACTGATGTCCTAGATACATGGTTTTCTGCTGCTTTATGGCCTTTTTCAACGCTAGATTGGCCTAAACAAACAGAATTTTTAAGTACGTTTTACCCAACCAGCGTTTTAGTTACTGGTTTTGATATTATCTTTTTCTGGGTCGCGCGTATGATTATGATGGGACTCAAATTTACGGGTAAAGTTCCTTTCAAAGAAATATATATCACAGGACTGATTCGTGATGCTCAGGGGCAAAAGATGTCCAAATCTAAAGGAAATGTACTTGACCCTATTGATTTAATTGATGGCATTGATCTTGAGACACTGGTAAAAAAACGTACACAAAGCTTAATGCAACCTAAAATGGCACAAAAAATTGAAAAAGCTACACGTAAAGAGTTTCCTAATGGGATAGCTGCTTTTGGTACCGATGCATTACGTTTCACTTTTGCAGCCTTAGCCTCAACCGGCCGTGATATTCGTTTTGACTTATCTCGTTTAGAGGGTTACCGAAATTTTTGTAATAAAATTTGGAATGCGGCTCGCTATGTTTTAATGAATATAGAGGGACAAAAAAATACAATTACACTATCTGAGCAAAAACCCAGTCTCGCAGATCAATGGATTTTAACAAAATTACAACAAACCATCACTGCAACCAGACAGCATTTAGAACAATACCGTTTTGATTTAGCCACACAAACCTTACATGAATTTGTCTGGAATAGTTATTGCGATTGGTATCTTGAGTTATCAAAACCTATTTTAACTGGTGACTACAGTGAAATAGAAAAACAAACAACACGTTATGTATTAATTCATGTTTTAGAAACAATACTACGCTTACTCCACCCTTTTATGCCATTTTTAACAGAAGAGATTTGGCAAACAGTTGCACCACTCGCCGGAATTCAGCAAGAAACCATTATGTTACAAGCTTATCCTTGTGCACAAATAAAAAATATAAATCATGATGCCGAAGATGAATTAGAATGGTTGAAGTCAGTCATTATTGCTATACGTAATATTCGTGGTGAAATGAATATCTCGCCAAGTAAGACATTGCCCGTATTATTTAGTAAAGGTACTGATCTAGATCAATCACGCTTGATAAATAATAAAAACTATTTAATGCATTTAGCAAAACTAACTGATATCACTTGGCTAAAATCAGATGATCAAGCACCCGCTTGCGCAACTAATTTAGTCGGTGAAATGGAGGTTTTAATTCCATTGGCAGGATTAATTGATAAAACTGCTGAAACGCAGCGCCTAACAAAAGAAATCAATAAACTAGAACAAGAAATTAGTAAGTGTGCGGGTAAACTTTCAAATGAAAATTTTGTTGCGAAAGCACCAGCTGAAGTTATTACCCAAGAAAAAACGCGCTTGGTGGAATTTACTCGCGCAAAAACTCAGCTTGAAGATCAACTTGCTAAACTAGCAGATTTATAAGCTTAACTTACGGGATGTGCCGCAGCTTGTCTGTGGCCTGTCTATAACAATCATACGAGCACTTCTATGTTGCTTTTTCATACCACTCAATTTCCTTATGCTATTAATTGCCAGAAAAGAATATGCCGACTTTGACAAAGATCTTTTTTATACAGCTCCTCTCCCATGCAATATACTGAAAAATCACTAAATTGTTTATGGGAGCGGTGAGCAAAGTGAGAATGATCAATTAAAAAACAATTTAAATGCGTTATTTAGGTTTAAATTGATAATCCGACACAGATTCAGAGGTATTATTGTTATCTAGTTCTTGATTGGACTTTAGCGCTGAAACATCTTTTTGAGATAAATGCGCACCTTTTAACATCAGATTTTCTGTTTTTTCAGTGGGTCTTGCTATTAATTTTTGCTCTTTCTTACTTTTAAACAAACTAAAAAAAGCATCAACACCCTGTCGCAATACATCTTTAGCTGCTTGTTTAGCGACGTCAAATGCCTTACCAGCAATATTTTTCGCTTGTTCACTAATCCATGTTTCTGCTTTGCTCAAAAATTCAAATGCGGCATCTACCGGTGGTCCAGAGATGATCCAGTTGTCAGAAAAATGAATTTGATACCCCTTACCCGTTTTCTTAAACTTCGACTTAGTCTTTTCCACCACATTTAAATTTTTATCACAGACTTTTTTTGCTTCTTCAGGTTTTGATGCGTTCGCAATATCATTAGCTGTCTCCTCGAGTAATCGCGAAGTATTCTTTTGAATTTTAGCCATCATTTTTTCGTCATTTTTTCCTGGCTCTATAATGCTTAATGCTTCAAAGCGTCGAATTATTTCATCAGCTGTAGGTATTTTTGCATCTGGGGAGTTCTCTGGTTTTCCAACAGGGGAAGAAGGTAACATTTCCTGCAAACTAACTGCCGCTGCTATCTCTTTAAATCTATCTTCAAGCGATTTCCCTTTTCTATTATCGACTATAGAAGTTTGTTTCAAACTGTCGAGAGTGATTTCTTGTTTCGCCTGTGCAATCAAATCATCCACTTGTTTTGAGCTAACATCAGATTGCTCTAAACTATTTTCAAATTGCTGTATCTTTTTTTCAAACTGCTGCATTTTTTTCTCAAAAAATTGATTTACTTCCTCAAACTCTTTTTTTTGAGCTTCACTAAATTGATCAACGCTTTTCTCTAATGCTTTTATAGCCTGCTGTGCTTTGGCATAATTTTCTGAGCTTGGTGTTTCGAAAAAATCTTCTGTCGCTTTTACAGCATCATTTGATAAACTTTTATTAATATTAGCCATAGAAACACTCACCTTTTGTTCAAAATTTAGTGCGGTAAACCATAATACAAGCTGTTTTTTGTTAGTTGAACTACGATAACATGTTATGTTTGAGCAAATTTTAAAAGCATGTCAACTAATCTCAGCTTGATTTTATCTATACAATAACACGGTTTACATATACTAAGTTTATACTTTTTACATTAAGTTATCATTAAATATATATTTTAAAACACTATATAAAATGACTTTAGATATGATGCTAGGTGTCCCCACACAGGATGTGTGGGAACATAGAAAATGAATACAGCATATTATATAATACTGCTTTATAGCAATGATGCAGCTTACGCTGTACCAAAATTAACTGTCATTTGCAGACTAAATAAGTTTGCTGTGTTTTTGGTATCCCCATTAACATAAGCAGTTTGCGCACCAACAACTTCAGCATTATTAATTTCACCATCTTTAGTGAATAAGTGTTGATAACCTGCATCGAACCCAAAAGCTTTATTTAATTGATAATGTGCACCAACAGCAATAGCAAAAACATTACCATCTGGTAAACGTA
>PAMH01000031.1 GCA_002707205.1 Legionellales bacterium
TTAAAGGCACTAATGGTAAATCGCTAGGCCCTATTCCATTTATGGTTGTTGCAAATGCAACTGCGGTGGCTGTCAACCAAGGTGGTAAACGTAAAGGTGCTGTTTGTGGTTATATGGAAACTTTCCATCGTAGCATTAAAGAATTTTTAGAGTTACGTAAAAATACTGGTGACGAGCGACGTCGTACTCATGACATGAATACGGCAAACTGGATTCCAGATTTATTCATGAAACGTGTTTATGCAAATGAAGATTGGACGTTGTTTTCACCCGATGATGCGCCTGACTTACATGAACTTTATGGTCAAGCTTTTGAAGAAGCGTATGTTGCTTATGAAGAAAAGGCACGAAATGGTAAAATTAAAAATCATGAAACACTTTCCGCTGTTTGGTTGTGGCGTAAAATGTTAGGTTTATTATTTGAGACAGGCCATCCGTGGATTACATTTAAAGATCCATGTAATATTCGTTCACCACAGCAACATGTCGGTGTAGTGCATAGCTCAAATCTTTGCACAGAGATTACTTTAAACACCTCTGCAGATGAAGTAGCTGTTTGTAATCTTGGTAGTATTAACTTGCCACAACATATTGAAAATGGTGAATTAAATCTAGAAAAATTACAAAAAACTATTAATACCGCTGTGCGTATGCTGGATAATGTCATTGACATTAACTTCTATGCAATTCCTCAAGCAAGACAATCAAACTTATTACACCGCCCTATTGGTTTAGGTTTAATGGGTTTTCAGGATGCCCTATATAAACTTGGTATTGATTATGTTTCACAAGAAGCGGTTGAGTTTGCTGATAAAACCATGGAAACGATTAGTTATTTTGCCATTCAAGCATCAACTCATCTGGCAGAAGAACGAGGTGCTTATACATCCTTTGAAGGTTCATTATGGAGTCAAGGTATTTTACCTATAGATTCTATTGAATTGCTTGAAAAAGCACGTGGTAAAGAATTTTTAAAGATGGATAGAAGCAAAACACTTGATTGGGATAGTTTAAGAGAGCGCGTTAAAACTGTTGGTATGCGAAACTCAAACACAATGGCGATTGCACCAACGGCAACAATTTCAAATATTGTTGGCGTGAGTCAATCTATTGAACCCACTTATCAAAACCTATATGTGAAATCAAACTTGTCTGGTGAGTTTATTGTGATTAACCCCTATTTAGTTAATGACTTGAAAAAACTTAATCTTTGGGATGAAGTGATGGTGAATGATTTGAAATACTATAATGGTAGCGTTCAATCTATTTCACGCATGCCAGAGTCATTAAAACGACGCTATGCAAACGCTTTTGAAATTGATCCAACGTGGTTAATAGAAGCAGCATCAAGACGTCAAAAATGGATTGATCAAGCACAATCGCTAAATCTTTATATGGCGCAAGCATCAGGTAAAAAATTAGATGCCTTATATCGCTTAGCTTGGATTCGTGGTTTAAAAACAACGTATTACTTACGTAGTATGGCAGCGACTAGTACTGAAAAATCAACGATTACGGATAGCGCATTAAATGCAGTGAGTGCTAATCCTGTACCGCAAGCCTGTTCAATCGATGATCCTGACTGTGAAGCTTGTCAGTAATAATCAATAAGCAGTTTGTGATATTTTTAATCTCAAACTGCTAAACTTTATATAAGGGAGTTAACAATGTCTGAAACAATTGAGAATGAAATGAAATTAAATTGGGAAGAAGAAATCAATACAATGAATAAAACCTCTGATAATAACAATCACGCATCATCAGGTGGTGCTAGTGGTATCGAAAGCTTAGAAATGGGTGCTGCACGCATACAAGTAGACGATAAAAAAATTATTAACTGTCGCGCAGATTTAAATCAACTTGTTCCTTTTAAATATGAATGGGCATGGAAAAAATATCTTGATGCTTGCGCCAACCATTGGATGCCCAATGAAATTAATATGGCTGCAGATTTAGCTTTATGGAATGATCCTAATGGCTTGACAGAAGATGAACGTATTATTATTAAGCGTAATTTAGGCTTTTTTTCAACAGCTGATTCATTGGTTGCCAATAATTTAGTATTAGCTGTTTATAAGCACATTACCAATCCTGAATGTCGTCAATATTTATTACGCCAAGCATTTGAAGAAGCATTACATACACATTCTTATCAGCACATTATTCAAAGTTTAGGTTTAGATGAAGCTGAAGTATTTAATATGTACCGTGAATTACCAGCGGTTGCTAAAAAAGCTGCTTGGGCATTACCTTTTACACAAAGCTTAGCTGATCCTAATTTTAAAACAGGTACGCCAGAAATGGATCAACGCTTATTACGTGATTTAATTGCATTTTATGTAGTTTTTGAAGGTATTTTCTTCTATGTTGGATTTACGCAAATTTTATCTATGGGACGTCGTAACAAAATGACTGGAACATCAGAGCAATTTCAGTATATTTTACGTGATGAATCCATGCATATGAATTTTGGTATTGACGTGATTAACCAAATCAAAATTGAAAATCCACATACATGGACAGAGTCATTTAAACAAGAAATTATTGTGATGATTCGTGAAGCGGTTGAAATGGAATACCAATATGCTAAAGATACGATGCCTCGCGGTATCTTAGGTATGAATGCAGCAATGTTTGAAGAATACTTGCACTTTATTGCAAATCGACGTTGTGCGCAAATTGGTTTACCTGAACAGTATCCAGGTGCTGAAAATCCATTCCCATGGATGAGCGAAATGATGGATTTGAAAAAAGAGAAAAACTTTTTTGAAACACGCGTCATTGAGTATCAAACAGGTGGCACATTAAATTGGGATGATGAATAATCAATCTAATTGAAACTTGAGAGATAAGCTATTTTGTGATAGGTTTCGTGAATAAGTGACGAAACCTAGACATTAGATGCTTACCCGCTTGAAATGCAGTTTTCAACTTTGTATGATTTTTTCTAAAGCTTTTGCTAGAATAATAATTAACGCTTTACTCGTTCTGACAAAAAACAAATAGTATCATGGCACAAAAGGAATATTGCATGCTAAAAAAATGGTTCGGTTTATTACTTATCGCCCTACCAATAATGGGCTATGCGGCAAAGTCGTATTGGGTTGATTTAACACATGTATTTTCTGCAGAGACACTTTACTGGCCGACAGCCAAATCTTTTCAACTAGAAACTGTTTTTGATGGCATGACGCCACTAAATTTTTATTATAGTGCTAAGCAATTTTCAGCGGCTGAGCATGGCGGAACACATCTTGATGCGCCCTCTCACTTTGCTAAAGGTAAACAAAGTGTTGCCGAAATTCCTATTTCTCATTTGATGGGCAAAGCTGTCATTATTGATGTACGTAAACAAGCCATTCCGGATGATGATTACTTAATATCTATTGCAGATATTAAATCATGGGAAAAAGATTACGGTGAAATTCCCAAACGCAGTATCGTTTTATTTTACACTGGTTATAGTAAATACTGGCCTAATAAGTTTGCTTATTTAGGCACAACACTTGCTGGTGAAGAAGCTATACATACACTACATTTTCCAGGCTTGGCCAAAGATACAGCTGAATGGTTGATTAAAAATCGTCAAATTAAAGCTGTAGGTATTGATACCGCAAGTATTGATTATGGGCAAACAATACGCTTCCCGACACACCAAGTTTTAGCACAACATAATATTCCAATTTTTGAAAATGTAGCACACTTAAATGAAGTGCATTCACCATTTGCTGAAGTTGTTGCCCTTCCTATGAAAATAAAAGATGGTACTGGTGCACCATTAAGAATTATTGCGAAAGCCATACCTTATCAAGCAACACCTGCAAAAATGGAAACCTAAGGGAAAAAAATGTATATAAAAAAATTACAATTACGTGCGCTACACTTTAATGTGCTAATACTCGTTGGATTTAGTTCTTTATTAAGTAGTTGTGCATGGAATAATTACCCAAAATATTCACAACAAGCGCCAGCAACACAATCAAGTTATCTGAAAGATACCGATATTACTTCTCAAGTTAAAAAAGCAATAGCTAGCGATTCTGTGCTTGATCCAGGAAAAATTCATGTAACAACCAATGGTGGTGTTGTACATTTAAGCGGACAGGTACAAACACAGGCTGAAATTGCAAGAACGATTCAACTGGCAAATCAAACAAAAGGCGTTAAACTTGTAGAATCATCACTTGTTGTAGTACCACCATTAAAATGAATAAAATAAAGCACTCTATTTTAGTTATCCTATTAAGTTTGATTTATTTTTCAAGTGTTGCTACGGCGCAAATTTATAAATCTACAGATGCATCGGGAAATGTAACCTATTCTGATAAACCTTCAGGTAACCAGACTGAAATAATAAATATTACGCCGAGTATACCGAGTGATAATAGTCAAGTAAATCAACGTAATCAAGCATTAATCGAGAAACAAAACAATGCAAATAAAGCGCAGAAACAAGCAGAAACTCAATCCGCGCTAAATAAAGAAAAACTAGAACGCGAAAAGCAAATAAAGCAAGTTTGTAAAACATCAAGAGACAACCTTAAATTACTGCAAGTAAATGGGCGGCGTGTTTATACCGTTAAACCAAACGGTGATTATCACTATTTGAGTGAAGACGAGCGTATGCAAGAAATCACACGCCTAGAATCTCAAATTAAAAAATACTGTGAGTAATAGTGTCCATTAAATTAACCGCAGCTCAGTTTTTTCTGCATATATATATTACTCTCTTCTTCTTGTTTTGTTTCCTTCTGAGTAAATAAGCTGTTTTTATGTAAAGTTGGGTTATTTTTTGAGTAATAGCTACATGCCTTATCAAATAAATTTTGAGCTTCGCGGCGTAATTCTGGACTAGATAAAAACGCCAATGGTAAAGATGCATTAAATGCCTGATAACGCTCTACATGAGTTATTGTAGCCTTATAGTACTCAACGGCTAGTTGATACCACGCAGTTGCTTCTGGTTTGTTATTGAGGTTATTTTCAGCAGCAGCATATAAACAGCGAGCTAACATTAAACAGATATCCGGTGAAACAATATAGTTTATAGATTCAATTAAGCTGATCAAGGAAATTAATTCTTTATTAAGTGCAGATAAATCTTTTTGATTGAAAATATCATTGTCATTACTACTGATTGAAATTTCTGAAGTTTCAATCACGTTATATAAATAGGCTAAAATATATTTTTTAGCATGTACATAAATTTCCTCAGGCGCATCATCAATAATAGCTTGTATATTGTTCATTGATGCTTTTTGCGCATCACGCTTTAATTGATATGTTTTTGCTATCGTTACTTTTTGTCTTCTATTTTCATTAATAAATAGATTAGCATAATAGCTATTTATTGTTATTGCAGAGTATTGATTATACCATTCAAGATAATTCAATAAGGAATGTTCGCCTGACTGAAGATGATTTTTTATTATTTTGGCTAAATCATCGTAATAATCAAGCGCGTATTGATACCAGCAAAGTGCATAATATTTTTCATGAACAAAGCACTCAGCTGCTGAGAAAAAACAATGGGCTAATGCTAATAACAAGACAGGATATTTGTCTGCGTAACAACTAACAATATAATTTAGTTGTATTAATTCTTTTTCTAAATCATCAACATGATACTTGGTTATATTTTTTTTAGTAAAACCATTATTCATTTCAACTTGACTTAATTGGTAGAATGATAAGATCATATTTTTGGCTTGGTGATATTGGCCAGACAACGTTAATATTTTTTTATTAACTGAAAATTTATTATTTTTTATTTTGCATCTATTGTTGTTTGAGCTTGTATCTTCAGCAGTACTTGATATAAGCTCATAGCCTTCTGTTTCTGTATTTTCAATATAAGCGTAATTCGCATTTATATTTTTCTGTTCAAATTGTTGCACTTTTTTTTCTAATTTTTTAAAATCTAAAATTAATGATTCAACTTTTAAAAAGTATTCATCAAAAAAATTCAAACGTTGGCGGGGAAATTTTTCTGTTATCGAATCAATGCCATTATTGATGTAAGTTTGAATATTTTGTGTCGTAAAAGTATTTTCAAACTTAAAACATGCCACGTAGAGATAACTCATAGCCAGTGTTTCTTGTAAGATATCAGCAAAAAGCGCACGTTGTTTTTTATATAAATCACTAGGGCTAATTTTAACACTTGAAGTTAAGGGCTTTATATTATCTATTTTCACCAACGCTCCATTAATATAATTTTCAATATTAGCTTGATGAATTTGATGTAATATGTTTGTACATAATTGAAAATATTCCGTATGATTTGATAAGACTGACTGAGGGAATGACTCTTTAATTTTTCCAATTCCAGATTTCATTGTGGAATGTTCAATAGGTTTTAAATCTGTATATAATACATGAAAAATCGCGTAAGCACCTTGTAAATTTTTAATTAATTGTTCATGAGATAACTTATCGTTAGCTTTTAGGAATTTTGTTGCTGCTTGCAAATAATCATCAAGTTTAGTATTGATAAGTTGAGCAATACTATCATTTATTACAGAAAAATATTCATTGAAAGAATTCTTGTTTTTATTAATAAGTGATTGTATTTTATCAATATTATTATTGCTGATAGCTGTTGATAGCATATCACCAAGATTAGTTGGGCAGTCATACTTTAATTTAATTGCCTGCTCTATGTTATTAAATAATAAGTTGTATTGTTGTTGATAATCTCCTTTAACAGTATTTTCAAGTTTTGACTTTAATAAAGTGATTTCATACTGATAGAGTATATCAAGTTTTTCCATGAATTTTTGATAAAAATCAGAAAAATGCATGTGGTATATTTTTTTATTTTCCTCCTTGAGTTTTTGAAAGAAATCAAATGTTTCTCTAAAGCATAAAACGCTAATTTCATCAGTTAATTTCATTGAGTTATTAGAATGCATGTTAATATAATAAATACTTAAATTTAATAAGTTTCTTAATACAGTTAAGTAATTAGCATACTCGCTCGCAATGACGGGCATGCTAATTTCTTTAAATGTTTCATTTGAGATTTCAAAGAGTTGAGTAAACTTTGATGCCGTTAGCTTATTATAACTATCTTCTAAATAATCAATCATTTCTAAATATTTAGACCAAAGATTATTTGACTCTAACACATCTTTAATATCCAACATGTTTTTTAAAGACAAATAGTCTATTTTTTCCTCATTATTTTTAATTGTTGGTTGATTGATTATGGTAAGTAATGTATTAATAATTGAAGTTATGTTCCTGAGTTTTTTATTCAATGTTTTGATATTTGTTTCCGTTTGTTTTTCTATATTAAAGTCGCTTAGATTTTTTTGTAACGCTTGCTGGGCTAAAAAATATTTCCTTGAGTTTTCTTTATAATGTAAAGCATGCTGCTCATTTATATCTTTTTTAAGATATGAAAACATAAGGATGTAATTTTCCTTCGTGAATATGATATCGTTACTTTTTGAACCGAAGCGTTCATCAAGCGCAAAAATAATTTTCATAAAAAGCTTACCAATAGTTTTTTTTACATTTCCAGAAGATGACTCTGAAAGTAAGTGTATTGTTTGTATTAGTTTTTCAATGGCTGTTAAATATGTAAGCTTGGCTTGGTTTATTTTAATATTCATTTCATGAAACTTTAGCTCATATAAATGATTATTCTCTCTTAAAACTTCATTGTTCTCTTTTGATTTTTCTAACATATTAGGAACATCTGTTTCATCAAAAGCTTTTATTTTTGATATAAAGTAACTAACTTTATTTTCCATAAATTTATATAATTTAATTTTTTGAGCTGCTAATTTATTATCTACGTATAAATATTCAATGTTTTTAATGAAATTATTAAATTCAATAATAAATGGTTGAAACATTGCAATTGAACAAGTTTGTTTTTTATTTTTCAAATGCTCAATTTTATCTTTAATATATAGAGAAAATATTTCAGAAACTTGTGCGAGCGGAAGTATTGTGGTCAATAATTTTTTATAATGATCATGACTGTCTTTACGATTTTTTTTCACCCAAAACATCAAAAACATTATTGGCTCATATAGTGAGCTTTTATTTATAACTTGACTAGTAATTAATGATTTTATAATGGCAAATTTTAAATCAACTTTAGTTAAAAGCGGTGATAAATCTTCGATTGAAAACATTATCTTATAAAGTAATTCATATTGCTCGGTATCTAATTGTTTTGCTTTATTTATTGACGATAAAGATTGCATTAAAATGAATGTTTCAATATTTTCAGATAGTGATCTATCTAACGATAAATGAGGTTTATAGAATTTTTTGTTATCTAAAATATCTTTTATTTGTTGCAAAAATACTATGTATTTGTTTTTATAATCTCTTATGTTGCAAAATAACGTAATCATGGATGATACATCTTCTTTTGTATTTGCTTTTTTCATGAATTCAATTAATTTGCCTTTACTTTCATCTCCTAGCTTAAATATATTTGACTGAGAAAAATCCTCACTAAGGAAGCTAATAAAAAATTTAATTGCATCTTGAATAAATCTAAAGGTGTTTACAGTTAACGCAATTTCTTGATCACTTTGATAATGTGTATTTTCATTTGTTAACTCTGTATTTATGGTATTAAAACTATTTTCGGCTTCTTTTTCATCTAAGCAACCAAAGTGTTTTAAAAACTCATTCACTATTTTTGAATGCGTTATCTTAATACTTTCACTTTCACTTTCACTTTCACTTTCACTTTCACTTTCACTTTCACTTTCACCTTGTTTAAATTGTTCAATTTTAGTTTGATAGCGCTTTATTAAGGCATCATGTTCTTGATAGTTAGAGAATGTTGATGCAATTTTTAATGCTTTTAAATAACATAATTGCATTAAGAAAAACAAATGATTTTCAATTAAATTTTTAGGCTTTATCATCAACATTCGAGATTTTAATTGATTAAGATGGTGCACATACATTGCTGCATGCTTATCAGAGACAATACTTGAAGGAAAGTCATTCATTATTTGCGCATAAGTATTGCTAATAAAGTGTGCAAGATGTTCAAACATGCATTTATAGCTATCTATTGTAACAAGCTTACCTTCCGGCATATGTTTTAAGTTTTCTATGAGATAGGTAAGTTCTAAAATTAAATTAGACCCAATATATTCTGGATACATGGCACTGAATATTTTTTTTAGGTCTTCATTTTTTCCATATAAAAAATGTGCATAATATTCTCTTAAAGATATCATTTCTAAGTTATAGTTATGCTGCTTTTCTATTGATACTTTACCATCACTTGAAATTTCTTTAAGGCTAAGTAGATAACGCTCTTGTTTAGCCACATCAAATTCTAGAATATTTTTAATTGGTGATTGTGCAAGTATAGAATTCTCGAGGTAGTGATCTGTAATATAACAATCTAACCTTATATTACCTGTTATGTCACTTGTTTTACCATATGTAAATCCATAAAAAAAATTTTCCATTAAGTGGAAAAGATTATCAATTAGAGTTTTTTTTTCACTAACCCTTTTTTGGCCAGCTAAATCATAAAACAAAGCCAAATCTTTCCATAAAAAAAATGTTTTTTTATAAAAAGCTATTTCTGCTTTTAGAAATGTTATTAAGTCTTCACTCTTTTTCTCTATTTTTTTAACAGTTTCTTCTGTTTGTATTTCTTTGATAAATTTTTTTCTTTTCTCGTTAATATGTGCGTTTAACGCGTTAATAAGTGCATTAATTTCTTTATCAATAGAGTTAAAAACCTCAATCACATGATCAATTTTTTTGCCGAAGGTGGTGTATCTTTCAAATAAATGACTAGGTAATTTTTCGATCTTGGTTGTATCATTTTGGTCAGTTACAAGATAAAAATACAATTGATTTTTTATTGCCTTAGCGTCTTGATTGATATTATTTGTTGCTACAGCCAGATTACTTTTTTTAATTTTTTTATTTGAAAGGGGCATCGGATCAAACCTTATAATTAATATTTGAGGCTGATTATACCTAAAGAATTTCAAAATGCGAATTCATGACCTAATGTTTTTATTACAGAGAAATATTATTAAAAACTTACCAATTTTTACCTACTTCACGGCCAATCCAGCCACCGGCGACGGTACCGCCGATTGTTGCAGCTGTTTTACCTGCACCACCACCAAACTGACTACCAATCACACCGCCAGCAATAGCACCAGTAGTCATTCCTATATCTTCGTTGGTGCACCCTGACAATATTATCATTGAGAGAGAGATGGAAATAATACCCAAAATTCGTTTCATGGCATACTCCGATGTTAAATTGAATATAAATATACTAAATATTTTTTAACGGATTTTTATAAATCCCCGTACTTAAAAGGTAGACTTTAATATCAAATAGTTCAAATTATACGCAAAAATTATTGCGGTTCATCTGTTAAATCATAAACTTTTGGCGCTTGTGATTTGAATTTTCCTTGTTCAACATCATAGGCTTCATTGCGTAATTGCTGATGATGTTCAGATTGTTGCTCAAAACCTTCATTATGATACCGTGTGACAGGATTTTGATACATGGTATCTTCTGGTAAGACACCAGTGGTTGTGTCTTGTTGATAAACTTTTACTTGTTCCGCGTATACAGGCAGAGCGATTAAGCTCGCAAAAAAGATAATTATTAAACCTTTCATTGGCTTTGCTCCTGCTTTGTTTTTTGACTAAGCCGTGACGTTTTATACATGTCACTTATATTAAGTATAGCTGGATTGATTAAAACAGATACAATTTATTGAAAAACCTGATGGAGTATTTTTTGTGTAAATTGTGCTCTTAGATAAAAACCTCTTGGTAGTGTTTGAACTAAATTGCCTTCATTATCAAATGCATCGGTTAAACAGCGAGAATGCGCAGCTTTAGGACGAACATGTAAATACACGCCAAATCGTCCTGATAATTGCGTTATTTGTCCGAGCGCAACCATGTCTATTATTTCTTGCCAGTCAGTCGCTAGAATTGCTTCATCTTCGGTGGGCAGTTGCCATAGAAAAGGATTTGCAATGACTCTTTCGCAGACAGGCATATTTCGCTCACTGATAATTGGTATCCACAATACATGTTTGAGTTTGGCGTATACTTCTGATTCACGCCAAGTTATCGTTCGCCTTATTGTTAAAGGCAACGTGGTTACATAAGTAGATTCTAATGGTTTACCTTGTCGATTAATTGGCAGCGTTTTTAACTCAATGCCTAAATTCACAAAATCAGGTTGTGCTTTATTTCCTGCGCTAGCACCTAATGCAGATTCTAAGACCTCTCCCATCCAGCCTTTGGCTTGAACTAAGTTTTCTGGGATAGATTTACCCTGCATACTCGCAATTTCAGCCACTGTTTTCCCAGCAAGTAGGGTTGCTCGATTTTGTAAAATGTTTATAGATTCAGGAGGTTTTATCATCCTAGCAACTCAACACAAGATAAAACATTATTTAAGCACTGCTCTGGTAATTAATGCAATAGCCTTTGCCTCAAAACGTCCAATCCCCAAAAAATAATGACTTAACATTTCGCATTATGTAGTCGTTTGGGCATAGCTTGATTTATATACTATAGTTAAAACTAATATATGAACAAAAGGTGAACACCATGCAACACCCGTTGAGTCATCCTAAAAATCCAGCCATATTTTTGGGCATTATGCTCATATACTTACTTATTTTTCCAGTCATAGCGGAGGCAAAACGTTACGCAACTAAAGCCTACTGCAATGATCCTGATTATGAGTGTATTAAAGTACGTAGTGGTCAAAGTTGGCAATCTTTATTTAAAGATCCCATTGAGCGTGATATTGTGATGCGACTTAATCGTGTTAATGGTAATCCATGGGGTGGGCAGACAATCGTTGTACCAAAGGATATGTCATCTAAAGATCATTTAGATTATGCGCCTTTTCCGCGTGCGGTTAATCCGATTGGCAAAAATGCTGTAATCGTTTTTCCGAGTGAACTAGCTTGGGCGGCCTATGATAAACATGGACATTTAGTTCATTGGGGGCCAATGTCTGGCGGTAAGGACTGGTGCGCCGATACTCAAGAAAAATGTCGAACAGTCAATGGAATGTTTGAAGTTTATCGTAAAGGTGGTGGTGGTTGTAAATCGCGCAAATTTGATGGTGCTCCTATGCCCTATTGTATGTTTTTCAAAGGTGGATTTGCTTTACATGGTTCAAATTCAGTACCGGGTTATCATGCAAGTCATGGCTGTGTGCGTATGTATACGAAAGATGCAAAATGGTTAAATCGCCACTTCGTTACCTTACCAAAAGAGGGAGGCACTATCGTCATTGTTGGCGATTATTATTGACAAATACGATAATTTCATAGTACAAGATTCCCAGATAATAAATAACAAAATTTGGGAGTAAGATTTTATGACGTTGGCTGTAGCAAACGATATTAAAGCCGCAATATATAACGAGTTAAATAAATACAGTAATCAGGATACAGAAGTTGTTCACACAACTATGTCTACACTAAAAAATAAAATTAATAGGTGTAAAATTTTTGATAATGAAACTTTGGCTTCTCTTGAAGAAAAATTAAACCAATTATTAAATAGTGATGAAGTTCAAAAAATTTACCCTCGATCACAAGCATACTGTCATCTTGAAAAAGCAAAAAATATATTAAAGCATTTATGTTTACTATATAAAACATATAATTTTGTGGTACCTGATGTGAGTTTAAAAAACCGTAAAGGTTTACAGTTTGTGAATGATATAATTCTTAATTATTTATTAAATATAGAATTAGATAAAATTAACAATACGGCAACAGGTGCTTTTTTTTCATTTGTTGCTGGAGCTACAAATACAGATGTAACAGAGGAAAAAGTAGTAATTGCAAAAGCCTTTATTAAGGCAGTATTTGAACTTGAAATGGAATTTAGAGGGGCTAATATAGATTTAGACTCATATAAAAAAGAGTTAGCTATTATTATTTTTGAATCACTGAATCACATACAATTATTAAGCTTAAATGGGCGATTGAATAAATTATTTAATAAATTTAAAGAATACTTTCCACAGCCAGTAAACGAACATATGACGAATAAAACAATAATGCCAAATTTTGAGGATTTATCGCTACCCTGCTCGAGCCAAATGACAGTAGATGGTGATTCTTCTTCTAATGAAGAAAATGTGACTAAAGCATTGTCTAATCATGGCGCTTTATCTCCCAAAATACCTAAAAAAACTAATGAAAGTAATGATAGCAGTGTACCAAAAAATAAAAATGCTAAAAAAAGACTCGGTATAAAATAAATAAACTTTATTTTATACCCATAATGCCGAATAGATTTTTCGGCATTATGCATTATGCCTCACCATCGCACTTTTTAATTTGCTTTTTTCTTAAAATTTGGCATATTGAAATGATTTAGGTTTCTATTTTTATTCGCTAATCCAATTAGAAATGTTTTTCTCTAAAAATTGCGCAAATTTCCATAACCCAACATTGAACTCTTCATTACCAGTCCTATCAATAATCCGTTCAGGAAAAGCAATACCAACGCCATATAAGTGCTGATCAATACGCCCTGTCTTCATATCATAAGCATTAATGACCTGTTGATTTAATAAGATTGAACGGCGATTAAAACCAATGCTATAAATAGCTTTATCGGCTTGGGGTAATAAAGTTTGAATTGTGTCTTTTGTTGATAAAACACGTTGTAAATTCTCCAAGGGGTATTCTTCAATATACTGTTTTGCCCAAGTGGCTGCAATGCCTTTTAAACCTGTATTATCATATAATATCCCATCCGGATAATATTGCGCATAGCGTAGTGGCTGACGATAAAAATTAATAATTTTTTTAATCCCTAGCTCGACTAAGTTTTTAATAATTAAAATAGCGGAATGTGACGAACCAAATACAGCAATAATATCATTGGCTGTCACTTGTGCGGCTAATAATGTTGGATTTAAGGCCTGTGTTAGTTTGATGGTTGTTGGTTGCGCATAAATTGCCTGTTTAGGTTCAGCACCGATTGCCAATATGACTTTATGGGCATAAATGCGGGTGTTTTTTTCGAGTGTTAGTTGCCACTCTGATGTGGTTTTATCAATGGCAAGACAGTTTGTTTGAATGGTTTGCACTTTATTAGCAAGCGTTTTAATCACCCATTTTAATGGAGGAATAATCATTTTTAATTGACAAGTATCAGATACGGGCATTTGAAATAAAGCAAAATTAGGTGCTTGAGCAATTTCAAAAGCTTGACAGTGTTTAAAAAATTGATGAAATAGACCGACTTTGGTATTACTGGGTACTTCTAACCATTTTTGTGCAATATCACCTCCTGAAAAGCTGGGATCAATCCAGATAATTTGTTGGGGGTCAATACCTTGATCTAATAAATGACCCACGCTAGCAATACCCGCAGCGCCTGCACCCACAACGGCCCATTGCTGTACTTGCATAAATAACCTCTATTTATTGTATAAAAATTGACATACCCGCAATATATCCGTATAGTGACGCAACTCACTCTGTTAGCCTATTGTTTAGCGCTAACCAATAAAAACACTCGAATTGGATTATAAGAATGTCAAACAACTTTAGCAAGCTAGGCCTAGCTGATTTTCTCATGAACGCTTTAAATGAATTAGGTTATGAAGTACCAACGCAAATTCAAGAACAAACTATTCCAGCCATCATCAATGGTGATGATGTCTTAGCACTGGCTCAAACAGGTACTGGGAAAACAGCAGGTTTTGCATTGCCTATTTTACAAAATATTGATGTGAAACTTAAGGCACCACAAGCCATTATTATTGCACCTACACGTGAATTAGCAATTCAAGTCGCCGAAGCTTTTCATCGCTATGCGAAAGATTTACCTGATTTTAATGTCACCCCAATTTATGGTGGGCAAGATTATAGTATTCAACTACGTGCATTAAAACGTGGTGCCCATGTTGTCGTTGGTACCCCCGGTCGAATTCAAGATCATTTACGTCGTGGTACATTAAAAACTAATCATTTAAAAACATTAGTATTGGATGAAGCCGATGAAATGCTTAATATGGGTTTTATTGATGACATCGAATGGATTTTAGAACAAATTCCCCATCCGCATCAAACCGCATTATTTTCTGCAACAATGCATAACTCAATTAAAAAAATTGCTGAACGATTTTTACATCACCCTAAAAAAATTCAAATAGAAGCTAAAACTGTGACCGTTGATGCCATTGCACAAAGTTATATTCGTGTTGAGTATCGTCGAAAACTTGAAGTATTAACGCGTTATCTTGAAGTGGAAGAAATGCAAGCGGCAATTATT
Source organism: Legionellales bacterium (assembly GCA_002707205.1). Classification (GTDB taxonomy): domain Bacteria; phylum Pseudomonadota; class Gammaproteobacteria; order UBA1113; family UBA1113. The sequence continues at coordinate 15,301 of PAMH01000031.1, forward strand.
TTCGTTCGTACTAAAAATGAATCTTCGGAGTTAACAGAAAAATTACAAGCTCGCGGTTTAGCTGCTGCGGCATTAAATGGTGATATCGATCAATCGATGCGAAAGAAAGTGGTTGATCAACTGAAAAGTGGCCATTTAGATATTGTTGTTGCCACAGATGTAGCTGCGCGCGGTATTGACGTTGAACGTATCACGCATGTAATTAACTTTGATATTCCAACTAATACAGAATCTTATATCCATCGTATTGGACGAACTGGACGAGCTGGGCGTGAAGGTAAAGCCTTATCTTTTATCACCTCCAGAGAACAACGATTGTTGCGTGATATTGAGCGTGCAATCAATAAGCGAATTGAAGAAGTGCAACCGCCGTCATTAGAAGAAATCCATAAAAGCCGGAAAAATCAATTAAAAACAAAAATTATTAATGCAATTGAACAAGAGAATTATTTAAAGCCTTATTATGAAATCATTGACTCCTTAGTCACAAAAGATAATTGTGAAATTCGTGATGTTGCTGCCGCATTAGCTTACCTAAGCGAACAAGATAATCCTTTGGCAGATTATGAAACGCTATTAGCTCAAGCAAAAGCAGAGAAAAGACAACGCCGTGAACAAGGTCGCGATTTTCAGCGTAAACCAGAAGCTCGTCATGATGGTAGAAAGCGTAATCGAAGCCGAAACAAGCATGAAGATAAATCATTTACTGATAAGAAAAGGAAAAAAAGTAAAGGCAGTCGTGATGGTTTTGCACCTAAGCCACGTAAACAAAATAATAACAAGGATAAGCCCTCATTTAATAGCGAAGGTAAACGTAAAAAATTATCACGTAAGCCAAGAGATTAATTGCGATCATGCTTGCGCAGTTTTTTCTGCGCAGGTTGAAGTTTAGGTTGGCTCAGACGCGCGGTTATTCAGCACGTCGATGAATAACTTGCGCCGCGGCTTGATCGGTCGGGAATAATACGATTTCAGCCAAATTAACATGCGCAGGGCGATTAACACAATAAATCACCGTATCAGCAACATCCATAGGTGTTAAGGGTGTCATACCCTGATAGACATTTTGGGCAATGGTTTCATCGCCTTTAAAACGTACTAAGCTAAATTCTGTTTCAACTAATCCTGGATCAATTTCAGTAACGCGAATACCACTGCCACAAATATCTTGTCTTAAGGCTTGTGAAATAGAGCGAACACATGCTTTAGTCCCACAATAAACACTGCCACCCGAATAAGCGTGATGTACAGCAATAGATCCAATATTGATAATATATCCTTGATTTCGTGCAAGCATATTCGGTAAAACTTGTCTTGTGACATACAATAGGCCTTTTACGTTTGTATCAATCATGGCTTCCCAATCATCAATCTCTGCTTCTTGTATTTTTGCACGTCCGGCAGCAAGCCCAGCATTGTTCACTAATACATCAATTTGACGCCATTTCTCGGGTAAGTTATTTAAGGATTTTTCAACAGCTTGCCTATCACAAATGTCCAATTGTAATAAATGAGATTCAAGATCAGGATAGATTTCTTGTAATCGACTAATGAGTGATATCAGACGTGACTCTCTTCTGGCTACTAAAATAAGTCTTGCCCCAGCTTTTGCAAAAAGTTCGGCACACGCTGCACCAATACCACTGGACGCGCCTGTAATCATTACCGTTTGGTTTTTTATACTTGTCATGATATTCTCCTGCTTCATTGAATAATGAAAATATACCGAATTTATTATGAGTTTACAAACCTATTAACGATTGAAAGAAAGTCATGAAAAAAATAATCGCGCTAATGCTATGCATTTTTCCTATTTGTTTTGCTTTCGCTGAAAAATTACCTGTAATCATCGATACTGATGCAAGTACGGATGATGCAATCGCACTCTTATATTTATTAAAAACACCAACCGTAGATATCAAAGCGATTGTCGTTGATACTAATGGTGCTAGCGCGGCGAATACAGCAGCTAATCATGTTGCCTACCTATTAAAAATGCTTAATAAAACACAAATTCCTGTTTATGTTGGCATAACAAAGCAACCTGCTTTTAATAATGTGTATCCCCCGTATGCAAAAAAACTCATCGATGATTCATTTCAAGTTAATAATGTTAAACCTGCTGTGCAAATTAATAAACAGCAATTGATTGATATTATTCAACAGCAAAAAAAAGAAGTCACAGTCTTATCCTTAGGTAGCTTAACCAATATAGCGAATCTTTTAACTACAACACCACAGCTTAAAAAACAGATTCATTCGCTTATTGTTATGGGTGGTGCTGTGAATGTGGCTGGCAATATTGATGCATTTATACCCAAGACAGAAAACCACTATGCTGAGTGGAATATTTATGTGGATCCAGAAAGTTTTCAGCAAGTACTAACTTTTAATTTACCTATAACACTAGTGGCTTTGGATGTAACAAATCATGTGCCTGTTACTGAGGAATTTATGCAGACACTTAGCCAGCATTTAACAACCCCATCGGCACAATTTGTTTACACGATGTTACATGAAAATGATCAATACATAAAAAATGGAGAGTATGATTTTTGGGATCCTTTAGCAGCGTATGTTTTAGTTCATCCTGCAAAAACTAAAACCATTAAAATTGATGTCAAATTGACACACGATGACCACTATGCCCAAATTTATGAAACTACAGCTGGTTATCCTATTCAGTTAGTTACAACAGTAAACCAAAAAGCAGTTGAGCAAGCCTATATTGATGTATTAACCAAATAAATAGCTAAGTTAATTTAACAAGATACCACAGGGTTTGTATTTTCTGTCTCATCGCTAGTGTTTTCATACAATTGCTCCATTTTTTTCTCAACCGTGTTAAGGATGCTGTAGGCAATGGTTGTTGCTGCAATATTCTTACTAAAGCCACGATAAAGCGTTTTGCAGCCATTTGCTTGAATCACTTTGTGCCATGATGGAATGTGATAGGAACTATCCATTGCTTTTAATTGTTTGCGATAAATATTTTCTATCGGCGTTCCTAATGTTGCTGCAATACAAGCGCTTGTAAAATAACCAGCAAAATTAATTAATTGATGTGAAGATTTTAATTCATCCGGTGTGACTTGTGCAATTAATTGCGTTATATCTGATGTAAAACACATACCTGCAGCTGTGGTTAAATTACGGGTAAATCGAACAGGCAATCCATTTGTAGCAAAACGTAATTTTTGTGCAAATCCTTGTGGCTTATTAAAATTTCCTGTCGCTTCGTTTATTGTGGCGCGTGTTTGCTTATTGGAGTTGTATTGTGAAAATGCAGTATCAATTGCTGAAACTAATGCCGCTGTGATTCCTTTTATTTTATAATTGGTGAAAGTTTCTTCTCTATTATTAACACTAACATTTTTAACATGATTTTCAATTGTAGTACGTTGTCCTATGTGGGTTATGTTTAAAAGAAGTTGCTGTTTGACTTAAAATTTTTGCCACTTCAATCGGATATAATGCAAGGCCAATAGCAAAAGATGATATAACACCAGTGACAATCCCTTTTTCGATTGAATGTAATGAGGAATCGCTATTGAAAAAATAAGTTTTCTGACGATGAGGTTGTTTTTTTATTACTGTATTTGCCATTCTGTTTTATTCATTATTATTTTTATGTTAAATATTATCAGAAAAAAATTAATATAAAATTAAGTAATAATTTTTTTTTACAGTGACGAATTGACAGTAGCTTCAAGCTGACTTGCTTTTATTTTTTGGCCTGGTTATAATTTGCACTACAACAAATAAAGAAATACAGTTGATGAATAATAAATTTAAAACATATTTAGATACAGATGAAATTAGAATTGCCTGTACGGTAACTAATGTTTTTGGCTTTGGCGTACATAAAGCTGCTGTGAACATACATCGCGCTCTTAGAAGTCTTAACTTTAAAGGAAAAATTTCATTCATTTATCATGATGATTTTTATGAAGGATTGAGAACCCTCTATCAATTAGACGGGACATTTACGCTTGAAAAGCCTTTCTGGTTAAGCGATAAAACTCAGCTTATCTCAACCAGCTATTTCGAACATAATAAAGATGAATTTGATCTTGTTGAAATAGCATTGACTGAGCAACAACAAAATAATTATAAACCTTGTGATTATTTGAAAGCAAATAACATCATAGATATTGACATTAATTTATTAAATGCAAAAATTAAGATTACCACGCCTGACGGCGAGCATATTTTTGAATCAAAACAGTTTTCATTTATCACACCCAAAGCTGATAAAAACTTAGCCATCGCTAACTTGCAGCATTTAGATAAATCTATAAAAAAAAATATTGACTATTTATTAAATCGTAATAGCTCGCAGACTAAGGCAATGGCCGTTTATGGACTACACCATCATTTTCAATTTGATATTGCTTGGGTCATTGAAGGATTAGCGACTGCGATTAGAAATACAACTAAAACGTTATATCCAACTCAAAAAACGTTTCTATATTTATTAAATGAGTTTACAGAACAGCAACACAACATTATCGATAAATTAGCTAATAATGAAATACTTAAATTTGTTGATATTACTGCAAAAAACTTTCAAACTGAAATTGAAGCGTCCACTGATGCTCAAGTTATTATTATAAAAATAGGTAAGTTGCCTTACCCCATTTTTGATTATTTAGTGACAGAAGGTACTGAATTTCCATTTTTACATGAAGGACTTAGTGCTCAAATAACTTGTGTTAACAATGCCAAAATACCCTTGTTGCTTGATGAGCAAGGTAAGCTGGAACTTAAACAAGAACACGCATTAGAAACAACAAAAATTAGCAAAATACTGACCAATGCTCCATTGACAAAAGATTATTTTGTGACACTTGCGAAAGCTATTAGAAAGCGTCCTATCAATGAAAAAGCAGCGATAAAAACCATTGAGACATATTTAATCGATAGCCAGGATCCGAAGAGTCATTTATCTCAATTCTGGCAGGCTTTTTTTAAATTCTATACTTTGGATGAACATAATGTATTTTACCAAGCCTTAGATTTGATTAGTGAAATAAATATCCATAAACAACAAATAAGTATCTCTGAATATGAAATGCTTAAAGCCTTAATTAAGCATAATAATTTATCTACGTTTATGGAAAAAATTAAAACCATTAACCCTTGGATTTCTCCTAATGCAATCACACCTAGTATTGCTGAATATTTATATCAACAGTCTGTTATTAAAAATAATATTGAATATTTAAAAGCCTGTGCTATTGCCTATCCTGATTCGAAGAAGAATTTTGTTTACTTAGCAGAAAAAAAATATAAAGTTATGCATGAACCACTTGAATTAAATCAAGCAATTCATGCCTATTATATTCGTCCTCAAGAGGCGCTCATTCTGCTTGATAAAATTAAACATGCAATTTTTTTTCATGATGAAGAGAAAATTGCTCAATGGATTGAAAGGTTCGTGATTGAAGAAATGAATCTCAAACCAGAACAGACCATAAATTTAATTAATTATATAATCATCTCTGATAAACCTGAAATATTAAAGTTATTCCTAAATAAATTAAACCTGATTTCAGGTGTTGATAAAATAATATCTAAAAATCTATGGTTTTCATTAAGTAACATTGGCTCTCCTGCATGCACAGTCGCTTTTTTTCAAGGTGTAGAGGCACTAGATGATGAAAAAGTATTTCATCTAGGGAAAAAACCAACGTCTTTAAAGGAAAAATTAAAAAAGATGGCGCTTGGAGATTTTGCCCAGCTTAAACTTGAACGCCAAAAGATTTTTTTAGATGTCTATCATTATGATACTGAACTCTTTGAACAATATCAACGCATGCTTAGCAAACTTCCATTTGAAGAACGTTTGTTCGCGCTAAGTCGAATGACATGTGTTTATCCTGTAGCGCAACAAGCTATGCTAGTTAACCGTATCAATGAGTTAGTGCCACAGGATACTTTTAGTATATTAGCTAAACATCCTGTTTATATTGACCACTTTAATAAGCATCGGAATTTTAGTAAATTTATTAAAAAACATTTTGATCATACGTCATTATCCCTGCCTATTTCTTATCATCAAACAAACACAATAGAATCAAGCATTGAAAAAAACACAGCGCTAGAGAAACTTTGTATGGCAGAAATTAAACCAAACCTTTCTGCAGATTCAATTTTTCTTGGCTATCCAGATAATAATGCCTTAGCAGTAAGACATAGTTTTACGACTACACCGCACTTTTTAAATAATCAATTACCAAAAGGAACAAAGGGATTACTGGCACTTTCAGGTTTATTTCCTCTGACAATACAAACCCAAGCTGATACAGTTGAAAAATTGAATATCGTTAGCGAACTTTCCACTGAGGATGTACCGCTTTGGTTATTATTTGGCTTGGCAAGTTGTTCAATTATCATTGCTTATATTTGTTTTAATGCTATTTCTAATTATATGAGTCCAGCATCTTCTTCTAAGAAGTATAGATAGCTATCAAAAAATAATTATATCCAAATCACCCTCACCTGAAATTTTAAATTTTTTGTGAAAGCTTTGCAACTTGAAGTTGTTTGGGTATAGGTCTTAAATTTTAATCATGGCAATATGAGGAATACCATCTTCTAAGTAAGTATTCCCCTCTGCGATAAAATCAAATGATTGATAAAGTGTCATCAAATATGCTTGTGCGCTAATTTTACAAGGTGAATGAGGATATTGCGTCTTAAGAAAATGAACTGCATGCTTTATTAATGCATGTCCTATTTGCTGTCCTCTTTTTTGTTTCGCAACAACAACTCTGCCAATTGAACTATACCCCTGAAAATAATCATCAGGTTGAAATAAGCGGGCATAGGCAATTAATTTATTATCAATAGTTCCAAGCAAATGCATAGCATTATGATCTTTATCATCAATATCTGGATAAATACAGTTTTGTTCAATGATAAATACTTCTTGGCGTAATCGTAAGATTTGATAAAGTTCAGCAACTGAAATATTTGTATAATTTTTTATTTGCCAGTTAGTCATCAATCGCAGCATTTCCTGATTTTGGAAAAAAATGAAATAAAACAATCACGATTGTTATTGCAATTGCTGGTGCAAATAAACCTGCACCACAAGCAATACCAACCGCGGCAGTTGCCCATAAGCTAGCGGCTGTTGCTAAACCGCGAACCACAGAGCCTTCTTTAAATATGACAGCAGCACAGAGAAAACCAATTCCCGTTGTTACTCCTGCAATAATCTGTAACGCATTGCCTTTGCCGGTTAGTAAGTATAGATATGTCGCTGTTGCAGTAAAGGCTGCAGCTCCTAAAGCAACACCACCATAGGTACGCAGACCAACATAATTTTTACTTTTTATATCATGAGTAAAGCCCGTTAATATTCCCAGTAATAATCCCATGCCTATACGCGCAATAAAAAATAATTCATCTTTAGAAAATAAATTATGCCAATCATAACTAGATAATTGTTGAAACCCTTGCACAGCATTATCAGCAAAAACTGGCGTAGATATACATAATAAAATAAGCCAAAGCATATTTTTATTTTTCATTAATTAATTCCCTTTATAGTACTAAACCCAACGCAATCTGGACTGTTCGTTGCATCATTTACTGATGAGTTACAACTCATACCTGCGACACCTAAAACATTACCTTCAGTATTAGTATTTACAATTAGGTTTGATCCTGTATCTGTACAAACCCAAGCATATCGGTAAAATAATTGTGTTTTAATGCTTGTTGCTTTGCCTAAAATTTGATTTGTATCATTTAAGCTTGGTAAGCCATCAATACTCACTTTTTTTAATGATTGGGGCATTTCCCCTATTTGAGCGACTACTGAATCATTAATGGTAACTAATCCAAAGTTACTCCAAAAATAGGTTTTTTTACTAACTGTATTTTTTGTTCCCTTACCCATTTGTTGCTGAATCCAATTTATATTTTTCCACTTCTCGGCTTTATTTGCCATTTGTTTATTTTCAGTTGGATTATTAATATAACGACTAACCTCTTGAATTAACCCATTACAATCTGCTTCAGCAGCAAATAAGGTATTTGATATCGCGCTTAAACCTAAAAATGAAATGGTAATGAATTTTTTCATTTTACCTCCTTGTTGTTATGCATAAAACATGTAACTAATAATGTAAACAAAGTTTATTTAACGTAATTATCAGGAATTGTTGAGATTTCAACAGAAATCATTATTTTTTGTGATGAAATATTAGCAAAGTAATTGATAAGTTGTTTATGTACTTGCTGTGCAACTGTTTTAATATGTATTTCATCACGTCCAGAAAGAATTTTAATATTGACGTGAATAAATACTTTGTCTTTATCTTGTCCATCAGCAATACAAAAATGCTGGCAAGCAACCGCTCTACTTTTACATGCTGTAATATCAGCAGGTAGTTTTTCAGCTAAAAATGCATTTAATTGCTTAAATAAATCAACGAAGTTTTTAGGGTCAGTGTTTAAATTATCACTGTATTCAAGAATAACATGTGGCATTTGTTGCTCCTTTTAAGGCTATAGTATATACCTAAATTACCTTAAAATGCGATTCTTAGTACATATTAACGCGATGCTTTTTAAAGTTGGTACTTATGCTTGAATACATACGAAAGGTTTATTCTGAATAGATTTCTCATTTCAAGATGGTTTAGGTATAATCACCATATATTAATTTAAAATGCAAGAGAAAAGGCATGAGTGAACAATTAAAGAAAATGTCTATTGTCATTGAAAGTGGGAAAAAATATCAGACTGAACAAGGATTTAATGCCATTAAAGATGGCATGAAGCACAAATCAAACAGAGAAAAACATACCAGAGAGAAAAAACCATCATGGCTTAAAGTCTCACTTGAACATACTCCTGAATTTAAAAAAGTAAAAGATTTAACAAAAAAACATCAATTAGCAACTGTGTGTGAAGAAGCAAAATGTCCTAACATTAATGAATGTTGGTCTCATGGCACAGCAACCATTATGTTAATGGGCGCAGTCTGTACAAGAGCTTGCAAATTTTGTTCTGTTGATACAGGTAATCCTAAGGGTTGGTTAGATGCTGAGGAGCCAAAAAAAACGGCTGAAAGTGTTAAGATCATGGATTTGGTTTATGTTGTATTAACCTCGGTGGATAGAGATGACTTGCCCGATGGTGGTGCGCAACATTACGCAGATAGTATTGCTGCAATCAAAAAAGCCTCTCCTAAGACTAAAGTTGAAGCCTTAACGCCTGATTTTGATGGGAATGCTGCTGCGGTAGATTTACTCGTTGCTAGTGGTATGGATGTGTTTGCACAAAATGTTGAAACCGTAGAACGTTTAACCAAAAAAGTTCGAGACCCGCGAGCGGGTTATTGGCAAACAATTAATTTACTCAAATATGCAAAAGAGCGGCATCCAAAAGTTATAACAAAAACAAGTTTGATGTTAGGGCTGGGTGAAACTGAAGAAGAAATTCTCAACACCATGGATGATTTACGTGCTGCTAAAGTGGATGTATTAACTTTAGGCCAGTATTTACAACCTACTAAGAATCATTTAAGCGTAGAAGCTTATATCACGCCAGAACAGTTTAAAAAATATCGTGATATTGGCCTTAAAAAAGGTTTTTATGAAGTGGCTTCTGGGCCAATGGTACGTTCAAGTTATCGCGCAGATAGAATTTTTAATAATGATAATTTAGGCTTGGAATAATGCATATATTATCTTTAAAGAATATTTCTATTGACTTTGGCTCAGCACCTTTATTAGATGGCGTTAACCTTAATGTTAAAAAAACAGATCGATTATGTATTCTTGGACGCAATGGCGCTGGAAAATCTACTTTACTTAAAATTTTATCTGGCAAGATAACACCAGATAAAGGTGAGATACAAACACAAGGTCATGTCGTGGTTGCGACCTTACCCCAAGAAATTCCACTAAAGACGCAAAAAACAGTTTTTGAAATTGTCTCACAAGACTTTCAAGTGCAAAATGCAACAGCTTGGGAAGTCGAAACAAAAATTAATACAGCACTTACAAAACTTGCTTTAAATCCAGATGCAAAGTTTGATGAATTGTCAGGTGGCTATAAGCGACGTGTTTTGCTTGCTAAAGCTTTAGCTGAAGCACCAGATATTTTATTGATGGATGAACCAACTAACCACCTAGATTTAACTGGAATTTTATGGTTAGAAACCTTTATTAAAAATTTTTCAGGCGCCGTGATTTTTATTACTCATGATCGTGAATTTTTACAAAACGTTGCTAATAAAATTGCTGAAATTGATCGTGGTAAGTTAACTGAATTTCAGTGTGACTATAAAAAATATTGCGAACAAAAAGTACACTTACTTGAAGTTGAAGAACAACAAAATAAAAAATTTGATCAAAATTTAAAAAATGAAGAAAGTTGGATTCGTCAAGGTATTAAAGCGCGTCGTACAAGAAATGAGGGGCGGGTTCGCGCTTTGAAAAAATTACGTGAAGAACGTGCAGCTAGACGAGATGTAATGTCTAAAGTTGATTTTAAAATACAAGATGATAATAAGTCAGGCAAATTGGTGTTGCAAGCCAAAAATATCAATTACGTTTATGAAAACCAACGGTTAGTACATGATTTTTCTACCACGATTGTTCGAGGTGATAAAATTGCAATTATTGGCGATAACGGTTGTGGTAAATCAACGCTTATTCAGTTATTGCTTAAGAAGCTTTCTTTGCAACAGGGGCAAGTTATTCATGGCACAAAACTAGATATCGCCTATTTTGATCAGCACCGAGAACAGCTAGAACTTGATAAAACTGTAGCTGATAATATTAGCTACGGCGATCAATTTGTAAATTTTAATGGCCAGTCTCTACATATTATAAGTTACCTTAAACAATTTTTATTTTCCCCTGAGCGTGCTAATGTCTGTGTTAAAACTTTATCTGGCGGAGAAAAAAACCGTTTATTACTGGCTAGACTTTTTAGTCAACCCGCTAATTTTCTTGTGCTAGATGAACCTACAAATGATCTCGATTTAGAGACCTTAGAGCTTTTAGAAGATTTATTGGTTAACTTTAATGGCACTTTACTTTTAGTTAGTCATGATCGCGCGTTTATTAATAATGTTGTAACAAGTACGCTTGTTTTTGAAGGTGATGGCAAAATTCAAGAATATGTAGGTGGCTATGAACAATGGCAAGCACAAGTTAGCATTCAGCCATCAGCTAAAAAAGAAAATATTAAATCCAATTCTGAGTCTAAACAAGATTATCAGAAACAAAAAGAAATTCGCACCATTGAAACAAAGATTAACACGCTAGAAACAAAAATTACATCTCTAGAGCATGAATTATCACTACCTGAAATATACCAAGCTGGCAATGAACAAACACTCTTAAATAAACAGGACATGCTGTTACAATACCAAACACAGTTGGCTACGTTGTATCAAAAGTGGGAAGTCTTAGTTTCATAAATGACATGCACAAAGTCAGCTCAAAAGACACTATTTAACTTTATCTTTATGCTGTGTGAGAATGGGCTATTAGCATAAGTTAGTTTGACATGACAGAGACATGCTGATTAATAATTAACCACTTCCCGTTTGTTTTTTTATACACAAAGCTAAACTGCGCGTCTATTGATGTTGATTTATCATGTGCGTTTAAATAATAGAAATTTAATAAGCCACTAGTCACTGCAATATCACCATAGGTTTGTATAATCAAAGATTTTGGGGATACAGTTAGATTTTTATATGCAGTAAATTTTTGGAAATAAGCTTTACGATCGATAGCTGTTTTTAAAATATTTTGCGTGAACATCGGCATTACAATAGCTGTTTCTTGATACAAGGGTAATAACGAATCTGTATTCCCTTTTGCGGTATTCACCGCTTTAATCCAAGCTTGAAAAGCATTATTTACACCAACACGTGTAGCATGCTGCTTTGGACTTTCCTTATTGCAAGCATTCAGCGTGAATAAAGCTATAAGTATGATAGCTATATAAGAAATTAAAGCTTGATTAACACTTTTCATCGCGTTTGACCTTTAGGTTTTCTATAACTATATACCCAAATAAGGATTAAATGCGAAATTCTAAAAAAATATTTCCATCGAAGATAAAAATTATTTACATCTACACCAAGAAGCCTATAATCGTTATTCAATATAATAACGGAGAAAAATTATGCAAAATAGCGAAAAAACTCCCTTAATAAATAAGGGCAACGATAATTCTGAACAGTGGTACTCAGAGATGTCTAGTGTTCTTTTCGAAAATATAGAGACATTAATTTTCCCGGTAAAGTTTGGTCTAGCCGCATCCTTAACCGGCTTAGGAAGCGTTCGATTATTTACGGGTAATGTATTACCTACAGAATTTACTAAACAGTTTATGAGTGTTTTACTTGGCTTGCCTTCATTCATTATTTTTGACTCATTGTTAAACTGTTGTGGTAACAAACCAGAAAACTCTTGGGGTGATTTTTTAAAAAGCACAATAGAATTTTTATTTTTTGGGGTAATGGCATTTACTACTTTTACAATTGCTCTAACTGGCATACAAGAAGCTTATACTGGCACTGATCAATATATCACAATGACAATCTTGGCTGCTTGGATGGCCACATCATTGAGTGCAATTATTAATAGAATAGCTATTGGCATGGATTTAATTGCTAGTGCTCAGTTTGGACTTGCCCTGTTTGGTTTAGGATTAGGCTCATTGATGCTCGATAAAATTACTGATTACTTTCAACAATATCTTTCAGATTCAACCATTGAAATTATTGCGCCACCTATCGTTGCCAGTTTATTTTCTTCGTTAATGATTCCTATTTTGCTAGCATCTCAGGTGTATAATTTCAGTAATAATGTTAACAGAGCGTTAGGAGAACCACGAAAAAAAATAGGTGATAATATTCAATCATTAGGTAAAAATATTTGTAGCTTTTTTGATAAGTTTAAATCTCAAGAGAAGGATGATGATGATGAACTTGTCATCAATGAATTTTTAAATTCAACTATTAATAAGACATGTTAATTGTTATCTTTAGGATGTTGTTTTTTTACAACATCCTTTTTTTACCCGTTAACTATAGCCTAAGCCTGCCCTGCTATTGTCATATGATCAACAAGTAATGCGCCTGTTTGAATTCTGCCCCGTCTGTCGATATTATTAGCAACGGTTGTGATACCTAAAAATATATCTTTAAGGTTTCCAGCAATAGTTACTTCATGCACTGGATAAGCTATTTTGCCATTTTCAATCCAAAAACCAACAGCACCGCGTGAATAATCACCTGTAATTAAATTAACACCATGTCCCATTAATTCAGTAACCAAGAAACCTTGGTGCATTTGTTTTATGAGTTCATTAAAAGTTACACCATGATCTTGCACTAAAATATTATGTGCGCCACCCGCATTGCCTGTAGTTTGCATATTAAGCCGTTGTGCAGAATAATGACTTAACAAATAACCTTGTAAAATACCAGCCTCAATTAAACTACGTTTTTGTGTTCGAACGCCATCTTGATCAAAAGGACTACTGGCTAAACCTTGATGCAGGTGTGGATCTTCAATGATATTCATTGTATCAGCAAAAATTTTTGTATCTTTTGCATTGAGTAAAAATGAAGACTCTGTGTACTGACTTCCTCCACTAATAGCTGACAATAGATTTCCCAATAAGCCTTTTGCCATTTGCGCACTAAAAATAATAGGAGATTGTTGTGTGGGTAAACTTTTTGCTGACAGTCGATTTATTGCTTTATTTGCTGCAGTTACAGAAATTTCCTCAAAGTTTTCTAATTGCTCAGGAACACGATGTAAAGTATATTCCGATTCACGCTGCATCTCTGTGCCAGATTCCGCTAATAAACTACAACCAAAATAGTGGCTGCTTGTCGCATAGTGACCGATGAAACCATGGCTATTTGCATAGGCGTATAAATGATTACCCGTAGAAAAAGAAGCACCCTCTGAATTAGTTATTTTCCTATCAACGGCTAAGCCTTTCGCTTCAGCTGCGCGTAGTTTTTCAATCATTGCATCACTATCAACATTCCATGGGTGGTATAAATCTAAATCAGGGTAATCAAAAGCTAATAATGCTTTATCCGCAATACCACTGCAATTATCGGCTTCAGTAAATTTTGCAATGCTAAATGCTTTATCAATTAATTGCATAATAGCAGCCTTACTAAAATCAGTCGTACTCACTGACGCTTTGCTTTGATTTTTATAGATTGTTAACGCTAATCCTCGATCTTGTGAAGACTCTAATCGTTCAACTTCACCTAAGCGGACATCAATATTGGTATCCATACCATAATGGATAGCAACCTCACAGGCATCGGCACCTAAGTCTTGAGTTTTATTAAGGCAAAAATCTAGCTGTTGTTGAACTTCATTTATTTTTGTTAAAACTGACATTCATGTTTCCTATGCTTTCAAATAATATTAAAATTATACCCAAACCCCATTGAAAAGCGAATAATTAACAAAAACCATTATTATATTTTAAGGATATAAGCTTTAAAAAAGATAAAATTTACAATCGCATTTTGCTGTGGTTTAGGTATATAATTAAGAAAAATTCATATTAGGATTTAACCATGAAGAATATGGAAAATTTTATTCAAATACCACATCCATTAATCGCCCATAAATTAACGTTACTAAGAAGTGCTAAAACACCAAAAAAAGATTTTAAAAAGTTGGTGGAAGAAATTGGTATGTTACTTGCTTATGAAGTCACTAAAGATTTTCCTTTAACCACTCAACACATAGAAACACCATTATGCTCGATACAATCACCGGTATTAGCTGGTAAAAAACCAGTAATCTTACCAATTTTACGAGCGGGTATTGGCATGGTTGATGGCTTTCTTAATTTAATGCCATCTGCACGTGTAGGACATATTGGATTGTTTCGCGATGAGCAAACATTAAAGCCACATTTGTATTATTTTAAAATTCCTCAAGATAGTGAAGATAGAGACTTTATTATTTGTGATCCAATGCTAGCAACTGGCGGTTCTGCAATTGCAGCTGTTGACATTCTTAAAAAGCACAATATACAGCGCATAACCTTTGTGTGTTTAGTGGCTGCGCCTGAAGGTATTAGTGCTTTCAATAAAAATCATCCTGAAGTTAAAATTTATGCAGCATCACTTGATGAAAAGTTAAATAGTGATGGATATATTTTACCAGGGCTTGGTGATGCTGGAGACCGCCTATTTGGCACGAAATAATGCTGGACTTATTTTTTTAATTTAGGCATAGTAGAAGAAATGGACTAAACTATGAAATACTAGCTTAACAAGGATAGGTAATCCCTCTTACCATGCAGATAAAGCAGTTAAAAGCATTTACATTAATGGAAATTTTAATAACAATCGCAATTGTTGGATTGTTAGCGGCTATTGCAATTCCAAGTTATGATGCATATGCAAAAAAAGCAAGATATTCAGAATTAGTTCAGGCTGCAATTCCCTATAAACGAGGCGTTGATTTGTGTTATCAAACAACGGGCTCATTAATTAACTGTCGCGGTGGCGTTAATGGTGTACCACCTAATTTATCAACGGGTTCAATTGCCTCTATTGCTTTTATTTTTACGCTATCGAATGGTTTAATTTTTGTATTTCCTAGTGATGAAAGTGGTTTTAATATGGTAAATGATTACTATACATTAACGCCTCAAATTAATAATGGCCAATTATTGTGGTCATATGGTGGACCTGGTGTGCGTTACATATAAAATATTTAGGTAACTCATTATAGCAAGCTATTTTTTATCATCAATAATATCTTTTAGAACGGTTTTAGTCTCAGCATTAATTTAAATTTTAGTACCACCAACTGTAAGTTCATCAACTTTTAGTGTGGGTTGTCCAACGCCTACGGGGACACATTGTCCATCTTTACCACATGTGCCAATACCGTTATCCAATGCTAAGTCATCACCGACCATACTTACCTTGGTCAAAACTTCAGGGCCACTACCAATTAAACTCGCACCTTTCACAGGTTTTGTGATTTTGCCTTTTTCAATTAAGTATGCCTCACTTGTAGAAAAGACAAATTTTCCTGAGGTAATATCAACCTGACCACCATCAAAATTTACAGCATAAATACCTTTTTCTACAGAAGCAATAATTTCAGCTGGGTCATGTGAACCAGCTAACATATAAGTATTAGTCATACGAGGCAACGGTAAATGTGCATAGGATTCTCTACGGCCATTTCCAGTTGATTTTGTTTTCATGAGCGAAGCATTATGTTTGTCAAACATGTACCCTTTTAAAATTCCATTTTCAATTAATACAGTATACTGAGATTCACTACCTTCATCATCAATGGTTAACGAACCTCGGCGATTTGCAAGTGTACCATCATCAACTACGGTGCATAATGGGGTTGCAACACGTTGGCCTATTTTATTAGAAAATGCAGATGTTCCTTTTCGATTAAAATCTCCCTCTAATCCATGCCCTACTGCTTCATGCAACAATACGCCTGGCCATCCTGAGCCTAATACAACGGGCATAATACCAGCAGGTGCAGCTTCAGCGGTTAGATTTATGCAAGCAATACGAACGGCTTCATTCACATATTCTTCGAGTAGCTGCTCATTTAAAAAATACGTGCAATCAAAACGACCACCGCCACCAAAACTTCCAGATTCTCTCCGTCCATTTTTTTCTACAATAACACTAATGTTTAAGCGCACCAATGGTCGAAGGTCCGCTGATAAATTTCCTTGGTGATCAACGATTAAAATCACATCATGCGAAGCTGACATACTGGCATTAACTTTTTTAACTAATGGCTCTTTTCTTGCGAGTAAATCAATTTTTCTTAAAATTTCAATTTTTTGCACATCATTAATTTTTTGCATAGGATTATCGTGAGAATATAATGGCTTAATAATATTATTTCGATGGATAGCTAAGCTACCAATATCATGATTTCTAGCAATAACCTTGGCTGAATCTGCTGCTTGTGTTAATGATGGCATAATCAAGTCTTCACAAAACGCAAATCCAGTTTTTTCACCACTGATAGCACGAACACCGACACCTTGCTCAATTGAAAAAGCTCCATTTTTAATTTTACCATTTTCAAGTCCCCATGATTCTTGAGCACGTGATTGGAAATATAAATCACCAGCATCAATACCTGGCGCTAACAAACGCCCCATAATGGTTTCTAAATGTTGCTCTTGTAAATTATTAGGGTCTAAAATAATTTTTTTTGCCTGTGTAATTGCATTCATATTTTTCTCCAAACCGGATAACATAAGCTAGCTATAAAAGTTATTTGACTATTTGGCTTAGCTATTTCTTGGTCACAATTGGCTTTTTCCAGCTACCTGTGATCGCATAATTATACTGACTAATTTTATTAACTTCCGGGCTTATTGCTTTATCAAGCACCCATGTTGCCGCACCAACAATGGGACCGCCTGCAATAGTAGCAATAACCGGTAAACTCGCGGTTAAATGTGGAACAACAGACATCATTAAATTCAAATCTTTAGCCACAAGACCAATTCTACCTTTTAAACTGATATAAGCAACAGTACTTTCTAAGTATGCGCGCTGTGTTAATAAATTACCATTTTTAATGGTAAAATTTCCTTCCATTTTTTTAAAGTTTAAACCACCTTTACCTTTATCACGAAAGCCATTGGTAATTCGTTGAGGCAGACTTTCGATATTTAAGGAAGTGATAATAGTCCCCAATCCCAATTTAGCGTTTGTACTACGACTTAAACCTGAAATTTTGCCATTTTGCACATTAAAATTATAATTACCATTTAAATTACTTAACTTGAAATCAGTAGGAAAGCCACGCCATTGTAAATCAAATTTCGCATTAGCATTTTTACTATAAACCTGTCCTGATAAACCAAGTCCTGCTAAAAATTTAGCTGTATTAGTGCTAGTTAGCTGCCCTTTAAAGCGAGTCATATTATTTATATTATTCCATGCGATTTGGCTTATTAACTTGTAATTAGCTGATTGTGCATTGAGCGGATTAATTATTAGCCCATTTGAATTTGTGGTTCGCATTTTTCCAGATAAAGCGCCAAATTTTATTTGATTATAACGAAAGTCAGCCAAGTTAAAATTAACATTGTAATAATTATTCAATTTAATTTGTTGCTGTTTGTTTGGAGACGATTGTGTTGATGCCTTTAAGTAGAATTTTTTAAATTTGGCTACAATCGGTTTATTGACTGATACTTGTTTAGGAATATTAATATTGCCGATAATATTATTACTAATAATATTAAATAATAAATAATTTGTATACGGCGTATAACGCACTGAAAAGTTAGTTAATGACTGACCCAGAAGATTAAGCTTATCAACTTGTAAAGTAGCACTGTTTAATATGCCAGAAAAATTAGTGTTTGTCTGTTTCGCTATATTTTTTATATACCATGCATACCAAGGTTGTAGGTCAGCTGCAGGAAACTTTGCTGTCAAATTAAGCCCTTTGGATGGCATTTTTATTTTTGTTTTTTGACCAACATTAACCGTTCCCTTAATAAAGGCAAATTTATTTTGAGCAGAATTAATAAACATATTCACAAACAATTTTTTTTGATAACTTAACAAGATTTGTTTGATTTGGTCAGTTATATTGTTGATTATTAATGTAAATGTGCTAGCTTCATTGATAGATTTACCCAGTGGTTTTGGCAGGTTAATGTTAATACCTTTTAAATCACTGCTGAGTGCAACTGTCATCCCCTGTTTACTATCAAAAGTTAAACTCGTTAGAATAGTTGCTGCGCCAGAAATATAATTTGGTATTTTACTGGGGAAGTATTTATTTAAATCAGCGATGGAATATTTACCAGTAACATTTATTTTTGTCGATGCAGATTTATTATTCATAGGCTTTACATCAATTTTAACAGGCTTATCTCCTAAATATGCGTCTATTAAATTTGTTGAAATAGCTGCATTTTTAAAATGTAGTGCACCATTAATATGATTTAAAGTTAATGGCTGAGACATATATTCTAAACGACCATCTTTTATCTGAGCAACGCCATCTACTTGTGGTATTTGATTATCTAAATCGGAAATGGGTATTTCCAAATGAACTAAGGCGTTAAATTTGCCACTTGCATGAATTGATTTTAACATTTGAATATCATTAGCAATGGGTGAATCAATCAGATAATTTAAACCTTGATTAAGCTGCCCTGCTCCATTTGCGGATATTTTTAATTGAGTACCATGACTACCGCCCATTTCAGGAATAATGGCTTTTGCGTTATTTATCTGAATTCCGGCTGTTTTGGCTTGCGCTACAATGATCTGCATTGCGCGATTTCTAAATATTAAATTAGCAGAAATATCTGTCACACTGGGCCAATTTTTATAAAAATGTAATTGAGCATGCTGAGTATCCGCATTAATAAGGAAAATACCTTGATTTTTATCAAAAGGAAAAGTGCTCATATCGTCAGATCGCAATATTAACTTAGCTTTTGATGAGCCTACTTTTTGAATTGCGCCATCTAACCAGGTTGCAACTTCATCAGGCATAATTCCAACAGGTAAATAAGCATAAACATTTTTATTTGTTAAACCTGTCGTATTGACATCCGCTAATAGCGCCATTTGCACGGTTTGGCCGCCGCCAACAGTTAGTTGCATACTGGGATAAATTTCTCCTTCTGGCATTATTAGTTTACCCGAAGTTTTCAGTTCGATACGTT
The DNA here is from genome assembly GCA_002707205.1 of Legionellales bacterium. Classification (GTDB taxonomy): domain Bacteria; phylum Pseudomonadota; class Gammaproteobacteria; order UBA1113; family UBA1113. The sequence continues at coordinate 35,032 of PAMH01000031.1, forward strand.
GGTTTTGTAATTTCCAATGAATGATGCCAGCACCACTTTTAACGATATTGGTTTTTCTAAAAAGCCAAGGAATAGACAATGCTGAGCTTTGTAAGTTTATACTTGCGGAACCCAAATGATTATTAATATTTGCATTAATTGCTAAATTAGTTAACCCAGGAATTTTATTATAATTATGTAAAGTCAAATGTGTTAATGCTAATTGTAAATGATAAGTAGAAATTTGCTTATTTTTAATGTTAATCATTCCAAGTGCATGATTTAAGTCAAATTGCGGTTTAGTATTAAAAAGAATATTTTTTGTTTCTTTATTATTTAAATGTATATTGAATTTTTCTAAAAAATTTTCAGTATTGAATTTAAAATCATTCAATATAAAACTTATATTTGAGGATGTTGTATCTCCATTTAAGTCTATTCTTAAGTCTCCTCCCTTTTTATTAGGTGAAAATGTTAAATTATTTAGTGCTAAACTTTTCGTTTTATTGTCATCTTTATACAGCACTGTAAAAGCAAGAAAAGGTATGTCTTTTTTGGTACTAATAGCATTTAAATTAATTCTTGTATTTTTTGCTCTCACAACCGCAGCGCCATATATAACTTTTTGTTGTTGCAAGTTAAGCCACGTTTTACCCGTTAAACTATTTGCGTTTATAGGAAAATTAATTTTAAGATATGGCGCTAGCCTGTACGTATCTATATTATTAAATTCCACATAACTTTTTATATTTGTATCTTGATAGTGTTCAATGTTAGGCATTATATTAGAAATAAAGTTTAAACCGGCATCATTATTTGGATTATTGATACTACCTTGTAACCTAAAGCTTTTAGCCTTTTGGGTCAATAATAAGTCACCAGTTAACGTAAGTGCGGATTGCCCTGCTTGAATAAAATTTATTTGCACTTTTTTAAATGCAAGTTTGTCAAAGGAATAAAGTGTTTGGGTGAGTAATTTTATTTTGTCTGGAGATATACTAGCTTGATGATTATCATTACGAAGGTTTTTCAGTAAACTAAATGGCACCCGAATGTTTGCTTGATCAACAATCAGCTTATCTGGAATAGCTTGATGTGTTTTTATTAACGTTAATAAATTTATCCCAATATATGCTGTATGAATTTTTGCAATTAATTGCTTACTTAAATCATTCTTATAAACATTGACATTGTTAAGAGAAATAACAGGTGAAAAATGATACCAAGCGATTGAAAAATTATCTATAGTAATATTTACAGGTAGTGATGCATTAATTTTGCTAATAATTTCAGATTTATATTGACTTAAATAAGGCGTTGCAGCGCGCATCAGGCCAAATAATATAGCTGTGCTTATTATTATGAAAGCTAGAAATAGCCAAATGAATTTTGTTAATTTTGTGCATACTTTCTTCACGACAACTACTTGCTAAATTTATTATTCCAATCGCGCAACAATATGTAGATCCACGGCCAAAAAATTAAACTCGTGAGGGTCGGCCCCCAGTATAGATTACTTTGTGGTAATTGGCCGATAATACCTTGTATTAAGAAAATAATAAATTGATAAAGTAAAACAAACAAAAAAATAAAACCACATTGTTGCCACATAGGATATAATTTAAACCTACGATGTAGTTTTAAAAATAAAAAAGATACAATGAGCATAGCGAGCGCATGCTCGCCTAATAACGCACCTTTCATCGCATCCAATAATAAACCCAACAACCAAGCAAATCCTACATTTAATTTAGAAGGTGTATGTAAAATCCAAAAAAATATGATTAACAATAACCATTCAGGCTTTAGCCATACTGCCCAGGTAGGTGCAGGTAAAAGCTCTAAGAAAAAACCAAGCAATAAACTTAAAAATAAAATAATATAATTGATACGCTTGATTTCATTCATAAATGCATATTACCTAGTGAGCGACGTATTGTCTCTTCATTGACTTTTTCTTTGGAAATATCTTTTAATTGTTGTTTAGCCTCATCATATTCAGCCTCAGTATTCTCGTTAACTAATAATACCTGTCGACTTTTTTCTAAATTTGCTGAAGGTTTTACCAAAATAGTTGCGAAATGTTGGCCAGGACGATTTTGTACTTTTTGTATAATACCCACAGGATAACCAACAGGAAAATTTAGCCCCAGCCCCGAAGTAATAAGCTCATCACCAACTTGCACATCAGAAGTTTGAGGTACATTAATTAACATCAAAGGTCTATTAGTACCTGAGCCTATAGCAATTGCTCTAATACCTGTTCTTGAGTCCTGCACGGGTATGGCACTTCGACTATCTGTAACAAGCATAACTCGACTTGTTAATACACCTACTTGGATAACTTGCCCCATTAAACCGGTAGAGTCTAATACTGGTTGACCTAAATAAACGCCGTATTTTTTACCTTTATCTAGTACAACTTGTGATAAAAAAGGATCTAAGCTTACCGCTAAGATTTGCGCGACCTTGACAGAACCTTCAATTGTGGATGAGGAGCGTAATAGCGCACGTAGCTGTTTATTTTCTTTTTGTAGTGAAATACTTTTTTGCATTTCGGCGCGTTGTAGTAATAGTTGTGATTTCAGGTTTGTATTTTCTTCGGCTAATTTTTGATGGCTTGAAAAACTGCTTTTTAACCATTCGAGTATTTCAATGGGTTTTGAAACAGAAAATTGTAAAGGGGCAATAACAGTTGTTAAGGATGTTCTTAATTTTTCTGTCTGATGAGAACGATGATCATACATCATTAGTATTATAGAAAAAAGAAATAAAATAACAAAACGCCAAGCTGTTGCGGCTTTGTGTTTAAAAAGCAATGCACGTTCCTCATTGGCTAGACTGATTGATTGATTCATCCTTGAAAACTCAAATTTTATCCTAATGTATTTACTTTATTCTGTTGAAAGAAAGTCACCGCCAATAGTATCCATAAGCTCTAATGCGCGACCGCCGCCTCTTGCAACACAAGTTAGGGGTTCTTCTGCAATAATTACAGGTAAACCAGTTTCTTCCATGAGTAAACGATCTAAGTCGCGTAATAATGCACCGCCACCGGTTAAAACCATGCCCATCTCAGCAATGTCAGCAGCTAACTCAGGTGGCGCTTGTTCTAAAGCAGCACGAACAGCACCTACAATGCCTGATAATGGTTCTTGTAATGCTTCTAAGACCTCATTTGAATTTAATGTAAAACTACGAGGAACACCTTCAGCTAAATTTCTTCCACGCACTTCAAGTTCACGCATTTCTGTACTTGGAAATGCTGTGCCAATTTCATGTTTAATTCTCTCAGCTGTTGTTTCACCAATTAAAATGCCGTAATTGCGACGTACATAGTTAATAATTGATTCATCAAACTTATCACCACCAATACGAACAGATGCCGCATAAACAATTCCGCTCAAAGATATGATCGCAACCTCAGTGGTTCNGCCNCCAATATCAACAACCATACAGCCGCTTGCTTCTTCAACCGGCATACCAGCCCCCATTGCGGCAGCCATCGGTTCTTCAATGAGATAAACTTCTCTAGCGCCAGCACCCATAGCAGATTCACGAATAGCACGGCGTTCAACCTGTGTAGAACCGCAAGGCACACAAACTAAAACTCTTGGGCTGGGTCTTAAAAAACGACTTTCATGTACTTTATGAATAAAATGTTGTAACATTTTTTCGGTGACATGAAAGTCAGCAATTACGCCATCTTTTAATGGGCGTGTAGCCATGATATTACCAGGCGTTCTACCAAGCATTTTTTTTGCATCAACACCAACAGCAGCAACAGAAGGTTGACCGTTAACATTACNANTNNCAACANCTGNGGGCTCATTAAGTACAATTCCTTTACCGCGAACGTAAATTAATGTGTTGGCTGTGCCTAAATCTATTGATAAATCGCTAGAAAAAACACCCCGTAAATTCTTAAATAGCATAGTTTAATCCTGTTAACTGTACAAAAACATTATGATTTGTTTGTTATTATATAGCAATTTTATATAAAAATGCGAGATTTATTTAATAAAGAATTTTAAATGATACTTAGTGAATTTCATTAAAATGCACAATATTCAACTACCCTAGCAATTTATTAGGATTTGGGTATAATTCTCCTCTTGGTAATGATAGTCTGAAACAATTATCCAGTATCTTTTTGCACGAGGAAGACTTATGACAACTGTCAATCAAGAAACCATCAAAAAAGTGGCACATCTTGCACGTTTAAAAATAAATGATGAGGAATCTAAAACAACTGCCGCGGCAATAACTGAAGTTTTAAATTTAGTCGAAAAAATTAATACAGCTAATGTTGAAGATGTTCATCCATTAGCAAATCCACTTGATAATAACTTAACGCCTCGTGCTGATGCAGTGAGTGAGAGTAATCAGCGCGAAGCGCTTTTATTACTGGCGCCTAGTAGCGAAGCTGGTTTATATTTAGTACCTCAAGTCATTGAATAATAAGGAAATATAATGCATCATTTAAGCTTAAAAGCGATTGCAAATAAGTTAACCAAAAAAGAGATTTCAGCGGTTGAATTAATACAATATTTTCTTGATCGCATTAACACTCACGATAAAACATTGAATAGTTTTGTTACAGTTTGTGAAGAACAGGCTTTGCAACAAGCACACGCCGTTGATCAATTAAGAAACAAAAAAAAGCTGCCTTATTACGCGGGCATTCCGATTGCTCAAAAAGATATTTTCTGCACGCAAGGGATAAAAACATCTTGTGGCTCAAAAATGCTTGATAATTTTATTCCTCCATACAATGCAACAGTCATTGAAAAATTTAATCAGGCGGGTTTTATTACCATCGGTAAAACAAATATGGATGAATTTGCTATGGGTTCATCGAATGAAAGCAGCTTTTACGGTGCGGTAAAAAACCCATGGAATATCACAAAAGTACCGGGTGGCTCATCCGGTGGTAGTTCTGCTGCTATTGCTGCGAGACTTGCTCCTGTTGCAACAGGAACAGATACAGGTGGTTCAATACGTCAACCTGCAGCACTCTGTAACTTAACAGGTTTAAAACCAACTTATGGTCGTGTTTCACGCTATGGTATGATTGCTTTTGCCTCTAGCCTTGATCAAGGTGGCCCAATGGCAAAAACCGCTGAAGATGCAGCTATTATGCTAAATATTATGGCGGGTCATGATGCGAAAGATTCAACCTGCGCAAACAATGCAGTACCCGATTACACTGCAAACCTTGAAAATCCTATAAAAGGTTTGAAAATTGGTTTACCAAAAGAGTATTTTTCAGCGCAACTTGATTCAAATGTAGCAAAACAAATTGAACAAGTTATTCAAACATACAAAAACGCAGGCGCCGAATTCATTGAAATAAGTCTACCTTCAAGTGAGCTTGCAATTTCAGCTTATTATATTATTGCGCCAGCCGAAGCCTCATCAAATTTATCACGTTATGATGGCGTTAGATATGGATATCGTTGTGAGGATCCAAAAGATCTTACCGATATGTATGAACGCTCCAGAAGTGAAGGATTTGGCAGTGAAGTTAAAAGAAGGATTATTGTTGGTACGTATGCACTATCTGCTGGCTACTATGATGCGTATTATATTAAAGCTCAAAAAATTAGGCGAGTTATTCGTGATGAATTCCTTACAGCTTTAAATAAAGTTGATGTTATTTTGAGTCCAACAACGCCTAACACTGCATTTAATATCGGTGAAAAAGTTAATGTTCCTGTCAGTATGTACTTATCCGATATTTATACTATTGCTGTAAATTTAGCAGGTTTGCCTGCTATATCGGCACCTGCAGGTTTTATTAATGGATTACCCTTGGGTTTCCAATTAATTGGTAAGCATTTTGCAGAAAGTACTTTATTAAATGCTGTTCATCAATACCAAAAATTAACTGATTGGCATACACAATCACCTGAACAATACGCATAAGATTTAGAGAGGTTTTAATCATGGAATGGGACGTTGTTATCGGCTTAGAAGTTCATGCCCAACTTGCAACAAAATCAAAAATATTTTCCGGCGCATCAACAGCCTACGGCGCAGAACCTAACACTCAAGCATGTGCAATTGATGTGGCGATGCCAGGCATGTTACCTGTACTCAATCAAGAGGCAGTTAACATGGCAATTAAATTTGGATTAAGTACTCATTCAACGATTGCGTCAACATCCATTTTTGCAAGGAAAAATTATTTTTATCCAGATTTACCTAAAGGTTATCAAATAAGTCAATTTGAACACCCTATTGTTAAAAATGGATTCCTTGATATCATTTTAAATGACGGTCAGACCAAACGTATTGGTGTGACGCGTGCGCATCTTGAAGAAGACGCAGGTAAATCATTACATGAAGATTTTCACGGTTTAACTGGTATTGATTTAAATCGTGCAGGTACGCCTTTATTAGAGATTGTTTCAGAGCCCGATTTAACTAGTGCAGAGGAAGCTGTTATTTATTTAAAAACCTTGCATTCTCTTGTAAGATACTTGGAGATATGTGATGGCAATATGCAAGAAGGCTCATTTCGTTGTGATGCTAATATTTCCTTAAAGCCTAAAGGTGAAAAAAAATTAGGAACAAGAACGGAAATTAAAAATGTTAACTCTTTTCGTTATGTAGAAAAAGCAATTAATTTTGAGATTTCAAGACAAAAAGAAATTCTTGAGTCTGGGGGAAATGTTTCACAAGAAACTCGTTTATATGACGCAGTATCAGGTGAAACACGAGCTATGCGTAGCAAGGAAGAAGCAAATGACTACCGCTATTTTCCAGATCCTGATTTACTACCACTTGTTGTTGATGAACTCACGATTAAAAGCATTAAAAACCAATTACCCGAATTACCGGCAGACAAACGTGAACGATTTAAAGTACAGTATGAATTAACCGATTATGATGCCAATAATCTTGTTGCATCAAAGGAATTAGCCGATTATTTTGAGCAAGTTTGTTCTTATACAGAAGCTACTGCTAAATTAGCTGCTAACTGGGTTATGGGTGATTTAATGGCATTGCTTAATAAAGATGGATTAGACATCAGCCAAAGTCCTATTTCTAGTCAATCTCTTGCTGAATTATTAGATAGAATTTCTGATAATACCATTTCCGGAAAAATTGCTAAATCTGTATTTGAAGCAATGTATGCTGGTGAGGGAAGTGCTGATGAAATTATTACGCAAAAAGGATTAAAGCAAATAGTTGATCCAGCAGTAATTACAACATTTATTACGCAAGTAATTAAAAATAATCCGACCCAATATGAACAGTATAAAGCTGGACAAGATAGACTTTTTGGCTTTTTTGTAGGTCAAGTAATGAAATTGAGCCAAGGAAAAGTAAATCCACAGTTATTAAATCAATTATTGAAAAAGCAACTTGACTCATGAGTAGTAACACGTTATCCATGAGAAAAGAGTTAAATAACACACGTGCATTTTTGATATGGCTTGTTGCCGCCTCTTTTTATTTTTATGAATTTTTACTGCAAGTCTCCCCTGGCGTCATGGTGCAAGAAGTAATGCTAAGCTTTCATGTCACTGCAAAACAAGTCGGATATTTAGCTACTTGGTATTTTATTGCTTATGCTGCAATGCAAATACCTGCCGGTGCGTTGCTTGACCATTTTGGTCCTAAAATATTACTTTCGCTTGCAGCGCTTTGTTGTAGTGTCGGCACTTTATTATTTGCCCTGACACATTCTTTTGCTATCCTAGAATTATCACGTTTTATCACAGGCCTTGGATCTTCATTTGCAATGTTAGGTACACTGGTTATAGCTGCGACATTATTCCCACCACATCGATTCGCACTATTTTCAGGTATGTTATTAACCATTGGTATGTTAGGCGCAATATTTGGAGAAAAACCATTAGCCTTATTATTAGCAGCTTATGGTATGCGTGATACTTTATTAATATTTTTTGTTATCGGCCTAGGGTTAAGTGTATTATTATTTTTTAGTATTTATCGCAAAGAAAAAAAACTTACAACTATAACTAAACCCTTTGCAGGGATTAAACAAATTTTCACATCTAAGCAATCTTGGGCTGTAGCGATTTATGGTTCACTTATCTATGGAACAACCGCGACACTTGGTGCAATTTGGGGTGTTTCATTTTTAAGAATTACCTATGGATTTTCTAACCCTCAAGCTGCTGGCTATATTTCGATGATTTTTGTTGGCTGGGCCGTTGGTAGTCCTGTCTTCGGTTTAATTTCTGACAGCTTAAGAAAACGTAAACCTACGCTTTATTTGAGTGCCCTGCTTAGTTTTATTGTACTGTCCATTATACTTTATTATCCTCATCTGCATCACGGATTATTAGCCATACTTTTTATTGCATTCGGTGTAACTTCAAGTGCCTTTCTACCTGCATTTTCAATTGCCAGAGAATTACACCCTGCTGAGTATAGTGGCACTGCACTTGGACTAATGAATATGCTCAATAGCCTTGGAGGCGCATTAATTCCGCCGATTGTCGGTATCATACTTGAAAAAAATAATCCTTATGCGCAAGATATTTTGCACTATACTGCTAAAAACTTTAAAGATGCATTAATTATATTGCCCATTGTCTTACTGGTTGCCTTATTACTCGTGCCCTACATAAAAGAAACACATTGCAAAGTTGCAAAGCATTGAGAATTGATTTTGATTTTGTTTTATACTGAACAATGGTTAAGTATCTTTTTTCAGCCGTGAATAATATTTAGCATGAAATTTTGTCGTTATTCTCGCATTTTAAGATGGTTTGGGTATATAATAGCCACAAAATTACTCCAGCGAGAACTATTATGAGCCCAAAGAAAATTTATATACAAACCTACGGTTGCCAGATGAATGTCTACGATTCTGACAAAATGGTAGATGTTTTAAATGCCTCTCATGGCGCGGTGGAGACCAAAGAAGCTGCTGAAGCCGATATTATTTTATTAAATACCTGCTCTATACGCGAAAAAGCACAAGAAAAAGTATTTTCTGACCTAGGTCGGTTTAGGCCATTAAAAAAGAAAAATCCTAATTTAGTAATTGGTGTAGGCGGCTGCGTTGCTAGTCAAGAAGGACAAATGATTATGAGACGTGCCCCATATGTAGATTTGGTTTTTGGTCCACAAACGCTGCACCGCCTTCCTAAAATGTACGATGAATCTATACAAAAAAAACAACAAGTGATCGATATATCTTTCCCAGAGATTGAAAAGTTTGATCGTCTACCAGAACCTAGAGCCAATGGTCCTTGTGCATTTGTTTCTATTATGGAAGGATGCAGCAAATACTGCAGTTATTGTATAGTACCCTATACACGGGGTGAAGAAATCAGTCGCCCATTTGATGATATTCTTGCTGAAGTTTATCAACTTGTAGAAAAAGGCGTAAAAGAAATTCATTTACTCGGACAAAACGTTAATGATTACCTCGGCAAAATGCATGACGGCAATACGGCTGATCTCGCGTTATTAATTCACTATATCGCGGCTATTGATGAGGTAAAACGTATTCGATTTACTACCTCACATCCTAATGCTTTCTCTGATAATTTAATTGATGCCTATGCCCAAGTGCCTAAACTTGCCAATCACTTACATTTACCCGTTCAAAGTGGCTCTAATCGTATTTTAGGCATGATGAAACGTGGTTATACAGCTGAACAATATATTGAACGCATTGAAAAGTTAAAACAAGTTAGACCAGATATCGCTTTATCTTCTGATTTTATTGTTGGATTTCCATCTGAAACTGATCAAGACTTTATGGATACAATGAATCTTATTGCTGCAGTGGATTTTGACCTATCATTTAGTTTTATTTATAGCCCTCGTCCGGGTACACCAGCTGCAAATTTACATGATAGTATCTCTATGGATGTTAAAAAAGAGCGTTTATCAATTTTGCAAAATCGTATTAATCAACATGTTGCAAAATTTAGTGCTGCAAAAGTTGGTCAGATTGAAGCCGTGCTTGTCACTGGCCTCTCGAAAAAAAGTGAGCAGCAAATATCAGGGCGGACAGCGTGTAATCGTGTTGTTAATTTTAATGGTTCATCCGATTTAATCGGTCAGGTCGTAAATGTAAAAATTAACGAGGCATTACCAAACTCTTTACGAGGTGAACTGTGTGATTAATTACCTCAAAACACCCTATCGTTAAAAAATATTTTATCAAAACTTCGCATTTCGGGTGAGTTTGAGTATATAATTATACGCACAATATTCAGAATGTAGGGTTAATATACATTGAATTTTATTAGAGATTATGCATTACTTTTAATAAGTTGCTGTAAATCTTGCATAAATGTGACAAGTTTGACAATGTGAGTAATTTTGAAGTCAACAAACACTATCATTACAGTAAATTTAATGCCTGACGATAATCAACGTTTAAATGCGTTGTGTGGTCAATGTGATGAACACTTACGCTTAATTGAAAAGTATCATCAAGTTGAAATTAGTAATCGTGGAAATTTATTTCAAATTTCAGGTACATTAAATGCTGTCAATAAAACTAAACAGGCATTATTGACGCTTTATGCAGAAACAAGTAATGTAAATAACCTATCAAGTAATGCCGTACATTTATTTTTACAATCATCAATTAATTATCAACAACCTAATAAGCAAAAATCTATGGTAATAAAGACAGCTACTGGACAAATAAAACCACGAGGTGAAAATCAAGCATCTTATCTTAATCGAATTTTGCAAAATGATATTAACTTTGCAACAGGACCTGCTGGCACTGGTAAAACCTTCTTAGCGGTTGCTTGCGCAGTTCAAGCACTTGAAACCCAAAAAGTTGCCCGCATATTATTGGTAAGACCTGCGGTTGAGGCTGGTGAACGTTTAGGTTTTTTACCAGGTGATTTTGCTCAAAAAGTAGATCCCTATTTACGACCTTTATATGATGCACTGTATGAAATGTTAGGGATTGAGCGAGTTGCTAAGTATATTGAAAAAGGCATTATTGAAATTGCTCCTTTAGCTTACATGCGTGGTCGAACTTTAAATGATGCGTTTATTATTCTTGATGAAAGTCAAAATACAACGAAAGAACAAATGAAAATGTTTTTAACGCGTATTGGATTTGGATCAGTTGCAGTTATCACAGGAGATTTAACTCAAATTGATTTACCCAAAGGAGCTATTTCTGGTCTTGCTCATGCACTTTCAGTTTTAATAGACGTTGATGGAATCAGTGTAACTAATTTTATAAGTAAAGATGTCGTACGACATCCATTAGTACAAAAGATTGTGAATGCTTATGCTAACTTTGAAGGTAAACTGGAGAGATAATAGTTGAATAAATCGATTGAAGTGCAAGTGGCATGTATAGAAAAAAATATTCCACCGGTCGAAAATATCAAGCGTTGGTTTTGCGCGTCTTTATTAAATAACATTGAAAATATAGAGGTATGCATACGAATTGTGGATGAGCCTGAAATACAGCATTTAAATCAACAGTACAGACATAAAAATAAACCAACAAATGTATTATCCTTTTCATATCTTGATGAGTTTGATCAAGATACGGAAGTTCACGGAGATATTATTCTTTGTGCTTCAATAATACAAAAAGAAGCAAATGCCCAAAGTAAATCTGACCTTGCACATTGGGCACATATGCTAGTTCATGGCGGGCTACATTTGCAAGGCTTTGATCATGAGAATGATACAGATGCAGAAATTATGGAAGCCCATGAAATCAAGATCTTGGATAAATTAGGATTCAATAATCCATACGCAATCAATAACGTAGTTAACAGAGAGTCATAATCAAAATGAGTGAAGATTCCTCGCAGAAATCGCAACAACAAAAATCATGGATTGAAAAGTTAAGTTATTTACTTCATCCTGAACCCCAAAATAAACAAGAATTATTAGAATTATTAACTGATGCCACTGATAGAAAGTTGATTGATATTCAAGCCTTAGAAATGATTGAGGGCGTCATGGAAGTTACTCAAATGCAGGTGCGTGACATTATGATACCACGCTCACAAATGGTTTGCGTTGATTATGATGACACGCCCAGTGACTTTATTCCTAAAATAAAACAGTCTGGACACTCCAGATTTCCAGTTATTGGTGAAAATAAAGATCAAGTGATTGGTATTTTATTAGCAAAAGATTTAATTGATATTGACTTTTCTCAAAGTGACTTTAAGTTATCTGCTTATTTTAGAGCGGCTAACTTTGTCCCAGAAAGTAAACGCGTAGATATTTTATTAAGTGATTTTCGTCAAAATCGTAATCATATGGCTATTGTTATTGATGAATATGGACAGGTTTCTGGCTTAGTAACGATTGAAGATGTCTTAGAAGAAATCGTCGGTGATATTTCAGATGAGCACGATAAAAAAGAAGATAAATCCCCCATTAAAAAAATTAGTCATTCAAAGTACACTATTGATGGACTTACACCTATTGAAGATTTTAATGAATACTTTGCATGTGAATTAAGTGATGAAGAGTTTGATACTATTGGTGGGCTCGTTACTCATCATTTAGGGCATATGCCAACCAGCGGTGAACAAGTGGTATTTGAGAAATTCTGTTTTAAAGTAATACATACAGAAAAACGCCGTCTTAGTTTATTAGAAATGACCATAGTATGTGAATAAATCTATATTGTATGATCAATCTAATTTTACCTTTATTTTTCCGTGCTTAAATACGCTTCGAGCCATATTAACTAATGATTAATTATTTTAGCATACTAAAGCTTTAGAAATTATTTCGCATTTTCAGGTCAGTTATACTAGAATAAATCTGTATCAAGTAGGGATTTTTAAATGCAATATGGACAACTTTTTTATATAGATGGCAATCAAAACATTGATATCGAGGCAATACACGATGTTAATGCGTTAGAAAAATCTGTTGCTTTGCTTATTTCTCGACAAGACTTTATCGCGCATTTACCAGAACTTCAAGCAAACCTTCAAATAGAAATAAATCCACATCATGTTAGCGATATTTTAAATGCAGAGCATCCTAGCTTTTATGACAGTACTGCTGATTATGAAATGATAATATTAAGAACAATTTATGATTTAAAAACAATAAATGATATTAAACCAGTTCTCCAATATGCGGTGAGTTCCTACGTTTTTTTATGTTTTAATAACATATTAATAATTATCCATAATGATGATCCCGTGTTACTCAGTCGCTTTCAAGGATTATTTACACAGTCTAAAAAAAATAAATGTAAGAATCCATTGAGTCTATTATATTTTTCATTAAACTTTCTACTTGACCAATTTTTACTATTTCGTGCACCTGCAACACAGCAGTTTAAATGCTGGCAAAGACTTATGCTAGATGAAAATAGTAGTTTTAAGTTGTGGAACGAATTAATTAATTACAAAAGTGAAATCGAAGCAATTGCTGATTTATGTGAAGACATTGAGGATATGCTCGAAGATTGGCGACGCTATACTCGGTATCAAATGGAACAAGAATTTATTATTAACTTAAACGATTTAGACAACCATAATCAGCGTGCAATCCATATTATAGAGAAGCTAGGCAATAATATTGATACTTTAATTCAGTTACATTTTTCGGCTTTATCACATCGCAATAATCAAATTTTACGAGTTTTAGCGATTATTTCTGCCATATTTTTACCGCTGACACTAATTACAGGTATATTTGGAATGAACTTTACAAATATGCCAATATTACACGTGGAATATGCTTATTATTTAACAATGGGAGTTATGTTTTTATTAGGATTAATTTTAATGACAGTGTTTAGACTAAAACGTTGGATTTAATGATAATGGCCTGAGAATCAGGCCATTATCGGAAAAAGCTTGGTATTTAATTAACCAAAGTCTCTCGCGCCACCAGAACGACGTCTGTCGCCATTGTCTTTGGCAACGCTAACTTTTAATTTTCTACCGCCGTACTCAGTGCCATTTAAGTCTAAAGCAGGATTCACAGAATCTGCATTTTCAAAGGTAATAAAAGCAAAACCTTTTGAACGGCCTGTTTCACGATCAGTAATTAATTTTACATCTTGAATAGCACCAAATTGACCAAAAAACTCATGAAGATCATCTTGAGAAACTTGATATGAAAGGTTACCCACGTAAATTTTAGATTGACTCATTGTCAACTCCTTTAAAGATTGATTTTAGATGCCAGATGTAGATTAAGTGCGGGCAATATAGAAAAGTCCGAAACTGAGATTCACATTAGCACCTAGGTATTATGGATGATAATTGTGCTTTTGTCCAATAATTTACAATAAATTAAAAGCAAAAAAACTAAGTCTATAAACAATAAAGTTACAAAATTACAAAGTACGCCGAGTTTAGAATAGCCCGTAATAAATCTCAATTAAACGGATAACTCAGACTTAACTTTTATATCTAAAACAATCTTTAGTATGATCATTTACCATCCCTACCGCTTGCATAAATGCATAACAGATTGTTTCACCAACAAATTTAAAACCAGATGCTTTTAAAGACTTAGCCATAGCTATTGCATTAACATTGGTTGTCGGAATATCTGTATGTGTTTTCCAATGGTTAATTTTTGGTTCACCATCTACAAAAGCCCATAGATAAGCTGAAAAATCAATACCTTGTTGCTCAAGTTGTATATAACATTTCGCATTATTAATGATCGCATTTACTTTGGCGCGATTTCTAATAATACCGGGATTTTCTAATAACTTAGCAATTTTCTCCTCGTTATACTGTGCAATTTTATAAGGATTGAAATTATCAAATGCTAAACGATAACTTTCCCTCTTTTTTAAAATAGTGATCCAACTCAGCCCCGCTTGCATGCCTTCTAAAATTAAAAATTCAAATAATTTAAATTTATCATAAATAGGAATTCCCCATTCATTATCATGATAATCCATATCAATTTGTGCTGAGCTTACCCACTGACAACGCTTTTTCATTATTTAACCTTATGATCTTTAGTATTTAAAGCGGTAATGACTTCATCTCGTATTGCTACTATTGAAAACTTTGCTTGCCAACCCAGTAATTCTTTAGCCCTCGTACAATCAATAGTTGAAGTGGTTTTGAGCATTTCTAAAAAACTATATTCTGGATTTTTAAAAAAAATACCTAATATGCCTAAAACAAAATAAGCCCATAAGTACGGTGTTGCAAGCAGTTCTCTATCTCCTTCAATATACTTTCCTAATAAATATATAATTTCAGGTGCGGCAAGGTTAAAACTACCTTGCACATTTTTTGTTAATGCTAACATAATAGCTTGTACAACATCTTGCTCATGGATAATTTGTTGTTTTGGTTCTCTTGATTTTCTAAACTTAATCCATGTAGGTGAACGAAAAATAGCTTTTATATAAAGCGGTGTATTTTTACCTAAAATCAAATGTGGACGAAAGTTAATTGCAGTAGGTATTTTTTCAAATAAATATTTTTCTACTTGCATTTTATGATTTGCATAAGCAAACTTGGGTGATGGGTTATATGAAGATTGCTCTGTCATATTTTCACCTGAACCATATACTGCAGCCGTACTTAAGTTAATAAATTTTGTAATGCCATTTTTAACGGCGGCATCAATCACATGACAACTCCCTCGCACATTAATATCAAACATTTCGTTCATTGACATACGTTTATTCTCTCTTTTAACAATAAATGCTAAATGAATAATCACATCAAAGTCTCTCAATAAATGGACAATTTCTGGATCACGAATATCTAATCGATATGTTTTTAATTTTTTATGCTGGTATGTAATTTCCTTAATATCAATACCAAACACCGAGGTTATCCAAGGTGTATCACAGATTGTTGGTAATAAGGCACGCGCCAATGATGATGCTATGCCTGTGATAAATAGTCTCATGTATTTATTTAAAAGTAAAAATTAAAAATATGCAATAAATTTTATGCAAATTTTTTAAGTATTACTATGCTTAGTAAAGTCATGTAACAATTTAAGGAGTCATCATGAAAACATCGTCTATTATTGTGCTGGGCGCAAGTATCACACTTGGTTTGACAGCTATGGGGACGACCCTTGCTAATACAGCTCAGCAACAAAGTAACATTAATAATAAATCATCACATACCACGCATGATTCTCAATCTAAACATTGTAATTGTAACAGTTGCCAATGTAATAAAAGCAAACAGCATGAAGCAGAAAAACATGACACCTATCAGCATAAATCAATAGATAAGCAATGTGCCTCTGGGGATTGTTAGTACCTTTTTATACTTTATATTAAAAAAATAGAAACAAATTTCTTGGTTTATTTTATGGTAGAGAGCTTATAAAATACATATCGCGAAGTTCAAATTGCTTGAACTTCGCGTGCCATTGCTTAATTTTCAAGGAGCAAAAACTTAAAGTTTTACACGCTAATATTTGTATTAAAAATAAACAGCAAACTGTGCAGTAATAGCATTGGAGGTTGAACCATCTGGCGTTATGACAGGACTTAAATTACCAGTAGCCGTATCGCTAGAATCATAGTTCATATCATGCCGTAACTCTAAGCTTGCCATTGTATTTCTCCAGAAAGCTACGTTTAATGTTGCATCAATACGTTGCTCCGGTACATTTAATCCCAAAGACTGATAACTATGATCATAACCTATCGCAAAAGTCGTCGGCTTACCTTGTAAAAGATTAAATGAGTAAACACCTTCTAAATGATAAGCGCTCGGTTTTGCACCATGGCCATTGTAAGATAAATTTGATGGGCTGAATGATTCAAGTGCAGTCGTATATTCACCAATTAAGGTATATTGTGCAATACCGATTTGTGCACGAAGATCTCCGCCAGGAACTTCATGGGCTAATACTTGTGAGCCGCTATTGACTCCAAAACCTTCAAATTCGCCATTACTTGCATCATATCCTGTTGCCTGCATACCTTCTGAGTCGGCAACATTGGCTATATAACTTGCTCCAATACTCGTATGGACTTTTCCAATTTGGAAGTCATAATTAGCATCAGCACCATATTGATTAATAGAGTCATTAGTTGAGCGATCATCTTCTACACCATAACCAGTGGCAGTATCAGGCTCAATAGTACCTTCTCGTGTATCACCACTAAACGCATAAATAGAACCAGAAAAACCTGGATTACCTGGTACGCCGTAACCCACGAGTAATGGACGGCCTTTTGTTCTGAATATTGTTTTATTGATTGGATCAGAAATTAAAAAGCTATCATATGAACCAAAAGGAACATATATCTGTCCAATTGTTGCTCTCCATTTGGTCGCATCAAGATTACCAAAAGTAATTAATGCATTATCCACATAAACATTTGAATTAAAAGTACGATTGCCTGATTCAACTGGTGCATCATCATAGGCAAAGTTTGCGAATGCAGTTACCCAGCGATTAATTAATGCTTGCATATCTAATTCAGCATCAGTTAAATCAATATTACTAGAGTGGTTCCCGCTGTAGTCTTTTTGTGCATAGACTTGCCCTTCCACTTCACCGGACAATTCTAGTAATGAACCATATTCAGGCATAACAAAGCCAAGTGAATGCATTGCATGCTGAAAATTTTGACGTTGTTGCAACATATTCGCATCTTTATTAATACTTGAGAAGTTAACAATGAAGTCACCACTATCATAAGCAACATTTGGATGTAAATAAGGAGATGTAATTACTGCAAAACCACCTAAGTTTGCTAATGCATGTTCACCATAAGGTGTGCCTTTAGCATTTGCATAAGCCGGATCAAGTATGTTTTGCTCATAAGATGTAACCACTTTTTTGTTCGTAGATGAAACAGGATGTGTTTGCAAATGATGTACATCAGGGTGTGTTTGTGCATGAGTTGAATTTATAGAAGCTGAGGGTTGCGGTGTTGTTTTTGACGTTGATGCAGTAGCTGTAGATTTATTTTTTGTTGGTGCCTGCTTTGCAGACGTAGTATTTTTCCCTTGGTTACTTGACTGCATTGAAGCTAATTGTGACTGTACTTCAGCTAATTGTTTCTGCAACGCAATAGTTTGCGCTTGTAATTGACGAATTTGTGCCGACTGAGTTGTTGTTGATTGACTTGATGCTGCATAAATTGCGGGTACGCTAAGCATGCTAGGAATGCTTAAAAGCACACCTACAAGTGGTTTAATTCGTATATTCATTTTACCTCACCCAATAAATAATTATATTTTTGAATCTATAAATTATTCCCAAATCATCACAAAAGCGGATTTTAACGATATCTTCTTACTCATCAATAGATGTAAAAGCATGATATAATACAGTGTTGCATAATATGAAATACATCACCTTAAATCTGGCATATTGAAGTCGTTTGAGCATAGACTCTAGCTTAAATTGATAAGTTTAATTGCCTTCCAAACCATCAATCATATTTTTTACTACCAAAAGCACATGCATACCTTTTGAAATCGTTTGAATACAAATCCAACAACTATGCTTAAGTTATGACAAATCTACTATAAACTTCAAATATGTCAAGTATAAAAAAGTACCATACGCTAGACAATAATATATTATTTCTTGCTATAACATGTAGTTATTACACAAAGCTTTTTCTTATTAATCATTATTATTTTTGGCAGACTTTTGTGTATGTGTTGAAAAAATAGCCAATACTTCTACCGTTAATGAAAAAAGCATTGCAAAATATACATAACTTCTTGGTATGTGGAACCCAAAACCATCAGCTACTAAAACAAGTCCAACCATTAACAAAAAACTTAATGCCAATACTTTTAAAGAGACAAAATGATTAATAAGACGAGATAAAGCTTCACTTGCAAATAACATTGCAAGCATAGCAATAACTATTGCACAAATCATTACACCTATATGCCGTGTCATACCCACAGCGGTTATCACACTATCAAGTGAAAAAATAATATCCAAAATCATAATTTGAATAATAACCAATGTAAATTTAGATTTTTGCCCTCCCAATAATTTTGCGTCTTTTTGTTCCTGATCGGCAATACCATGATGTATTTCCTGTGTACCTTTTACAAGTAAAAAAAGTCCACCTAGTATTAAAATTAAATCCCTTAACGAAAAGTCATGTGAAAATAAATGAAAAAGCGGTTTAGTTAACCCCGTCAGTAAAAAGATAAAAAGCAATAATAATATTCGTGTTATAACCGCAAACATCAATCCCAATTGTCTGGCTTTTTTTTGCTGGTGTAATGGCAATCTTTGGCTAGCAATTGTCAAAAAAATTAAGTTATCAATACCTAAAATGACTTCTAGTAATGTTAATGTAAATAAGCTTATCCAGATTTCTGGACTTAAAAGGTATGACATTGACAATTCCTCAGGTATCATAAAACATAATTGCTACACCAAATATATATCAGATAATTTGAGCGTATTAACAGCGATAAGGTATACTAATCAAATGCAAACAGCAACTACTTTAGAAATTATTCGACCAGATGATTGGCATATTCATTTACGGGATGAATATTTTTTACCACGAACAGTACATGATGCTTCTCGTTATTTAGGTAGAGCCTTAGTTATGCCTAATCTCATTCCACCTATCACAACAATTTCAGCCGCAGAAAAGTATCGTAAGAGAATTTTGAATGCCATTTCGGAAAATAGCACATTCAATCCTTGCATGACATTATATCTAACTAATGAAACAACAATAGATACCATTTTAGCTATTAAAAATGTTTCACATGTATTAAGTTGTAAACTGTACCCTGCTGGCGTAACAACAAATTCAGCACATGGCGTTTCAAACATTAAAAAAGTGTATCCTATATTTGAAGCGATGGAAACAGAAAATATTGTGTTAAATATTCATGGAGAAAGTCATACGCATGATGTTGATATTTTTGATAAAGAATCAAATTTTATTGAAGAAACACTTTTTCCTATCTGTCAGCATTTTCCAAGTTTACGCATTGTATTAGAGCATATCAGCACTAAAAATGCTGTTGATTTTGTATTGTCACAAAATCAACATGTTGCAGCAACTATTACGCCACAACATCTTTTATTTAATCGCAATGATCTTTTATCTGGAGGTATTAAACCACATTTGTACTGTTTGCCTATATTAAAACGTAAAAGCGATCAGTATGCTTTAATTGCTGCGGCGATTAGCGGTAATCCTAAATTTTTTATGGGTACTGATAGTGCCCCACACTCACAATTAAAAAAAGAAAGTTCCTGTGGGTGTGCTGGTGTATATTCAGCACATGCTAGCATTGAAATTTATGCGGAAATATTTGAGCAACATCGTGCACTGAGTAAATTAGAAGCATTTACCAGCATTTTCGGTGCTAATTTTTATCAGTTACCTGTTAATGATAGTAAAATAAAACTCATAAAATCTGCATGGATAATGCCCGCTAAATTAACTTTTGGAAATGAGCGTTTAATCCCTCTACAGGCAAATAAAACAATAAATTGGAAAGTTGAAACATTATGATACAAGCGCATATTCATCAAAGATTTCGTGGTTATTTACCGATTGTTATTGATATTGAAACCGGCGGATTTAATGCTGAGACAGATGCAATTCTTGAAATTGCCGCAGTGATTTTACATTATAATGAGCAAAACATGTTAGCTTGTAAAAAAACACTGGCCTTTCATGTTGAACCCTTTAAAGGCGCAAATCTAGATGCAAAAGCAATGGCTTTTACTGGCATTGTTCCAGACCACCCCTTTCGTTTTGCAAAATCAGAAAGGGAAGTTTTTAATGCACTATTTAAAGAAATTCGAACTGAAATAAAAGCCAGTCAATGCCAACGAGCAATTATGGTTGCACACAATGCCAATTTTGATTTAAGTTTTATTAATGCTGCCATCATCAGAAATAATATTAAACGTAATCCATTTCATCCATTTTCAACTATTGATACAGCTTCATTATCTGCTATATTCCTTGGCCAAACCGTACTTGCTAGGGCTTGTGAAACTGCGAAGTTAACCTTTGATAAAAATGAAGCACACTCAGCGCTTTATGATGCTGAAAAAACAGCGGAGCTCTTTTGTTGCCTGACAAATCAATGGCAAAAACACAATGGATGGGATATCATAAACCAAGCGCCAAATTTAGTTGAATGATATGCGTATTCTAATTGTTGAAGATGAAGTAAAAACTTTAAACTATCTTAAAAAAGGACTGACCGAACATGGTTATGTTGTTGATATGGCAGAAGATGGTATTGAAGGTTTATATCTTGCTGAAAATAATGATTATGAACTCATTATTTTAGATATTATGCTCCCTAAAATTGATGGTTGGACAGTACTCCAAAAATTACGCCAAACCAAGCAAACTCCCGTATTATTTTTATCTGCCAGAGATACTTTAGATGATCGTGTTAAAGGATTAGAACTTGGCGCCGATGACTACTTAATTAAACCCTTTGCATTTTCTGAGTTACTTGCAAGGATGCGTTCTATTTTAAGACGTGGCCATGTGCAACAAACTGAAGTAATGGAGATTGCAAACTTAAAAATTGACTTATTAAAACATAAGGTTTATCGAAATGATAAGCATATTGATCTCACACCGAAAGAATTTTCATTATTATCGTTGCTAGCACGGCGTGAAGGTGAAGTATTATCACGTACCCTTATTGCAGAACAAGTTTGGGATATGAATTTTGATAGTGATACAAATATTATCGATGTTGCTATTAGGCGATTGAGACAGAAAGTTGACAGTGGTTGTGATGATAAGTTAATACATACAATTCGTGGTGTAGGGTACGTCCTTGAAAAACGTAGTGAATAATCTTGGTAATTTTCTCAATCACTTTAAACGTAATTCTATTACATTACGTTTAACACTGTTATATGCACTATCTACTTTTGCCGCATTGTTAGCCAGCTCAGTATTTTTATATCATGTATTAGTTAATGATTTATTTTTATCTGATGAAAAAGTTGTTGATAATGAAATTCGTTTAGTGAAAAATGTTTTAGTTCAGCATCGCGGCAAAATTGTTATGTTAGATCCCCAATCTAATGAAAGAAAAGCATATTATCTACGTGTACTCAATACTAAAGGTGAAATTTTATTAGAAACACCCGATATGAGCTTACAATTTGATAGAAAAGATTTTGCATCACCACCAAGCAACGGTGAAAATTCACATATTAAAACAGTTAAAAGTATTGACAATAGATATTATATGACACGCTCAGGCTCTGTCATTATTCCTGGACATAAACCTTATGAATTAATTATTCAAATGGCCTTAGATACAAATCACCATCAAACTGTTAAAGCAAAATATCAAATACGCTTAGCGATTATTATTCTGGTAGGAATATTTTTATCCGGTATTTTAGGTGCATTTGTGGCGTTTAAAGGCATGAAACCCGTAAGACGGGTAACTGACAAATTATTATCTTATAAAGTAACACAATTAAATGAACGTATTGATGCTTCAAACTGCCCTGCTGAATTAATGACAATGGTAAATGCATTTAATTTGTTACTTGCAAAGATTGAACGTTCATTCAATCAATTAACCCAATTTTCAGCGGATATTGCCCATGAGTTAAGAACACCTTTACATCACCTGATGGTGGAAACAGATATCTGCCTAAGAAAAGAAAGAAATACAAAAGAATATCAAGAAACACTTCAATCTAGTCTTGAAGAATACAATAAACTTGGCCAATTAATTGACCGATTATTATTTCTAGCACGAGCTGAAAATCCTGAAACAGCAATTAACCGCGCTAAAATTTCAATTGAAAAAGAATTTCAAGCGCTTCATGAATTTTATCAACTTGCTTGTGAAGAAAAAAATATTCAATTACGGGTGGTTGGCAGTGGTTTCATTGAGGCTGAACCTATATTATTTAGACGAGCAATAAATAATTTATTAACTAATGCAATCAAGCATACCAAAGAATATGGTAAAGTTAATTTAATTGCAACTGAAGATGAAAATTATTACATCATAAAAGTGATTGATACCGGTATCGGAATTGACCCTTCTCATCTACCCCACTTATTTGATCGATTTTATCGGGTTGATTACTCACGTTCTAAACAAGCAGGTGGTCATGGATTAGGCCTAGCTATTGTTAAATCTATCATGGAACTACACCATGGAATGGTTGATGTTACAAGTCAACCTGAAATAGGCACAACATTTAGACTCTATTTTCCAAAAGATTTTTCCATAAACAAATAATTAAAAATAAAATCAAGAGTAACTCTTTGTTTAGAAAGGAAAAACTAAAAATGACAAAATTGTAATTATTTTGTCATGAATATGTTTGAAATACTCTGCTATGATTATTACTGTAATTAGATAGAAGTATCTAGTTCACGCTGCAAAGCAATGGACTGCCTCACCAAAAGTTCCTTGCGAGAAATCGCACGGAGAGCGGTAACGGGATTGCCTTCCTCTGTTACCGCTCTTTGTGGAACGATTTCGGTAGTTTATCAAATAGCTTTAAGTAGCTCCTGCAACTCACCGGCTTCATACATATCGGCAATAATATCACTACCACCAATAAGTTCTTGGTTTATGTATAACTGAGGAAAAGTTGGCCAATTTGCATAGGTAGGTAATTCAGCGCGTATGTCTGGATTTTCAAGAATATTAATATAAGCAAATTTTGCACCACAGGCTTTTAAAATATTAACTGCACGTGCTGAAAAGCCGCATTGAGGAAAATCAGGCGTACCTTTCATATACAAAATGACTGAGTTTTCTGCAATTTGTTGTTTAATATTATCTAATGTACTCATTTTTCACCCTCTAAAATCATTTAATGACTTGAATAATAACGTATTGTGTGCGTTTGTGTCTATGTTTTTTGGGACGAATTATCATATCTGCTAATCATTGAATTCAATAAACATATTAATAAAAATAAGCCCCCACCCCATAAAATATAACAAATCATGGCATATAACGGCTGTAAAAACACACCTGCACCAAGCTTACAACCCAGATAATAATTAAATGGTAACGCTAGTGCACCTGCTATCACCCATAGCTGGACATGTTGTAGGTGTCGATGGAAACATTGAATGAAAACTGCAATAAATGCCAGCCATAAAAATAATAGCCAGTATGGTGCAAAAAAAATAAAGTGATCACCTTTAAAATCGATGAGTTGAAAAACAGATATTAATGTATCAACACACCACGAAATTAGCCCAAGAAGAAAAAATAAGGATATTTTTAATTTAAAGTTGAACTGTTTTAGACATAGGAAAATTTGTAATGCTGTTAATAAAAATAAAAAAAGTAACCATAATAGACTGTCTGGTGCAAGCATAACAGCAATAAGCCATAGAATGTAAAAATTAATGGTAGCAAATAATTTCATGGACATTAAAAGTGTTCAGCTTTTTTAAATAATATTTGGAAATCATTGATATGGCCTTGCAGAAAACCTGCCTCACAATATTGTAAATAGTAACGCCACATTCTAATAAAATTATCATTGAACCCCAAGTTCCTGACTGCATCTAATTTTTGCTCAAAGTTCAGTCTCCACTGTTGTAGGGTTTTGGCATAATCTCTGCCTAAACTAAAAACATCATGTACTTGTAAACTGGTATATTGCGTCATTGTATTTAAAATAAATTGTAATGATGGTAAGCAACCACCTGGAAATATATGCTTTTTAATGAAATCAACATCTTTTTCATATTGTGTAAAATGCTGATCTGAAATGGTAATGGTTTGCAAAAGAAATAAACCATTATTTTTAATTAAATGGCAACACTGTTTAAAGTATGTTGGAACATATTTAGTACCAACAGCTTCAATCATTTCAACTGACACTAATTTATCGTAACGGCCTGATAGAGCGCGATAATCCTTAAATAACAGTTCAATTTTTTCTTCAAGCTGATGTTGTTTAATTTTATCTTTCACGTAATTATATTGTGCCTGAGAGATGGTAGTCGTTGTTACTTTACATCCATATTTTTTAACTGCATAAAAAGCAAAGCCTCCCCAACCAGAACCAATTTCTAATACATGATCATCTTCAGTTAACTGAATTTTTTGACAAATTCTTTCTAATTTAGCTTTGGAGGCATTAACTAATGACATATTTGAATCTGAGAAATATGCTGCTGAATACATCATGGTATCATCAAGAAATAATTGATAAAAATCATTGCTAAGATCATAATGTGCTTGTATATTTTTTTGACTTTGTTTGATAGTGTTTTTAGTTTTTAAATTTTTAATTTTATTCAGGGTATTAGCCATCAAGCTTATAAAGCCATCAAGTTGATTTAAACTACGGTAATTTTTCAAAAAAATTAAAAATAAATCATTTAAATGATCACAGTCCCAATCTCCTGACATATAAGCTTCGGCTAAGCTAACGGAGCCACCTAACAATATCTGTTTAAATACTTTTTTATTATGAATAATAATAGTCGCCTTTATCACTGCATTCTGATCTCCAAAGGATGCTGTTTCAGATTTAAAACAAATATTAATTTGTCCATGTTTAATTTTAGTTAAATAACAACTTAATAATTTAAACCAAGTATTATTTTTCATAATATTCCTTAGGGATGTGGGTAAAAAGGATTACCTTTAAAATATATTTTTGCTGCTTGCCAATAAATTAAAAATATAACACGATAAGTCATTAATGGATATTTAACTAAGTAATCATTAATATTTTTTTGTGTTAAAGGAAATAGCTTTAAGTTCAAAGTTGCATCAAAAATTTTCACATTATCTTTTAAATTTTCCATATGAACAATGAGATGTTTTTTTGAAAAACTGGTTTTTAATTTATAACTATAGTTCATTGATAAAAAAGGAGAAACATGAAACTTTTTTTCAAATATAAATTGGTAATACGCCCCACTTCTCTGGGCATTTTCTAATACGTAATAATGTTTTTCATGCCAAGGGGTATTTGTCACTTCTGCGATTAATGAAAAAGTGCCATTCTCATGAAATATATAATAATAAGCAACAGGATTAAATAAAAAACCTAATGTTCTAAGTTGAGCTAACAAGTAAATCTTATCGTTAGCTTTTAAGGTAATTTTATTTCCAATTGCGAGTTTTATTTTTTCTCTTATTGATAATTCAGTAAGCACTTTCGATAAAAAATCTTTTTTTTGAAAATTAATAATACTTTTTCCTTCATAGCTACAATACTTTAAATTTGCTAAGGTTTGTTTTATTGTATCTATATCTAGTAAAAACATTGCTGACTTATAGCAAAATTTATTTTTTATTGGAGAATATCTGTAGTGCTGTACATTACCAAAGCCAATTGCATTATCTAGCATAACCATTCAACTCCTAACTGTTTTGCCACACTAATTGCGCTCTTGACACCATCTTCATGAAACCCATTTCCTAAATGTGCCCCACAAAAATAAAGATTATTCATTCCATTAACGTTATCGAGCAGGCGTTGAGCATGAATGGTTTCATGAGTATAAATAGGATGTTCATAATGGATTTCTTTCAAAATTTTTGTATGATCAATTGCAACAGAAGGATTCAAAGTAACACAAAAATCTATTGGCGCATTAATTTTTTGCAAACTATTCATGTGATAGGTAAGCGTAGGTAGCATAGCACTATTTTCATTAAGTAAGTAATTCCATGCAGCAATAGCGCCACGTTTAGGGGGTAAAAAATCACTATCAAAATGCAAAATAGCTAAATTTTTCTGATATTTAAAACGATTTAAAATACATTCAATTTGTGGAAAGTTACCTTTGATAATTTCACTTGCATGATTGGCATGGCAAGCAAATATAACAATATCAAAAAGTTCTTGCTGATTATTTATATCAATTTCCCACTGTTTATCTCGATTAACGATATTTAACACTTTAGAATTTAAGTAAGTTTTTTGCACTTGTTTTAACATTGGTTCAATGTATGTATTAGAACCACTTTTAATGGTATACCACATTGGTCTATCACTAATGTTAAATAAATCATGATTAACAAAAAATTGAATAAAGAAATTTAATGGCATACTCATTACTTTGGTAGTACCACTTGACCAAATTGCAGATATCATAGGTAATAAATAATATTTTTTTAAAACATCAGCATTTTTAAATTGTAGTAAAAAATCACCGAGGGTTGCATTGGGTATTATCTGATCTTTGTGTAGTCTAAGACATGCTTGATTAAAAGTATAAATACTTTTTAACAATTGCCAATGTGATAACTTAAAAAAATTTTTTCTTTGAATAAAAAGAGTATTGAGATTTTTTCCGCAATAATAATATTTTTCTTGCGGAGCATAAATGCCAAAACTCATCTCACTTTCTTGATAGCTAACATTCAGTAATTGTAATAATTTAACAAAATTTGGATAAGTCTTTTTATTAAAAACAATAAACCCCGTATCAATTTTATACTGTTGTCCAGATAGCGATATATCATGTGTATGCGTATGGCCGCCATAATAGTCATTTGCTTCAAATAAAGTGACTTGATATTTTGCACTGAGCAAATAACTGACTGTTAAACCAGAAATACCGGAACCAACAACTGCAATCTTTTTCATTTTTTAGCCATTTTTGCAACTATTTTAGTTCTTAGTGTCACTGGTAGTATTGCAATAAATTTAATTAATCGAATGAAAATCCAAGGCATTTTTATTTCTTGCTTATATTGCTGAATACCTTGATAGATAACTTTCGCTGCTTTTTCGGCGGAAATTATTAACGGCATTGGAAAATTATTTTTATCAGTAAGTGGGGTCTTAACAAAGCCAGGAAAAACCAAAGATACAGCAACTTTTTGATGGTCTAAATCAGCTCGTAATGATTCAAAAAAATACTTAATTGCGGCTTTACTTGTGCCATATGCTTCTGCACGTGGTAAGCCTAAAAAAGCTGCGCTACTTGATACTGCCACAATGTGTGCATACTTAGATTTTCTTAAGCATGGTAAAGTTTGTTCTATCGCATGTACCATACTCATAAAATTAACTTGCATCATTTCATTAACAGTATCTGCTTGAAAGTTCTTTACATCAATATATTTACAATTACCTGCGTTTAATATGATGATATCAAGACCATCATAGGCTTGAATAACTTGCTGACATATCAATGGATATTGCTCAAATTGTTTAACATCAAATGGTATGCTTTTAACGCTACCGGGTGATAATTGTACAAGTTGATTTAATTTTTCTTCTGTTCTTGCACTAACTACAATTTTGGCACCGGCTTGAATTAAAAGACAAGCAAGTTCATAACCTATCCCTGATGAGGCACCAGTAAGCCAAATTTTTCGATCTTTAAAATCATGTTTTTCCATGCTTAAGATCCCTTTTGTTGATTAATTACTGTTTTAGGTGCGCGTTTCAATCCTTTTATAATACCAATTTTTTCCATTAATACGAGCAAGTAAAAAGTTAAATCAAATTGCCACCATAAGAAACCCTGTTGGGCTGATACTGGATACCGATGATGATTATTATGCCAACCCTCACCGAAAGTGAATATTGCCAAAACCCAATTATTACGACTAGAATCCTCAGTTTGATAAGGTCTTTGGCCAAATTTATGTCCGAAAGAATTAATAGCAACTGTAACGTGAAACGAAACAACCGTTGAAATAAAAAATCCCCAAATTAATAATTGCATACCAGATGTATGCAATTGTGGTGCATGCAAATAGAGTAAATGCCCAATAAAGAAAATTAATATTGCTAAAATGATAGGTATTAAAATATCAAATCGATCAAGAAAAATAATTTCTGGATATTTCAACCAGTCTTTCACTCGACGTTTATCATAACTAAAATTACCTTTAGTTAAAAACCAACCCATATGACTCATAAAAAAACCATGTTGAATTGGCGAATGCACATCATCAGGTTGATCAGATGTTAAGTGATGTTGTCGATGGTGTGCCGCCCACCAGATAGGACCTCGTTGGACAGCACTAGCCCCTAAAATAGCAAATATAAACTGCCAGAATCGATTCGTTTGATATGACTTATGTGAGAAATAGCGATGATAAAAAGCACCAATTGAAAAAATGCGCAATCCGTAAATAAATATAGCAAAAAGTACAGCGGTGGCACTCACACCAACAAAAAAAACGGCAAGACATGCTAAATGTAATAAAATAAACGGTATAACTCTTAACCAATCAATTTTATTTTTATCCTCTTGGGTAACATCTGGTTGTTGATAAGCATCAACCCATTGAATTAAAGACTTTATCATTCAATATCCATTATAAATAATTATTAAGAAAAAATACGGCTAAATAAAACGATAATAGTACTGGTCGTACCACACAAAACGCTGCCCCACAGTGTGTCTAATAGACTAATTTTCCAAGGCCATGAAGCTAAAACAGCGAGATTTGTAAAATCATATACGCCATAAGTCACTAAACCAAAAAGTGCCCCATATCCAAATGCTAAAAATAAACTCTCTTGTGCTTTTGGTAACACAAAAGTCAACAAACCAACAATAAGTAATACATAGACACTCAGTGCACCTAACCAATTTGGTGATAAACTACCATTAGAAATACGCATTAAATGTCCAATAGAATTAAAATAAAAGTTTTTAGCAATAAAACCCAGCCATATTGCATCAAAAATAATAAAACAAACAAAAGCAATAATAATTTTAACTAGCATGCTATATCCTCTAAGGTGCTATTTTTTTCCCATCCCAAGCAATGCAAGAACCAGTTTGCGCTGGTTGTAACTGATTAATAACCTNCATCAGTTTAACTGCTGCAACTTGTGGTGTAAATAACTGTCCCTGAGGTAAGTTTTGTTGATATGGCTTCGATAGTGAACTATCAACCGTACCTGGATGTAATCCTACAACAATTGCTTTAGCCTTTTTTCTAGCGGTCTCAATTGCTAGATTTTTTATTATCATATTTAATGCGGCTTTTGAAGCGCGATAAGCATACCATCCACCCATTCGATTATCAGAAATACTACCAACACGCGCTGAAAGTACGGCAAAAACTGATTTATTATCCGCCCGTAATTTAGGAATGAAATATTTAGCAATGAGAGCAGGAATGATAGTATTGACTTGAAATAACTGATTAAAACTCTCTGCAGATAAATCATGTAATGATTTTTCAGGTTTTATATTATCAGTATGTAAAATACCTGTAGTTACAAAAACAAGATCAAGCCCACCTTTGATTGAGGCTTTATTTGCACAGGCGGCAATCGATATTTCACTTGTATAATCAATCGCATGCCAATGTATATTTTTTTTATAAACGCTATCTACTTTTTTTTGTCGTGAAAATGCATAGATGGTACTGTTAGGATAAGAAGTTGCATATATTTCTAATAATGCATTTCCTATTGCGCCCCCACAACCTATCACCGCGATTTGCATGATGATATTTACCTTGTTTAAAATTTATATGAATACTAACTATAGACCTAAAAAACCTCGAAATGCGAATTTAACGCTAATCAAACTTGCTTTCCAGAGTTGCAATCATTACACTTTCTATGAGTTTAATAAAGGAGAGCAATATGGCTTTTGAATTACCACCGCTACCTTATGATAAAAATGCGCTTATGCCGCATATATCTGAGGAGACTATCGAGTTTCATTACGGCAAACATCATCAAGCATATGTTAATAATTTAAACAATCTCGTTACTGGCACTGAATTTGAAAATAAATCACTTGAAGATATTATTTGTTCTTCATCTGGTGGTATTTTTAATAATGCTGCACAAATTTGGAACCATACCTTTTATTGGCATTCATTAACCCCAAATAGTACGGAAGCACCCAGTGGTTCTTTAAAATCTGCTATTGAAAAACAATATGGATCTATTAGTGAGTTTAAACATGCATTTACAAAATCTGCAACCTCGCTATTTGGCTCAGGTTGGACTTGGTTAGTAAAAGATGCCGATGGAAACCTAGATATTGTCAATACTAGTAACGCGGATTGCCCATTAACTGAAAACTTAATTCCATTATTTACATGTGATGTTTGGGAACATGCTTATTATATTGACGTTCGTAATGCACGTCCAAAATATCTGGAAAATTTTTGGGAAATAATTAATTGGCAATTTGCTGAAGAAAATTTTGCAAAATAAACGTTAAGTTACGCGAGGGCTGTATGAAAAAATCACATTTGTTACCAACTTACAGTCCCTTGCCTGTTACTTTCACACATGGTGATGGATGTTTGTTATATGATGAAAACAAACAAGAATATCTTGATGGATTGGGTGGAATTGCTGTTTGCGCCCTAGGACATAAGCATCCTAAAATAACTCAAACCATCCAAAAGCAAGCTGAAAAACTGTTACATACCTCTAACCTATACCAAATTAAAAATAGTGAATTATTAGCTGAAAAACTATTTCAGTTATCAGGCATGGAACAAGTTTTTATGGCAAACTCTGGTGCTGAAGCTAATGAATGTGCCATAAAATTAGCACGGCTTTATGGCCATCAAAGACAAATTAAAGCGCCTAAAATATTAGTCTTTGAAACTAGTTTTCATGGCAGAACACTAGCAACACTTAGCGCTACTGCCAGCCAAAAAGTTCGGGCAGGTTTTGAACCTTTTGTCCAAGGTTTTATTCGTGTTCCATTTAATAATTTTGAAGCTGTTAAACATGCTTTAACAGAAAATAAAGATATTGTCGCAATCATGCTTGAACCCATACAAGGCGAAGGTGGTATACATGTACCTAGCGATGATTATTTACAATCAATATACCAAGAGGCGCAAAAAAATAATTGTTTACTTATCATGGATGAAATTCAAACAGGTATGGGACGAACTGGAAAGTTTTTTGCATATATGCATGCAAATATCAAACCCGATATTGTTACATGTGCTAAAGCTTTAGGTAACGGTATTCCAATTGGTGCTTGTCTTGCTAGCCAACGCGCTTTAGGTTTAATGCATCCTGGCATGCATGGTTCAACATTTGGCGGTAATCCTTTTGCCACGAAAGTAGCGCTTACTGTACTTGAAACGTTAGTTGAAGAAAATCTCATTCAACGTGCAGCAGAATTAGGCAAGCTAATACAAAATACCTTAAAAGAAAAGCTTAAAGATAATCCGCATGTTAAAGATATTCGAGGAAAAGGATTAATGTTAGGTATCGAGTTGGATAAACCATGTCGAGATATCTTATTAGTGGGTTTAAAACATCGTGTGTTATTCAGTGTTACTGCAAACAGTGTTATTCGACTATTACCCCCCTATATACTAACTGATGAAGAGGCTCATATTATGATTAATCGATTATGCCAAACCATAGATGCATATTATGGAGAGAAATAATATGACGAGTAATAGTACACCACATGGAGAGCTTGTTATTCGCACTATTGCTATGCCAAAAGACACCAATGCCAATGGTGATATTTTTGGAGGCTGGCTCGTTTCTCAGATGGATATTGGTACTGCAATTCTAGCAAGACAAATCTGCCAAAGTCGAGTAACCACTGTCTCTATAGAACAAATGAATTTTATTCGGCCAGTCTATGTTGGAGATGTTATTTGCTGCTATGGTGAGCTAATTAAAGTTGGTACGACATCCATGCGTATCCGTGCTGAAGTTTGGTCGATGCCGCATGGCTCAATCACTAGACATAAAGTTACCGAAGGCATCTTTATTTTTGTAGCAATTGATGAGCATGGTGTGCCTAAACCGGTATATGCTCAACCATAGCTCGCTACCGCGAAAATATCTTATATTGTGTTATCCTGTAATAATTGTAACAGTTTAGATAAGCCTGTCGAAACGGCTTGATCACGAATTTGTTGTCTATCACCAGAAAAAACAAAGCGATGTGCTATTGTTGATCTGTCTCTAAATGCAAAACCAAACCATACCAGCCCCACCGGTTTATCAATCGAACCACCCTCAGGTCCTGCGATACCACTCACGGATAATGCAATGTCCGCATTGCTGCGTAACAATGCACCTTTTGCCATTTGCATAACGACAGATTGGCTAACGGCGCCAACCTGCATCAGACTTTGCATTTTAACACCTAACATTTCATGTTTTGAGGCGTTTGAGTAGGTTACAAATCCGCGATCATACCAAGCAGAACTACCAGCAATATCTGTTATACTTGCTGCAATTAAACCAGCTGTGCAAGATTCAGCCGTTACTATTTTTAATAAATTTTCTTTTAATAACGCTCCAACTTGTGCTGCAATTTTAGTACAATGCATATATTAATATCCTTATGGTGAAATAATGACTGCGCAAATACAAGAAAATATCGCACAACACACCCCTATGATGCAACAATATTTACAAATAAAGGCTGAATTTCCAGAAATTTTATTATTTTATCGTATGGGAGATTTTTACGAATTATTTTTTGATGATGCTAAAAAAGCAGCGGAACTATTAGATTTATCATTGACTCATCGTGGGCATTCTGCTGGTACGCCAATCCCCATGGCTGGACTTCCCTATCATGCAGTTGATAATTATCTGGCTCGTCTTGTTAAAATAGGTGAATCAGTTGCTATTTGTGAACAAGTTGGCGATCCTGCCACAAGTAAAGGACCTGTTGAAAGGAAAGTAACACGCATAATTACACCTGGGACGCTCACAGAAGAAGCATTACTTGATGAAAAACAAGATAATTTTTTACTTGCGATTTATGAAGCACAAAGTCAGTTCGGTATCGCCTATCTTGATATGGGCGCTGGACGTATTAGCCTACTTCAAGTTGCAGAGCTAAATATGCTATTGAGTGAAATTGAGCGAATTAATCCTGCTGAAATTTTAATTGCGGANGATAGTCAACTAGATACTTTCTTTACGAAACATCCTTGTTTAAGAAAACGTGCTATCTGGGAATTTGATGCAAATACAGCTGAAAAACTACTTATTGATCAATTTTGCGTAAAGGATTTAACTGCTTATGATTGTAATGATATTCCTCTTGCAATCTCTGCTGCAGGCGCTTTGTTAAGTTATACCAAAGACACGCAACGTAATAATCTACGACATATACAAACCATATCCAAAGAACAACAAACTAATTATATTCAAATTGATCCAACGACACGAAAAAATTTAGAAATAGATATTAATCTACGTGGTACAAAAGAAAATACATTATGTCAGATTTTAGACAAAACCATCACGCCTATGGGAAGTCGCTTACTAAAAAGGTATTTACATAAACCATTGCGAGATCATACGCTACTCAATCAACGCGTACAAACAGTAAAACAACTTTTTCAAACCCAGACTTTTACACCTTTACAATCACTATTAAAACCCATTGGAGATATTGAACGAATTATTGCACGTATTGGTTTATATAACGCACGTCCTCGTGACTTAAGTAAGCTATCACTGGCATTACAACAATTACCGTTAATTAAAACTTTAATTGGTGAAATAAAAAATCCACTTTTAACTCTACTTTCAAATAAAATCTGTTTATTTGAAAGCTTACAAACATTATTAAAACGCGCGCTGGTGGATACTCCTCCTTTATTAATTCGAGATGGCGGTGTTATCGCCGATGGGTTTGATCAAACACTTGATGAACTAAGAGAAATATCTGAGAATGCCGATAGTTTTCTTATAGCATTAGAAAAAAAAGAAAAAGAGGAAACAGGCATATCAACGCTTAAGGTTGGGTATAATAAAGTTCATGGTTATTTTATTGAAATCAGTAAAGGTCAAGCCCACAATGCACCAGCAAGTTATACAAGACGGCAAACATTAAAAAATGCCGAACGCTTTATTACACCTGAATTAAAATCATTTGAAGATAATGCATTAAGCAGTAAAGCTAAGGCTCTTGCTAGAGAGAAAATGCTTTATGACAACTTAATTGAAACTATTGCAAGTGATATTATCGAATTACAACAAACGTTTTTAGCAATTGCAGATATTGATGTTTTTGCAAACCTAGCAGAACGCGCAGATAGTTTACATTTCCAACCACCTAATTTTACCACTGAAAAAACTTTAAATATTACTGCAGGACGGCATCCTGTTATTGAATCATCACAAAACATTCCTTTTGTACCGAATGATTTACAATTAACATCAAAAGAAAAAACCATGATTATTACTGGTCCAAATATGGGCGGTAAATCAACCTACATGCGTCAAACTGCATTAATATGTCTATTAGCACATATTGGAAGTTTTGTGCCAGCTGAATATGCTGTTTTTCCCTATATTGATAGAATATTTACACGTATTGGTGCTAGTGATGATCTTGCAAGTGGTCGTTCGACTTTTATGGTTGAAATGACTGAAACAGCAAATATTTTACATTATGCAACAGAAAACAGCTTGGTTTTGATTGATGAAATTGGTAGAGGAACAAGTACTTATGATGGGATGTCTCTTGCTTGGTCAACAGCCCGTTATCTTGCCAATATTTCAAAAGCATATACCTTATTTGCAACACATTATTTTGAATTAACACAACTGGCACAACAATGTGAAACAATTTTTAATACACATTTTGAAGCAGTGAAACATGATGATAATATTGTTTTTTTACATCAAGCTAAACGCGGTGCAGCAAATCAAAGTTATGGAATTGACGTTGCAAAATTAGCTGGAATACCTAAGGTGGTAATTGATCAAGCAAAAGTAAAACTCAATAGCTTAGAGAAAATTAATATTTCAGCAATACTTGATGAATTACAACAAGAAGACTTGAATAGTTTATCAAAAGAACAGGCAATTGATTTATTAAAATCCATTAAAAAACAACTAATATCATGAATAAATATACAGGCTATTGCCAAGAACAAATTTTAAAACCGGGTAGTAGTATTTACTATGCATTGCTACATTTAGAAACCAATTATAAGCATGAAATATCAGCATTAATTGCTTTTATGCGGGAAATTAAAAAGACAACGTCAAATTATAAAGAAATTTCAATTGCTAAAACTAAAATTAAGTGGTGGCAAAATGAAATAAATAATCTTTATCAACATAAACCAACTCATCCTATCAGTTTTGCATTAGAAACTGTTTTAAAAAAATATACTATTCCACAACAATTATTGAATGAATATCTTGAAGGGGCAATTTTAAAACTTGAAACCGATCATTTTTGTACCGAAAAAGATATTGTTTTTTTTAGTTATCGTGAATATGGCCTAATGTTAATTGCACTCAGTTATGTATTATCTCCTTTCCCGAACCATTTGACTCAATGCTTACATAAATTTTCGGAAACACTTACACGTATAGATTTCATTCAATACGCACAACAATATTCAAAAAATAATAAACAAATTTTCTCACTTGAAATGTTAGATAAAAATAAAATAAATCATAATACTGATATTTCTTCTAAATCCTTACAACCATTGTTTATAGAACATGCTAATATTGCAAGACAACAATACTTAAGTGCACTGAAAGATTTAACTAAAGTTCAAAAAAACACCTTAAAACCATTACTTATTTTTCTTAAAATAAAAATCAAATTATTGCAAGAAATAGAAAATGATGGATTTAATGTCTATCAATATTATTATCAATTAACACCAATTAGGAAATACTTTATTGCGAAGACTCAACAGTTCTTACTGTAAAGCGCCAACAATTTAAGCTATCAGACCAATAATTCTGTTTTAATCCTGCCTTGAATTTTAATGCATTTAAAAATGATTGCTTATCAGGTATATTCTGCCACATATCTGGAAGGAAAACGCCTCTATTGTCACCTTCTTGTAATACAAGTCCGTCAATGTTAGGTCTTATGATTGTTATAAGCTCACTTTCATCATCGAAATCAATAGGTTCTAATGGACTTAGTAACATAATTGAAAAATGTATATTTTTAAGTTCTGTTGCTGTTAAAGGAGAAAAACGACTATCTTGAAATGCAGCTAAGTAGGCATTTGCGGCAACATCTTGTGCTATTGGGCGATGCGGCTTGACACTACCAATACATCCTCTTAACTCACCATCAAGGGTTAAAGTTACAAAACTCGCGCCTAGTTTTAACAATGACTCAGGCAATGATTCAGTACGAATAGTTCCCGGCTTATTATGCTTCAAACCATACTTAATACTTTGCAATACGATGGTAAGTAAAGTTTCATCTGCAGCGTTCATCATATGCATTTAAAGCCAAAATGGTTTATGTATAAATTTATTTAAATATAACTTAAGCATGCATTTTCCTTCTGCGTGTCAACTTTATAATTATAGACACTAATAGATGCAAACTACTTAAAAATGCAATTTAAGAATTGATTATTTTTATCACAGCACGCTCAGGGACAAAAAATATTCTATAAAAAAAGTTAAATTAATCATCCCCAAGCAATTGCTTGGGGATGCGAAGATAATGGATAAATAAATTAATTATCCATTGTGTTATCAGAAGATGGAGAAGCCATTGTATTATCAGAAGATGAAGAAGCCGGCGCTGTAGCATTAGACATATCATTCATACTATTCGTATTACTGTTCATGTCTGCATTATGCTGTTGCATTTTATTAAGAATATCTTGTTTATCTTGTTCTGGCATACTCTTCCATTTTTGCATCATACGCTCTTTCGTGGCTTCTTTTTGTTCTGGCGTCATATTTTTCATACGCTCTTGCATTTTTTCTTCAAAAGCCTGTTTTTGTTCAGGGGTCATATTTTGCCATTTATCCATCATTTTTTGATGACGCATCTGCATTTGTTGCTGATCCATAGTTTGACTCTGTGTTGTTTGCGGCATACTATCTTGAGTCATAGATGGTGAGTTTGTACTTGCAGATGAGTTTGTAGCAGCCATAGCTGACAAACTTATAGCACTTAAAGCGACACCTAATATAGTTTTACTAAAACGCATTCGATACTCCTTATTAATCATCGATTTACCTTTTTTAGTATAGCATGTTTTTTAAATTGCAAATCAAATGAATTTTTGATTAAGCCATGTTAAAATGTTGTTCAAAATGGAACAATAAAACTTCAAATTTTATGGATTGATTATGAATAAAATCATATCAGAATCACCTACAGAGCAACAACAAACTTCTGTTGGCAGAAGAAGCTTTGCCGCAATGGCTGGCGTACTATTATCTCGCGCTTCGGGTGTTGTGCGTACAGTTATTATTAATGCTGTTTTTGGTGCCAATGTCAAAATGGACGCTTTTAATACAGCATTCCGTTTTCCTAATAGTCTTCGTGATTTATTTGCAGATGGCGCCTTGTCTGCTGCGTTTATGAAAGTATTAGTTGATGAGATACAAAATGATAATGGTGATGAGAAAGCGCTAATTAGCATTGTTATGGGATTTTTTTTATCAATTACCTTAACGCTTTCACTGATAGCAGTGATATTTGCTAAACCATTTATTCAGCTTGTTAGCACGCATACATTTGCCCAATCTGGCGGACTACTCCTTGCAACACATATGTTTCAAATGCTTGCCTTTTACCTACCTATTACCATGCTAAATGCTGTGGTAATGGCTGTTCTTGGCGTGCACAATATGAATTTTAGAGCAATGAATGGGTCCTTATTTTTAAGTGTTGGTATGATTTCAGGCGCATTGGGACTCGCACCAATATTTCACTATCTAGGTAGCAACAGTATTTATGGCTTGACTATTGGAGCACTTTTAGGTGCGTGTTTTCAACTCATATATCAAATATGGCCTTTATTTAAATTAAAATTAATAAAACGCCCCTGCTTTTCACTTACAGTATGGCGGCATTCTCAAGCACTTAAAAATATGCTCATCATGATGGCACCTCGTGCACTTGGACAAGGTGCAAGTACGCTTGCTTTAATGATTAATACTTTTTTTGCGATACAAATTGGCCAAGGCGCAATGACTTATATAGCAACGACTGTTATTATTGTTCAAGTACCAATTGGTCTTTTTGGCGTTGCAACTGGCTTTGCTTCGCTACCTGTACTAACCGATGCAATTAACCGTAAAGCCATTAATCAATTTTCACAACTATTTGTTGAGAGTATTGATATTACTCTCTGGCTTGCATTATTCACTGTCATGGCATTTGCATTGTTTATTGTTCCAGCATATACCCTAATCTTTCAACACGGAAAAATTCATTATTTCGATACACTACAAAACTGTCTTGCAATTTGTGCCTATGCCAGTGGGATTTTATTTAGCGCTGGTAGTAAAATATTAATTAATGGTTTATATGTTTTAAATCGCACACGTTATATTGTTTATAATTCACTACTTTATTTATTGCTTAATGCTGCATTAACAGCGATGTTAGCACCTAAATTTGGGTTAATAGGTTTGGGACTTGCTTATGGTTTTGCTAGTGCCGGCAATTTTTGGTTAAACTACTATCTAGTTTACTATGCTTTTCGCCAAGGTAAATACGGTTATTCACCCTACAGTGCAGGTGGAAAAATGTACTTAAACAAGCTAGTTGCATTTAGTTTACTTACTTTTGTAACAAGCTTGATTGGTGTGTGGTTAGTAGAACAATTCTGGATGCGATATCACGCAATTTTTAATATGAATTTAACAGCAATCATGGCAATCGCTATTTTAATATTTGCTGGTGGTATCTTTGCAACAATTGTATTTATACTAACTTACTATAGTGGTCCGCCTTCATTACAACGCATCTGTCAACAATGTATCTTGAAGCTTAGAGGAATAAAATAATGATTAAAAATATTAGTTTAGCTTTTTCAGTAATTTTATTTAGCACATCAAGCTTCGCAACTGAGCAAGTTATTTGGCAAACAACCGAAAAAGTTGTTATTAATTATCAAGCTTTATTACAACAGTTGCCTAAAACAAGTAAAATTAAAATTTTTATTCCAACGGCAATACTGAGTAATAAAAATCAAAAAATTTATGCGCATTTTTCAAGAAACACTGATAATGATTATAAAATTAGCTTTGATACAATGCCTGATTGTCACGGTGCTAAATATTGTCAGTTAGGTTCAGTTCAAGGTCAATATAAAGCAAACCCTGAAATCTACTATAATTCGCAAAATCAAAGAATTACTCAAGCAGTAATACTTAATGCAAATTTACGTGGATACTTTACACCTGCACACGCAATGGGTGACTTTTGGCCATCACAATTGGTATGGCGGCAAGGCGATGGACTTTATACAGTGGCTTGGAAAATTAATGAAGCCAATACACAAACACAAAAAACGTTAATGAAGCTATTTGTTTCGTTTAAATAATCGTTTCTTTTTTTGTATTTGTCTATCTGTTAGTTGATTTTTTTTACCTTCATAGGGATTATCCCCAGTTTTAAATTGTATTTTAATGGGTGTGCCTACAATTTTTAATGCCTTGCGAAAATAGTTAATTAAATATTTCTTATAGCTCCCAGGAACTTGTTCTGTTTGATTGCCATGAATAATAACGATAGGAGGATTTTGTCCTCCCATATGTGCATAACGTAACTTAATACGCCGCCCTTTAACTAATGGCGGTTGATGTGCGGTAATAGCATCCTCTAAAATTTTTGTAAGTTTACTACTAGATAAATTAATCCAAGAAGAATCATATGCTTCGTGAATGTAATCATATAATAATCCTACACCAGTGCCATGTAGTGCTGAAATGTAATGTAATCTTGCAAAATCAACAAATCCTAAACGCCTATCAATTTCTGATTTAATTGTATTTTTATCATAATCATCTAGCCCATCCCATTTATTAACGACTAGCACCAAGGCTTTCCCTGCTTCAATAACAAAACCAATAAGTTTTAAATCTTGTTCAGATAAACCTTCATGTGCATCAATTAATAAAATAACAACATTAGTTTCTTCGATAGCCTGTAAAGTTTTAATAATCGAAAATTTTTCTAAGGCATTATCAACTTTACCTTTACGCCGAACACCAGCAGTGTCAATTAATGTATATTCATGACCATCACGCTCAAAAGGAATATAAATACTGCTGGTTGTCGTACCGGCTTGATCAAAGGCAACAACACGCTCTTCACCAAGAATACGATTAATTAACGTTGACTTGCCTACATTTGGTTTTCCTACAACTGCAACTTTAATACGACCATCCGCACGCTGTTCGATAACATTTTCATCATCTATAACATAGTCATTTAAAACCTCTTGAATAAGAGATAAAATACCTTTGTTTTGGCTAGCGGCAATATAAGAAATGTTTGCAAATCCAAGATAGGCAAATTCACCTTGCACATCTTCAATATTACGACCATCAATCTTATTAACAACAAGTCTTACTGGCTTACCTAACTTACGTAAGGAAAGAATGATATCTTCATCTAATGCCGTTAAGCCAGCTTTGGCATCAACAATAAATAATACATGATCGGCTTCTTCAACGGCTAACCATGCTTGCACTGCCATTTTACCATCAAGACCTAATTCTTCTCCGGCTAAACCACCAGTATCAATTGCGATAAAAGGTTTTTCACCCAATCTACCCTGACCATATTGTCTATCACGTGTAACACCAGGATAATCATGCACGAGGGCATCTCTAGATAGAGTCAATTTATTAAACAATGTTGATTTACCAACATTTGGCCGACCAACAATAGCAATTACAGGATGCATAAATTATTTCCTAAGTGTATCCAAATCAAAAATACTAAATTTTTGATACAGGTAAATTTTATTTAATTGATAATTTGGTTAATTGTCCATCACTACTAAAAACATAAATTGCGCCATTATTGATAATGGGGGCAACATAAATAGGTTTGCTACTTAGTTTTACCCGGGCAACAGGCTCACCATCTTTTTTAGTAAAAACTTGCAAGTTTCCTAAATTATCACCTAATAAAATATAAGACTGATAAGTAGCCGGAGCAGAAAGTGCATAACCTTGAAGCACTTTTTGCTTCCAATTTACAGAGCCAGTATTTTTATTAAAAGCCCATAGCACGCCATTTGCATCTGTCACATAGACATTTTTATTATCAACGGTTAACCCAGAATAAGTGGATAATTTATGCTCCCATATTCGATGTCCTGTATTTAAAGAATAAGCTGAAATATTGCCTTGATAACTACCAATATAAATCATGCCATCTCGAACAACAGGTGTGGTATTAAGATCTACCATTCTAGCTAAAGTTGAAAAACCTTGACTCTCGGCAACTTGCGCTTCCCAAACAAGACCACCGGTAGTAAGATTTAAGACTACCATTTTTCCGTCTGGAAATCCTGTAATGAGCATACCATCATAAATAACGGGGTCACTTTCACCTTTTAAGATTAACTCAGGATTCCCTTCATTATATTGCCAAAGCATTTTCCCATTACGACTATTTAACGCAAATAACTTACCATCTAAAGTTTTTACAGCAACAATATTATTAGCATACGCAGGTTTAGCTACAACTTGATCTGAAACTGCATATTGCCACTGTTGTTTTCCTGTTTTTGCATTAATTGCTAATAATTTTCCGTCAGT
Organism: Legionellales bacterium; assembly: GCA_002707205.1. Lineage (GTDB taxonomy): Bacteria > Pseudomonadota > Gammaproteobacteria > UBA1113 > UBA1113. The sequence goes on from PAMH01000031.1 coordinate 77,380, forward strand.
CGTACCAACCAAAAATTGCTGTTGACCATAAGTAGGCAAACTGCTTAATTGCATTTTAGTATTTATCGTTGATATTACCTTTCCTGAGGATTTATCAACAGTAACTATTTTGCCTTTTTCGCTTGCAAGGACAATTTCCTGCATTGAAAATGTTGGAGAATTTTTATTATATTGTTTTGTATTACCACTAACAGGTTTAATATCCCATATTGTTTGGATATTCACCTTGTTTTGAATGACTGGCTGCGGTGCTACAGTACTTTTATTATCGTCTCCAAAATAACTACACCCAGATAAAAAAATAGTAATTATTCCTAAACTTATTATTCTTTTCATTAATTTGCCTCATTCGAAATTTGTGCTGGTAAGCTGTGTAATTTAACGGTTAATAATGGTTGCAAAATTTCAGAATTCACATTGTCATTTGATGCCTTTGTATATAAAGATCTCGCTTTACCAACATTTCCTTGCGCTAAAACAATATCCCCTTTAATTTGATCGATCATCACGTTGTATGTTTTATCGTATACTTTTGCTAAACTTGCAGAAGCCTTTGTATAATCTTTCAAATATAAATAGATCCTAGCCATTCTGATTGCTGCAACTTGTTTAAACTCAGAATATTTACTATGAGTTATTACCCAATTTAACTGCGATATTGCATTTTTATATTGTTTATTTTCAACATAACTTTTTGCTAATAAAAAACTTGCTAAATCTGCATACGCAGTTTTAGGAAAGTTACTCACTAAACTTTGTGCTTCTGCTTGGTATTGTTTTATATTTTTGTTATCAGAACTTACAAGCAATTGCTCAAATGCCATAGATGCCTCTTCTTTAGTTTGTAGTTCTTTTTTTTGCAAATATTGATTACCATACATTAATGCAATACCAATAATAATGGCAATAAAAATTGTAGTGCCATATTTCATTATCCAAGCCTTAATTGCCTCTGCTCGATCTTGGTCATTAATAAAATCAGACATGATAACTCCTTTTATATTCTTGTAAAAAGGTCATAATTTCATTTTGTGCAATATTTAATTGCTGCATATCATTATGACGTAAATATTTAACTGTAAGTTTATCGTTATTATATTCTTCTTCACCTAAAATTAAAGCCAATTGTGCTTTACTTTTATCAGCCTTTTTCATTTGGCTTTTCAAACTTCCACTACTAGGATATAAATAACAATTTAAATTATCTGCGCGAATAATTTCACACAAGGCAAGTGCTTTTGCATAATATTTTTCATTTAAACACACAAAGAAGACATCTAGTGTTGCTGATGGAATCTCTATTTTTGCATCTATTAACATTGCAATAATCCGCTCAAACCCCATCGCAAAACCTATTGCTGGTACGCTTGCTCCCCCTAATTGTTCAACTAAAGCATCGTAATGCCCTCCAGCACAAACAGTACCTTGAGCACCTAGCGTATCTGTCACCCACTCAAAAACGGTTTTACAATAATAATCTAAGCCGCGCACTAAACAAGGATTAATAACATACTCAATGCCACATGCGTCAAGCAAGCCTGTAAGTTTTTCAAAGTGTTGCCGAGATTCTGCATCGAGATAATCTATCAATTTAGGTGCATTTTTATTTAGCACAATCATTTCAGGGTTTTTACTATCTAAAATGCGCAGAGGGTTACTCTGTAATCTACGCTGACTATCTTCATCTAAGCACGCATAATGCGCTTGATAATATTCAACCAACACTTTTTTGTATGCAATACGCGCTTGATTTGAGCCAAGTGTATTTATTTGTAGCTGAATGGATTGACTTAATCCTAATACTTTCCATAAACGCTCCCCAAATAAAATCATTTCAGCATCAATCTCAGCACCTGAAAAACCGTATGCCTCTAAACCAAATTGGTAAAATTGCCGATATCTGCCTTTCTGGGGACGCTCATGCCTAAACATTGGTCCAATATACCAAAGCTTTTGTGTGTTTCTATTAATTAAACCATGCTGTATACAGGCTCTAACACAGCCTGCAGTTCCTTCAGGACGTAACGCTAAACTATCGCCATTTCTATCTTCAAAAATATACATTTCTTTTTCAACAATATCAGTAACATCACCAATACTTCTTGAAAAAAGTGCTGTTTTTTCAAGAATGGGAAAGCGTATTTGCTGATAGTGATATTGCTTAGTTAATTGAATTAACTTTTCTTCAATAAATTCCCAATACGACATTTGTTCAGGCAGAATATCATTCATGCCTCTCACTGCTTGAAAATTCTTTGACAATGTATTCACCTTTATTTTTATTTGATTGCTAAAAATTTAATCGAAATTAATTTTACAAAATTTTTATACAATTAATTAAATAGAATTAACTATTGTGATAGTTACTCAATATCAGGATTTTGCCAACCTGAAAATTGTTTTAACCCCTCATGTGCTTTTTGCTGTTTTTTCTGTGCGCTTGCATGTTGTTGTGTAGATATATCATCCATACTGGTACTAATATCATCTTGTGTTGCAACAGTTGTTTGAATGGGTTGTTTATTTGTATCTGCAACTTTTACCTTTGACGGCATAGAATTATTCTCGAGTTTTGGCTGCGTATTTAATTTAGCGGGCTTTGTCGAAGCTGGCTTTGCGGATGACGATGGCTTTGCTAACGCACTTTTTTTCACTTGGGCTTCACTAAGCTGAGCATTAGTCGCGTTCGTTGTGTTATTGTCCATGGTTTCTGGTAATTGTTTCACATGAGATATTCTAGATTGTTCTGGGTTACTGTGATTATGCCACCAAACAATAACTAATGAACCCAAAGCTAGCGCAATAACATAACTCATCCACTGAATTGGCTTACCACCAACTTTAATTTCCTTAACAATCACACGTTGTACCGGCGGCCTCTCAGGCTCAGTAATATTAAGCGCATTAAATTTATTGATTACCTCATTTGCATCAAGCCCTAAATATTTAGCATATGCTCGCAGATAACCTTTAATGAAAGTTACGCCCGCAAATTTCTTGTAATTGTCTTGTTCTATTTTTTCAACCACATTTCGAGATAGGTGTAGACCTTCAGCCACATCAGCTATCTCTAATTTAAGCTGTAAGCGTGTTTTTTTTAATAAAGCCCCAGGCCCATCATTAGGTGCCTGAGAATGCATTAATTCTGATTGAGCTTCTGGCGTTTGTATTTCATCATTCATAAGTTTATACCTGACTTTTTAAACTGTTGATATTCTTTAGATAATGGAAATTGATCTTTTAATAATAATGCATCACTGGCAACGGTATTTTGATCACCTGACATATTAGCAAGTTGTATTTCTAACCATAATGATTCAGCATTAGGTTTAGCATTCATTTTATAACGCTGCAAATAAAACATTGAGCGACTATATTTTTTTTGGTTAAATAAAATTTCAGCCATTTCTAAATTAGACGTTGAAAGCGTTGGATCATTTTGCAATGCTCGAGTAAATAAACTTTGTGCTTTTTGCATATCAGGAATCTGTTCAGCACACAGAGCAGCATTCTCATACGCTTGCCCTGTTGTGACATAAGCAGGGTCTTTTACTGCCTTATCAAAATACATTAATGCCTGAGAATATTTGCCCTGATCACATAAAAACACACCATAATTATTTAAAGTTTTCCCATTATTCGGGGCCAGAGCAATTGCTTTCTTATAGAGTACATTAGCTTGTTGTACGTCTCCAGTTGCTGCATAAAAGTATGCCATAGCATCCCAAACCAATGGTGAGTTTGGATCTTGCTTTTGAGCCAACATTAATTTTTGTTTAGCACGATCAATATCGCCTTGTTGTAAATATCCAATACCCAGCTGCATATTAATACTTGCTGCCTTAGGATTGTTTGAGGTTGCAGAGGTTGGCAATGCATCACCATCGGTCTTAGATTCGGATTGTGTTGCACATGCTGATAGCAATAAATAAATGACAATTAACAAACCTTTCGCTAAATTTCCATATTTTTGTGGCATAAAGTGCAACTCTCTATTTACTCACAGATTCTACCATTATACCGACTTTTTTATAAAAACGCTCCCTGCGCTTGGTTTTATCTTGAAAATTACCTACCAATTGACCACAAGCGGCATCAATATCATCTCCTCGAGTTCGTCTAACCGTGGTAATAAAGCCAGATCTCATCAAAATTTGTTTAAATTTTTCAATTTGCACATCAGTTGAACGTGCATATTGCGTACCTGGAAACGGATTAAAAGGAATTAAATTAATTTTAGCTGGAATATTATATAATAATCTTGCTAATTGCTGCGCCAATTCAACTGAATCGGTCACATCTTTTATCATAACGTATTCAAAGGTAATTTTTCGTTTGCTATCTTTGGGAAAATAATCTTTACATACAGCTATCAACTGGCTAAGCGGATATTTTTTATTAATCGGTACAAGCTTATTTCTTAATTCATCGTTAGGCGCATGCAAAGAAACGGCTAATGCGCAATCACTGTGTTCTTTTAACCGATACATCTCAGGCACAACACCAGAAGTACTTAATGTTACCCGCCTTTTCGCCAAATTATAGGCACAATCGTCCATCATAATGTCCATCGCCTTAATGACATTACTAAAATTCATTAAAGGCTCACCCATCCCCATCATAACAACATTAGTGACTCTTTTTTCAGGCGCTATTTCAGATAAGCGTCTTACAGCAATCCATACTTGTGTAATAATTTCAGCAGTTGAAAGGTCTCGATTAAAACCCTGTGTTGCAGTAGAACAAAACTGACAATTTAGTGCACAACCAACTTGTGAAGAAACACATAATGTGCCGCGATTTGCCTCAGGAATGTAAACAGTTTCAACTTGATTGCCATCTTCCATACGTAAAAGCCACTTACATGTACCATCTTTAGCACATTTTTCTAAAGCAATTTGAGGCAATAACAAATTAGCATTTTCAGTTAATTTAGCACGAAAGCTTTTACTTAAATTAGACATGGCATCAAAATTAATAATGCCATGTTGATGTATCCATTTGAAAATTTGTTGACCACGATAACTTGGCTCATTCATAGCTTTGGCAAGTTCAGCTAACCCTGCTTGCGTATAGTCAAATAAATTCACCATATTTATTGTCATCTTATTCTCAATTATTATCGGCTATAAATTAAATCGTCATTAAAGAAAAACTCGATTTCTTGACGAGCGGTTTCGGCACTATCAGAACCATGAACAGCATTCGCATCAATACTGTCTGCAAAATCTGCTCGAATTGTACCTGGCGCTGCCTCTTTGGGATTCGTTGCACCCATAATATCTCTATGTTTAGCAATTGCATCTTCACCGGCTAAAGTCTGTATCATAACAGGACCAGAAATCATAAATTCAACCAAATCATTAAAAAATGGCCGCTCTTTATGCACTGCGTAAAACTGTTCCGCCTGCTCACGAGATAGATGTAACATTTTTGCAGCAACGATTTTAAGTCCTGCTGACTCAAAACGCGCATATATTTGGCCAATAACATTTTTTGCAACCGCATCAGGTTTAATAATTGATAATGTACGTTCCACCGTAAACTCCTAAAGTAAACATTAAAACGGCTCATTATATACACAATTTAATTTAATTGCGAGATTATAACAAACTATTTTGAGAAGATTTGGCATTTCGAAGTCGCTTAAGTATATACTAAAGAGATTGAATAAAAGGAATATGACCTTAACGGATAAAAATTGATGTCTAATTCACAAAAGCCTTACCTTAAAAAAACAATTCCTACCAAGGTACTTCGTTGCAAACGTGTCTTTAAATTTTCTGTAAAACCTTATTTTGGTGCAGCAATAAAACCATTAGAATTTGCCTTATTAGGTTCTCCCCCACAATGGTTATTTATAGATAGTGCAACAGGCGTGCTTTCAGGGATAGCGCCCAATATAGTACAACGTCAAAAATTTTTAATTACCGTAGAAGCCCGTAATAATTTTGGCGCTGTAACACAGACTTTTTTTATCAAAGTTATTAATACAGATTTTTTTGAAACAATAACCGAGGGATTATTTCATAACTTATCACTTCGAAAGCGCACATACCGTTTTCCTAATCAAGATGAAACTATTCGACAGCATGAGCTATTGGAACTCATTTATGAATATATTATGCAAAGTGATTTTCGTGATGAAGCCATGCAACGACTTAATGAAAAAGCTAAACAATTAGATATAGAAGCAGAAAAAAAACTAGATTATGGTAAATTTAAAAAAATTGTTAATAAAACCAATCCCCTCTATGAAGCAAAATTAGCAGAACAACTTAAGGCCAAACACGAAGCTATATTAGAAAAATTTAATAATATTGATTTAAGAAATGCATTTAGGCAAGGTTCTCAATTACCTGGTACAATTGTTCCACATGTATTTAATGAATTAGGTATTGTTAATCTTAGTAATCACTCTTATGGTGCGAGCTTAAATATTTTAGATGCGGCGGCAGATAGGTTAATAAAACTCAAGTTCCAAAATAAAAATAATACGATTAAAAACGCTAAGCCTTAATCAGACATTAAATATGTTATTTTTTTGAAACTATACGCATGACTTGTGCGCCTTGAAACTGTCCATTTATACTAAAACTATATAAAATTTTGGCGTATCCCACCTGTCTCAATGTGCCTGGCTCAATGATAGATTGCCGCATAAGTAATTTTTGTATATTTTCAGTTAAAAACACAGCATCAGGAAAGCTTAAAATACGAGAACTTAATGTTGAAGATGGATAAAGTTGTTTTAATTCAAAGAAACCTGGTGCTTGCTCTAGTGTAATTGATGCTGTCGGTAAAATAATTTCACCATTATTTCCCACTATAAAATAATTAATACTTGAGTCATTTAGCGAAAAAGATTTAACTACATTTATCTTACCATAATTTTCAACTTTAAGGGGAACACTATCAGTTATTTTAATGATCTTTGCAGTTTGCTGACATACTGGTATTGAAGGAGCAAGTGTATTGAAACATGAAGCAGATTTATTCTTACAATTAAATAAAAGGTTTTGCTGGCATTGATTAAAATTTTTGATTTCAAAATCACTCCCTAATTGCAACACGTTGGATTGCGCAATTAAGATGCCAAATGGCTGAATCAATAATAATAATAAAATATAACGTTTAAACATTAAAACTTTCACCACAACCACAACTACTGGATTCATTTGGGTTATTAAAAATGATTTTACGATTAATGCCATGTTTCACATAATCAATTTCAGCGCCAAAAATATAAGGAACAGCAGCTTTGTCTATGAATACGGTCAAATCAGAAGAAACATCCATGATGACATCTGCTGGGTTACGTGTATTTACATAGGCTAAATCGTATTTCAAATTAGAACAACCTGCTTTTTTAATTGAAACTCTTACGCCTAAAGCAGTTTCTATTTTCACCCTATTTGTTAGATAGGTTACAGCCTCGTTAGTAAAAGTTAATATTGCTTGTTTAGTAGTACTTTCATTCATGATAAAAACCCGAGATTAATATATTAAATAATGTCCTCAAGCATAATAATAGTGCTTGTATTCTACTTTAAATTATATACGCAAACAGCTTCAAAAGGTGATTTTCAACTTAAGTTTACGATAATTTTTTTCCAATTGATTTAAT
>PAMH01000032.1 GCA_002707205.1 Legionellales bacterium
GTGACGTAAAGATTTTTTAAACTCGCTTCGCTCTTTAAAAAATCCGTCACCTACCGCGGACTACGCGACTCGGCCTTCAGCCTTCCTTGTCGCGCAGCGCTTGCTTAACCTAAATAATTGCATTGTTCGGCAATAGCATATAAACGCTTTACCGCATCAAAAAATGGCACAAATATTTCAGCTAAATGTTGTGTTGCATCAGTTTCATTTAATTTAATTATCGCTTGTATTTCTTGCATGACATGAGTCAGTTCAGGCACACTTGCATAACTTGCAGCACCTAACAGCTGATGCAATATTTTTCGTAACTCTACGATATTTTTTTGTTCAATTGCTTGATGAATATCTTGTACTGCTTTTGTTAAGTTGTTAATAAATGAGCATAATAATTCCTCAGCTGCAGCTTGCTCACCCAGAATTTCTTCTCCTTCATTTAAATCAATAATTGCCAACACAGATTTTGTTGTTAATGTTTCTTGTTCAAGAATGTATTGCTTTAACAGATTTAAGTCTAGGGGTTTACGCATGACTTGAGTAAATTTAAAGTTTTCTTTTTGTATCAAATCAATATCACCATGCCCCGTTAGCGCGTAAATTGGACAAGCTACATGCCCTTCACGACACTGAGTTAATACATCAATCCCAGAAATTCCAGGTAAACCTATATCTGTAATAATAATGTCATATAATTTTGTTAATGCTTCTTTAACGCCCTTTTCACCATCTAAAACCCATGTCACTTGATATCCCATGCTTTTTAATAATAATTTTGCAGCAACACCTGCTGTATGATCATCTTCAATTAATAATAATTTTTGATTATTACCATAAGATGGTTCAGAGTTTGCTAACATATTAAGCTCGGTTGTATCCGCTATTTTGTTTTGAGACAATTGTGTGATCTCATCAATAGTTGACTGTTCAACATAGCTTTGATTCACTTGAGATGCTTCAACATCTTCAGGTATTTTAACAGGAATTTCACAAATAAAATTTGAGCCATGAGGGCTATTTGACTCAACACGAATAGAACCTTGCAAAGCATTAACTGATTGTTTAACCATAGCAAGCCCAAGTCCAGTGCCTTGATAATGACCTTTATATGCCGGCGTTAATCGTTCAAACCACTCAAAAATCAACTCTCTTTTATCTTGGGGAATACCGATACCTGTATCCATCACAGAAACACACAACCACATTTTTTCTTTGCTGGTATTAAAATCAATTTTTATTTTTATTTCTCCTTCTTCAGTAAACTTTACTGCATTACTGATTAAGTTAATCAAGATTTTATGAAAGTAATTTGCTTTTAATAAAACGTGATGTGGAATGTCTTCTGATAATATCACTTTCAATGCAATTTTCTTAGTGTTTAATATAGGCGTAAATAAAATAACAATATCATTAACCATTGCCGTAATAGAAAAAACTTCTTCTTTTTGTAATGCACGTAAATCAGGTGATTCCAGCTTCACGAAATTCAAAATTTTATTCATCATAATTAGGAGTTCAGAACCAGCATCATGAATTAGTTTTGCATTATTCATAGTGCATTGTTTTTTATCTTTCTCCATTATCGAAGAAAGACCAATAATCCCTGATAAGGGAACTTTAACGTCATGGCTAATATTTGCAATAAATGCAGATTTAGATCTATTTGCCATCTTTGCCTGTTCTGAAACAATAACTAACTTTTCCTCTGTTTCTTTCAATTTTGTAATATCCATCGATACGCCAAGCATTCCGATACAACGATTGTTTTTATCAATTAATGCCACTTTACTTACGAGCATAACGACATTTAAATCCCCTGTTCTATTTAATCTTTCTTCTAAATTATAGATAGGATTTCCTCGCATTACATTTTGATCAATTATAATAAATTTTTCTGGCTCTCCATCTCCCCAGTTTAAATCGAAATCAGTCTTTCCTATAACTTCACTAGGGTTATTCTTACCAACAAATTCAGCAAATAATTGATTACATCCCAAATATACAGATTCTGTATCTTTCCAAAAAATAAAAGCAGGAATATTTTCTATAATGATCTCAAGATATAAACGACTGTAATTATCTGTGTAATCTTCAACCTTATCTCTAGGGGCTACTGTTAACAATAAACTATCACAAATAAAATAAACCAACTTACTATAAATTTTTTTGATATAATGAATCAATCTACTATTCATCCCTTATTATAACGGTTCAATTTTAAAACTTTCTCTACAAAACATAAGTTAGCAATTCGTTAATATTTTCATTATGTAGAAGAATCCATTTATCGAGTATTTCTTGGGCTAACGTATTAGGAAGAGCATGATAACCTGCACTAAATTTCCCTGAAAGAAGTAAATCAATTGCCATATTGTGTGCATAAAAAACAGGGTCTAGGTATTTCATTTTAGTAGGTTCTGCTAGCATAAAATTAAACGGTTTTTTATCAAAAAGTACATCCTGTAAAGAAAAGTTTTTTCCATACTCATCTTCTGCACCCATATTAATTAAAATTGCATTATGAAAATCTGCTTTATTAAAATTATAAAATTCAGAAATGACATTTTTAACGCCAGTTACCGTTACTATAATATCTGCTTGTTTTATTTTATCGTTAACCAAGTTATGTTGTAAACCATTAATAAAGTTAACTTTACAGAGATTTAAGAATTTTTCTGGAACATCACTTACATCAATAATACTAATATTATTAGTGTAATGCTTTAGCTGAAATGCAATTCCCTTTCCAATTCTTCCACCACCAAAGATAACTACGCATTTATTAACAAGCTCCTGTCTGGTCACATGCAAAAATGCTCGAATAAAGGCATCAGCTGAACCGAAAAATGTCTCTAATAATTTTATTTTGCTATCATCAATAGAAATCAGCGGATAAGTTAGATTGCTATTTTTGTATTTTATTGTTCCAGTTTGCGTTAATTCCACAGCTCCTCTTCGAGGACTTATTACCCCAAGTAACTCACCGCAACAATCTAAACAAAAATCATACTCATCCCTGATGTAAACATGTTCAAGTTGTATATTTATGTTTGCCGCTTTGAGTATATCCAAAGCTTTTTTTTCAGGTGGCATCGACATAATATTACTTACAGTAACCTCTGCGCCACCTAAAACTAAAGGTTCAATTTTTAAAACCGACTCCATGGTTAAGGGAATATTTTGTAAAATTTTTAAGCCTGAATAAGGCTTTTTATGAATTGCTTGAGTTCTTGATTGCCATAAAAATGGCATTTCTTCTTGTTTATACTTCTGGTGGGCAACTTTAAAGGCATCAAAATTTACCATTAACAATCTTCCTAATTTTAAATATAGAAATTAGCGTAAAAATAACTTTTATTCTAACCTTGAATATTCTAAAAGATATTTCTCATATAATTTTAACTTTTAGAAAAAATGAAAGTCGGCAAAAACATAACTTAAAATAAATTACTATAACTGTCTACTAAACTTTAATAGAAGCCTCCAAAATACTTGCTTCAGCAAACACATGTGGCTTCAGGTTCATTTGTTGCATGCGTAAAAGCATGTATTTTATTTGCTCTGGTTGCGCAAAGTAAACTGTCGTAGGCTTAGGTTCATTAGGTGAATACTTAAATTCTATGTTTGCTAATTTTTCAAAGAGAATCCACTCATAGAGCTTTTGCCATTCTGCAATATTAGTTGTGGTTAATATAGAAGCACCTTTTCTTTGACATAACAGAAAAACTGTATTCATTATATTCATTAAAACCTCTTTATTTTTGCTAAATTTTGGCATTATGGCTTCTCTGTTAAATTCTACAATTTTTAACTCTTTTTTTTGTGAAAGTAAGAAGTCTAAATTTTCTTTTGCAGCAGCATACTGCTCAATTTCAAGTAATGGCACTTTATTGTACCAATGCAGCCTTACACAACCAATTAATTCTTTTTCATTAAATAATCCAAACCAGTCAGAGCATTCGTCGTAATTATCAACCAACATCAATCCTTTTGAACTATTTTTAACAACAATACCTGAAGGATTCTCTACTTCAATATTCCACTTTAAAACTTCCACATAATAGTGATATAGTAATGCCCTAGCACTATTCAACGTATCTAAATCATTAATCTGACGAACTTGCAACTTCAAAATAATACCCGCCTCTGTAAAAAACAATACCGTTCTAATTTTTAGTAACTAGCCATTAAATTCTAAATTAACAAAAGAAAATATTATAATTTCAATTTAATGACTATGTGACCCGAGCACTTATTGTATATCATTTGAACCAATTTGTATACTAATAGTCCAACATTATTAATTACTATTGACCTGCATAGATGTGATAGATAATAAAATTGCTTAGCTAAAATTGATTTTATTTAAATGCCAAGATACAAAGATTAAATAATCCTGTTGGTAAAATTCCCAGCGCTAATACAGATAAGCAGTTAACACTAATGGCAACCTGTTTGCCAACGCCGTAAATCACAATTTTACTTTCATCCTCTGCCGTATCAAAATACATGGTCTTCACAACACGTATATAATAATAAACGCCAATGATTGCAAAGATTAACGCTAATGCTGCTAACCAAACCAAATGCGCACTGACTAAAGCTTCTAATACACTAATTTTGGCAAAAAATCCTGCGCTTGGAGGGATACCTGCCATTGAAAACATAACTAGCAACATTAAAAATGCTAACCATGGATTTCTTGTGTGTAATCCTTTTAAATCACTGATATTTTCAACTTCATAACCTGAACGACTCAAAATAACAAGCAAACCAAAAGCGCCCAACGACATAATGACATAGATAACCATATAAAACATTGCAGCACCGTAACCTGCCTCTGTACCAGCAATCAAACCTAGTAATAAGTAACCCATATGCGCAATTGATGAATATGCAAGCATACGTTTAAAATTAGTTTGAATAATTGCAACAAAATTACCAATACCCATAGACAAAATAGCAATAACCATTGCCACATGTTGCCAAATAGGATGTAAAACATGGAAAGTATCAATCAATAATCGTACAGTGAGGCCAAAAGCAGCTAATTTAGTTGCACTTGCGATAAATAAAGTCACGGCATTAGGCGAGCCCTGATAAACATCAGGCACCCACATATGAAATGGCACAGCACCTAATTTAAACATTACACCCGCAAAAACAAAAACCAAACCAAATGTAATAAGTAAGTTATTGGCTAAAGAGGCAGAAGCTATTTTTTCTGCAACCGCAGAAATCACAAGACTTTGTGTTGCGCCATATAACATGGAAATTCCGTATAATAGGATACCTGATGCAACAGCCCCCATAATAAAATATTTCATTGCCGCTTCAGCACAAAGGCCAGAGTCACGCTTAAATGCAATCATTGCGTATAATGGTAAAGATAATAGCTCTAAACCTAAGTAAACAGTAATCATGCTATACGCAGAAACTAAAACTGACATACCTAAAACAATTAATAAAGTTAAAACGTAATATTCTGTCTGTGGTAAATGATTTTCTTTTATATAATCTTTTGTATATATAAGCACAAAAAAACTGCTTGCAAATATAAAAATTTTTAATAAACATGCTGCATGATCTAAAATATAACTTCCATGAAACGTCACCACTGATTGAAACGCATAAAACTTAATTGTTAAAATCAATGCACCCAACAATGTAAGCTGTGCTAAATAATAACCAAGATTTTTAAATCGTGGGCTATGAAATAATTCAACAAGTAATACCAACATTGTCATGACAAACAAAAACATTTCTGGTATTGCTGGAATAAAATTTGGTAATTGAAACGTCATGATTTTCTCTTATCCTAGTTTACTAATATGACTAATCTGCAATAAATGTCCTACAGATGCGTGAAATAAATTTAAAAGTGGCTCTGGATAAACCCCGATAAAAATAACAGCAACAGCCAATACCGTCATTACAACTTTTTCGGTACCATGAATATCTTCACATTGTCTGACTTTATCATTCGCAATTTCACCAAAAAAGACACGTTTATACATCCACAAGGTATAAGCTGCACCCAAGATTAAAGTTGATGCTGCAAAGAATGTAATCCAAAAACTTGCCTTAAACGTACTCAAAATAATCATGAATTCGCCGACAAAACCTGATGTTCCTGGTAAACCAACATTCGACATTGCAAATAACATAAAGAATGCAGCAAATACCGGCATAGTATTTACGATGCCTCCGTAGTCTGCCATCATTCGACTATGCATACGCTCATAAAGAATACCAATACCAAAGAACATAGCCCCTGTACTAAATGCATGAGATATCATCTGCACCATTGCACCTTCCAAGCTCATATAAGCATCCGCAATGTTACCCGTACGATTGATAATCATATAAATCATAAAACATGCTAAAGTTGCAAACCCCATATGCGCAATTGATGAATATGCAATAAGACGCTTCATATCTTTTTGTCCGATAGCAACGAACGAAATGTATATAACAGCGACTAAGGATAAGATAATCATTAACCACTCTAATGCTTGTGACGCGTCAGGTGTAATAGGCAAACTAAATCTTAAAAAGCCATAAACACCCATTTTTAACATTAGCGCCGCTAAAACAACAGAGCCACCAGCGGGAGCTTCAGTATGTGCATCAGGTAACCATGTATGAAATGGAAACATTGGAATTTTTACTGCAAATGCCAACAAAAATGCTAAGAAGATAAAAACTTGTTCCGTCATAGTTAATGGTAATTTATAAAATGCCAAAATACTAAAGCTATGAGCATAGTATCGTAAATACAATAATGCCACGAGCATAAGCGCTGAACCTAAAAAGGTATAAATGAAAAACTTAATCGAAGCATAGACTCTATTTTCCATACCCCACATACCAATAGTTAAGTACATTGGTATTAGCATCGCTTCCCAAAAAACATAAAAAAGAATTGAATCTAGCGCACAAAAAACACCAACCATCAATCCTTGCATAATAAGAAACAATGCCATGTATTGTGCAACATTTTTCTTAATGGGTTTCCAAGAAGCCAAAACCACAACAAAAGTCGTAAAAGTCGATAATAAAACCATTGGCATAGATATACCATCAACGCCTAATGAATAATAAACATCATAACGAGGTATCCAATTATGCAATTCTGTAAACTGCATATGATATGTTGCCGTATCAAAGCCAAGATATAACGGAATACACAAAAGCATTGTTACTGTTGCTATAGCTAACGTGAGCCATCTTGCTTTATTTGCATGACGGTCATCTCCTGTTAATAGCACAAGACCGCCGCCAACAATTGGTAACCAAATTAATAAACTTAACAATGGCAAATTGGAAAACATCTTTTACCCTTAGTGCAATTTTATAAAGATTAAAACATTAATGTTTTAAATCATTAAACATTTAAAATACAAGCCAAATTAATATAGCCAGCAAACCAATAATCATGGCAAATGCATAGTGATACAAATAACCAGTCTGTAACTTACGCCCTATTGCTGAAGCCCAAACGACTAAACGTCCTGAACCATTGACTAAACCATGATCCAAGATTTTTTTATCGCCAACTAAATAACAGGCTTTAGCTAAACGTTGGCAGCCACGCACAAATACCAACTGATTAAAATCATCAAATCCATATTTATCCTGCAGTATTTGATATATCCAAGCGAAACGTTTAGTCAGTATGCTTGGTAATTGTGGTAATGCAATATAACTTAACCAAGCGACAAAAATACCTGACACCGCAAACCAGAAAGGTAATGTTTTAATTGAATGCAGAGTCATTGCAAATGCGCCATGAAAATCAATGGCTATTTTTTTCAATACATCTTGTCCTGGCAACATGAAAACTGCTTTGCTCAAAATTGTATGCTGAGAAAATAACATAGGTTTAACCAATAATGCACCGATAATAACCGACGGAATTGCAAGTAAAATTAACGGCAAACAAACAACCCATGAAGATTCCTTCAATTCTGAACGTAACTTTTCATCCATGCGTTCTTTGGTATGAAAGGTATAGAAAAATGCTCGGAAAATATAAAGCGCAGTAACAAAAGAACCGAGTAATACACAAACATATGCAAATTTTGCACCAGGGACTGTAGCTGCATGAATGGCTTCAATAATAGCATCTTTAGAATAAAAACCAGAAAATGGTGGTATTGCTGCCAATGCTAAAGCACCAATTAAAAAGCATACATAGGTAATTGGCATATATTTTTTCAAATTCCCCATGTTACGCATATCTTGATCATGGTGCATGGCAATGATCACCGAACCTGCGGATAAAAATAACAATGCCTTAAAGCAAGCGTGTGTCATTAAATGGAAAATACCCGCAGAGTATGCCGAAGCACCAAGTGCTGCAATCATATATCCTAACTGTGATAATGTTGAGTAAGCAACAACTCTTTTAATATCAGTCTGTACAATCGCAACTAATCCCGTAAATAATGCACCTGCCGCACCAATAACTAAAACCATACTCAATGCAGTTTGAGAAAAGGCAAAAATAGGCGACATTCGTGCAACCATAAACACCCCAGCAGTTACCATTGTTGCTGCATGAATTAATGCTGAAATAGGTGTTGGGCCCTCCATTGATTCGGGCAACCATACATGTAGCGGCATTTGTGCAGACTTACCCATTGCACCAATAAATAGCAAAATACATATTACAGTAATAACAGACCATTGCGCTCCAGGGAAAATGGATATCATCGTATGTGCTTTTGCTAATGCCGGCACTTGAGCAAAAACTTGCGCATAATCAACAGTGCCGAAGTAATTTAAGATACCTGAAATAGCTAAAATAAAACCAAAATCACCGACTCGATTCACCAAAAAGGCTTTTAAGCTACCAAAATTTGCAGCTTCACGATTATACCAAAAACCAATTAATAAATAGGAGACAAGACCTACGCCTTCCCAGCCAAAAAATAACTGTAAGAAATTATTTGCTGTAACCAACATTAACATGGCAAAAGTAAACACTGAAATATAACTAAAAAAGCGTTGATATCCCTTATCACCTTGCATATAACCCACACTGTAAATGTGTACCATAAAAGAAACAAAGGTGACGATTAGCATCATCAATGCCGTTAAATTATCAATTAAAAACCCAACATCAAAATGAAATGAACCACTCACAGCCCACGTGTAAATAACACCATTGTATGATTGACCATCAATAATGACAAACTTGGCCAACAGCACTGACAAGAAAAACGATAAGCCAACCGGAATAATAGTAACCCAATGCGCGCCACGAATGCCTATTCTTTTACCAAACAATCCTGCTATTAAACCACCAATAAGTGGTAGCAATACAATCGCCAAACTCAGATTATGTAAAATATTTGTCACGATATTAACCCTTTAATGTATTTAGTTCTTCAACATTAATTGTTCGGCGTTTTCTAAATAACACCATCAAAATTGCTAAACCAATAGCAGCTTCAGCAGCGGCAACTGTCAAAATAAAAAAGACAAAAATTTCACCTTGTAAATCATTTAGGTAATGCGAAAATGCAATAAAGTTCGTGTTAACTGCCAATAACATTAACTCTACACACATGAGTAACAAAATTAAATTTTTCCGATTAATAATAATACCGGCCAAGCTTATGCCAAAAAGCAATGCTCCAACAATTAAATACCCGGTTAATGACATCATAATTATTTACCTTGGATCTTATTTAACACTATTTTTCACTTGGCATTTTAATAATGCGCAAACGAGACTGTTTATTTGCTTGAATTTGTTTATTGATATTTTGCACCTTGCGTTTAGGATTACCCACATGTGTCAAACTAATAGCACCAATAATTGCGGCAAGCAATAATACAGCAGCTAATTCAAAGGGGTACAAATAATGCGTATATAAAACCATACCTAAGCTTGAAATATTACTGTAATGTTCCGTCGCTTTGACAGGTGTTAAACTGATATAATGCTCAGGCATTACAACATATATCACTATACCAACAATAAGTGCAGTCATTAAAATACCAATGGGTAAGTATTTCATACGGCTTCGTCGCAAATTTTCAATATTAATATTCAACATCATAACGACGAATAAAAACAATGTCATGACAGCGCCAACATAGACAAAAATTAAGACTAAAGATAAAAACTCTGCCTGCATTAACATCCACAACACAGCACTATTGAAAAATGCATAAACTAAGTAAAGTGCACTTGTGACTGCATTTTTACTACATACCACCATGATTGCAGCAAAAATCAGCATCAAAGAAAATGCAATAAAAACTATTTGTTCAATTAACATAATTGTATGTTACCTCGTCTTCCATTAGCGCTAATTTATTTATATTTATCGATAAGGCGCATCGGCTCTTTTCGATTCAGCGATTTCTTTCTCATATTTGTCACCAATAGCTAATAGCATTGGTTTTGTCATAATATTCTCACCACGATTTTCAAAGTGATACAATGACATATTTGTTTCTACAATAGAATCAACTGGACACGACTCTTCACAAAAACCGCAATAAATACATTTAAATAAATCAATATCATACCGTGTTGTTCTACGCGAACCATCTTCTCTTGGTTCAGCCTCAATGGTTATAGCCAAAGCAGGGCAAACCGCTTCACATAACTTACATGCAATACATCTTTCTTCACCATTAGGATAACGACGTAATGCGTGTAATCCACGAAAGCGGGGAGAATAAGGTGTTTTTTCTTCAGGAAATTGTAGTGTTACTTTTTTTGCAAATAGGTAACGTCCTGTTAATTTCATGCCTATAAGTAATTCCCAAAGGGTAAAACTCTTAATAATTTGTACTATTTTTTTCATCAGACTTGTCTTACTCATATCTTAATTAAACCAAGGTGAAAGATGAAACTCAATGGCAAAGCCAACAACAAAGATCCAAACAATCGTGACTGGAATTAATACTTTCCATCCCAAACGCATAATTTGATCATAGCGATAACGGGGAAAAGTTGCTCGAAGCCATAAAAATAATAATAAAAAGATGAACGTTTTTGCAATAAACCAAATAATACCTGGTACCCAAGCAAATAAATTAGAGAGATAAGGAATACCATCAAATGGTGATAACCAACCACCTAAAAAGAAAATAGAAACTAATGCTGAGATTAATATCATATTGGCATATTCAGCTAAGAAAAACACAGCAAATCCCATGCCAGAATATTCAACATGAAAACCAGCAACAATTTCAGACTCCCCTTCAGCCATATCAAAAGGCAATCGATTTGTCTCAGCAACGCCTGAAATCCAATAAACGAGAAATAATGGAAATAAAGGAATAAAGAACCAATGCCAAATTCCGCCTTGCTGACTATGAATAATTGTTTGTAAATTAGCGCTACCTGCTGCCATTAACACACCAACCAAAGCAAAGCCCATCGCAATCTCATAAGAGACAACTTGCGCAGCACTACGTAAGGCACCTAAAAACGCATATTTAGAATTAGATGCCCAACCAGCAATTAAAATACCGTAAACACCTATAGATGTCATGGCCAATAAATAGAGTACGCCAGCATTTACGTTAGCCAAGACCCAACTATTATTAAATGGAATTACAGCCCAAGCAGCTAGTGCCGGCATTAATGACAAAACAGGCGCAAGCATAAATAAAAACTTATTCGCGGCAGTAGGATCAATAGTTTCTTTTAAAAATAATTTAACAGCGTCAGCAATTGGCTGCCCTAAACCAAAAATACCAACACGATTTGGACCGACCCGACATTGCATATAACCAATAACTTTACGCTCAGCATAAGTTAGATAAGCAACGGCAATTAATAGTGGAACTAAAATAATAACGATTTTTATAACTATCCACACTAACGCAATGATTGCATCAAACATTTTCTATTAACTCCGTACAATCGTTACAGGGGAAAATAATTCATTAAGCGTTGCTGTTTCTTGAAATCCAGCAGGAATATAAACCCCATCGTCTACCAATGCATCATTAATTGCTAATGGTAACGTCACGCTTGCCTGCCCCTGACTCACAACAATTAAATCGCCTTCGGCACAAGCTAGTTTTTTTGCAAGTGCATTATTCACATAAATTTGTGGTATTGTATTTACAATATTTTCTTGTAAGGCATAAGCACGTCTCACTAAATTATCAGTACGATAAATCGGCCACTGTGTAATTCGCTCAAGCCCTTCATGTGGCAAGTTCATTTTACTTGGTAATTCTAATGCATTATGGTGGCCACCTAAAATACCATCCACGGAATCTTTTAACGTATTTAATACATCAAGAGAAGATTCAAACTCAAAATTTTCTAAATCTAATAAATTACTTAAAACACGTAATACTTTCCAACCTGGGCGCGCTTCGCCAAAAGGTTTAACTGTCCCTGAAAAATGCTGCCATTTCCCTTCAACATTGACATAAGTACCAGAAGTCTCTGTAAACGGTACTATTGGTAAAATAACATCAGCATACTCTTTAATGGCCTCTGTAACATACGGCGTCATAACAACAACAAGTGATGCATCCTTTAAAGCATTAATGGCTGTTTGGGCATGTGTACAATCATATTCGGGTTCGATATTAAATAAAAGATACGCAGGTAATTTCGCGTCAAACATTTGTTTGGCAGATAACCCCGGTGATGCTACACTTTTTTGCGCCGCACTACGATGTGGTACAGCACCCGCTAACCATGCACCGGCAGCATTTGCACCCGTGGTTAATGTTCCAACTTGTGCATTTGTCATTTTACCAATTAACTCAGCAAAATAACGTATTGCTGAAGCTTGAGGATGATTTTGAGCAATCTCGCCCAAGAAAATACAACCTTTATCAAATTGCATTAACTTGTCAGCAAAAGCATTTGCTTCTTCACTCACATGTAAATCGGCTAAAAAGGCCATTAATTCACTATCAGGATTTGTTTGTTTTGTTAACAATACTTTAGCGACGCTGGCCAAATGCCATACCAAGGCACTTGGTTTAACAATCAGCTTATCAGATAAATCAAATGGAAATTGATAATTTTCAAGATTAATTGCAAAAATAGATGAACCTTGTAAAGCAGCCTTGCGAATTCTATGACCGATAATAGGCTGCTCATGTGTCACATGTGAACCAATTAACAAAATACTACTTTGCTCTTCAATGCTCGCAATTGAAAAGCCCATACCTGGAAATGCACCAATATGCTTTTGATCACTAACATCAGTAACGCGGGTACGATGATCAATATTTTGCGACCCTAATGCTCTCATCATTTTTTGTAATAAATACATTTCTTCAGTTGTCGCATTTGGTGAAATAATAGCACCTATTTTTTGTCCACCTTGCGCATCGATAAGCTTACGTATACCCTCTGCAGCTACATTTAAAGCGAACTGCCAATCAACGGTTTTCCATTCACCATTTTGCTTAATAAGTGGTTCAGCTAGACGGTCTTCATGTAACAAACCCAAATAGCTAAATCGATCACGATCAGATAGCCAAGTTTCATTAATTGCTTCATTTTCTTTAGGGGCAACACGCAAAACTTTTTGACGACGTTGCTGAATATGAAGATTTGATCCTACGCAATCATGCGGCGAATAATTTGTTTCTTGTTCCATTTCCCAAGAGCGCGCTTGAAAACGAAAAGGTTTTGAGGTTAAAGCACCAACCGGACACAAATCGATGATATTACCTGACATAACAGAATCTAAGCTTTGCTCAACGTAAGTGGCAATTTCTGTCTTACCACCGCGACCAATTGTACCTAACTGGGGCACGCCTAGTACTTCATCACCAAAGCGCACACAACGAGTACAGTGGATGCAACGTGTCATGTCTGTAGCAACTAAACTTCCAATATCTTTATCTTTAACTGAACGTTTCCCTTCTGTATAACGAGAAACATCTTTACCATAACCAACAGCAACATCCTGTAGTTCACACTCACCACCCTGATCACAAATAGGACAATCTAAAGGATGATTAATTAATAAAAATTCCATGACTGAGCGCTGCGCATCTAGGGCTCTTGCTGAATGTGTATGTACAACCATACCATCACTTACTGGCGTAGCACATGCAGGTAATGGTTTAGGTGCTTTCTCTACTTCAATTAAACACATACGACAATTAGCTGCAATTGATAATTTCTTATGATAACAAAAACGCGGGATACGAATACCCGCATCATCAGCAACCTCGATTATCATCTTTCCAGGTTCAACCTGGAATTTCTTACCGTCAATTTCAATTTCAATCATTACTATTAATCTCTGCTATTTACCATGCATTTCTTATGCGCAATATGATATTCAAATTCTTCTTTATAATACTTCATAAAACTTACTACGGGCATTGCGATAGAATCTGCTAATACGCAGATGGTTTTACCACGCATGTTATTACAAATTTCTACCAACATATCTAAATCCTGTTGGCGTCCTTCACCAGCTTCAATACGCTTTAATACACGATAGACCCAGCCTGTCCCTTCACGGCATGGCGTACACTGACCACAAGACTCATGCATATAAAAGTAAGCGCATCGCTCTAATACTTTCACCATACAGGTCGTATCATCCATAACAATAACTGCGCCTGAACCTAACATTGAACCGGCTTTACCAATAGCATCATAATCCATTGTTAATTCCATCATCATATCGCCAGGTATTACTGGCGCTGAAGAACCACCGGGAATCACAGCTTTAAGTTTGCGACCATCTTTCACGCCGCCGGCAAGTGCTAATAATTCAGAGAAAGGCGTACCTAAGGGAATTTCATAGTTACCAGGTTTATTCACATGTCCTGAGACTGAAAAAATTTTGTAGCCGCCATTATTAGGAATACCTGATTCTAGAAACCATTCAGCACCTTTTTCTAAAATTGCAGGCACTGAGGCAAGTGTTTCAACATTGTTAATTGTTGTCGGCTTACCATACAAACCATAATTAGCAGGAAATGGCGGCTTGAAGCGTGGCTTACCTTGCTTTC
Source organism: Legionellales bacterium (assembly GCA_002707205.1). Lineage (GTDB taxonomy): Bacteria > Pseudomonadota > Gammaproteobacteria > UBA1113 > UBA1113. The sequence continues at coordinate 14,977 of PAMH01000032.1, forward strand.
CTTCTAAAGATTCAAGTAATGCTGTTTCCTCCCCGCAAATATAAGCACCTGCGCCGGGATGATAATATAAATCAAAATCCACACCGCTCTCAAGAATGTTCTTGCCTAAATAACCTTTTGCTCGTGCTTCATTTAATGCGGCGTCAAATCGTTCGATAGGCTCATAAAATTCACCGCGAATATAAACATAACCAACTGTGGCACCAATGGCATAACCTGCAATAATCATACCTTCAATTAATTGATGGGGCGAATAACGTAAAATATCTCTATCTTTAAATGTGCCTGGCTCACCTTCATCTGCATTACACACTAAATATTTTTGTTCCGGCGAGCTTGAATTCATAAAGCTCCACTTCAGCCCTGTTGGAAATCCTGCGCCACCACGTCCCNGCAATACTGAATTTTTTAGGGTACTAATTATTTCATCTTTTGGTGTTTTTTCATCAAGAATTTTTTTTAATACTTGATAGCCTGCCGCTTTTTCATAAGCTTCGATTGTCCATGAATTTTCTTGGTCTAAATTTTTAAAACAAACTTGATTCATTAACATGCGCTATTCCAACCCTTGCAAGATTTCGTCAATTTTTTCTGACGTTAAATTTTCATGATATGTTTTATTCACCATCATGGCTGGTGCACCACCGCAAGCGGCTAAACATTCAACTTCTTTTAAGGTAATTTTACCATCGGGTGTTGTTTCACCTAGATTAATATTCAGCTTTGCTTTAAGTTGTTCAATGATATCATCGCTTCCTCTGAGCATGCAGCAAACACTATTACACACATAAACTTTATTTCTACCTACTGGTTTTAATTCAAACATACTATAAAAAGTTGCAGCTTCGTATGCATAAATTTTAGGAACATCTATATAATCAGCGACAGCCTGTAACAAATTATCAGTTAAATAACCGCCATTTTGATCTTGTGCTACATGCAGAGCAGGTAATAACGCTGAGCGTCTTTTTTCGTAAGGATATCTTGCTAACCATTCATCAATATTTTTTTGACTAGCATCAGTAAGTAATTCTATATAATTTTTAGTCATTAGCGGTCAATCTCCCCAAATACAATATCTTGGCTTGATAAAATAGCGACAACATCAGCTAACATATGACCACGTGACATTTCATCAAGTGACGCCAAATGACTGAAACCCGGTGCGCGAATTTTTAAACGGTAAGGCTTATTTGCACCATCTGAAACTAAGTAAATACCAAATTCACCCTTTGGATGCTCAACAGCAGAATAAACCTCACCTGCAGGTACTGAATATCCTTCTGTATATAATTTAAAATGATGAATTAAAGACTCCATATCATCTTTCATATGCTCTCGCGATGGCGGTGTCACTTTATGATCAGCAAGTAACACTTCTCCTGGGTTTGCCCTTAACCAAGAAATACATTGCTTAATAATTTGATTGGATTGACGCATTTCTTCCATACGAACTAAATAACGATCATAACAGTCGCCATTAACACCGATAGGAATATCAAAATCCAATTTATCATAAACTTCATAAGGCTGTTTTTTACGAAGATCCCAAGCAACACCTGAACCTCTTAACATTGGCCCTGTAAAACCTAATGCTAATGCACGCTCAGGAGAAACAACACCAATACCAACAGTACGCTGCTTCCATATTCGGTTATCCGTTAATAAAGTTTCATACTCATCGACTTTTCCTGGAAAACGGCTAATAAAATCTTCTAAAAAATCTAATAACGAGCCTTCACGACTTTCATTCATTTTTCTCGTTTCTTTTTCGCTACGCCATTTTGATGTTGCATACTGTGGCATTGCATTCGGCAAATCTCGGTAAACGCCACCAGGTCGATAATACGTTGCATGCATTCTAGCGCCAGAAACGGCTTCATAACAATCCAATAAATCTTCGCGTTCACGAAATGCGTAAAGAAAAACTGTCATAGCGCCAATATCTAAGCCATGCGCACCTAACCAAAGCAAATGATTTAAGATACGGGTAATCTCATCAAACATTACACGAATATACTGTGCTCGAATTGGTGGGGTTATTCCTAGTAATTTTTCAATAGCCATCACATAAGCATGTTCATTACACATCATAGAGACATAATCAAGCCGATCCATATATCCAATACTTTGATTGAAGGGCTTTGTCTCTGCTAATTTTTCTGTGCCACGATGTAATAAACCCACATGCGGATCTGCGCGCTCAATAACTTCACCATTCATCTCTAAAATTAAGCGTAACACTCCATGAGCAGCAGGATGTTGAGGGCCAAAATTTAACGTAAGATTTTTTAAATCAGGCATTATTTTCTCCCTGTTCAGTTTCAGGGTTAACATATCGACTATCTTGACGAATGACTTTAGGAACTAACACGCGCGGCTCGATATCCACTTTTTCATAAATAACTCGCTGTTCTGTCGCATCATATCGCATTTCAACATAACCACTAACAGGAAAGTCTTTACGAAATGGGTGACCACTAAAGCCGTAATCGGTCAAAATACGCCTTAGATCAGGGTGACCTTCAAACATGATACCAATCACATCATACGCCTCACGCTCAAACCAATTTGCTGCAGGCCAAATTTCCATCACAGAAGGAATAATCAAAGGTTCGTGCTTTAGAAATACTTTTATCCGCAAACGACGATTATGACGTAAAGACAATAAATGATACGCCACAGCAAACCGTGGTCCTTGGCGTTTTAGTACATTTATTTTTTGTGTTCTTGTAGCAGCACGCTCAAAACCTTTTGAGGTTGCTTTTGCAGTTACCCATTCGGCTTTACCATAATCCAAATAATCAACACCACAAACATCTATCAATTGTTCAAAGTGAAAATGATCTGTCTCTTTTAACTGTTGACACACTTGTAATAAATGTTCACCAGATACTTCCATCGTGACTTCATCATATTCGCTTGAAAGCGTAATAATCTGTTCAGAAAAAGCTGTTTGTAACTGTTCTTGCAATACTTGATTTTGCATTAGGATTCATCCTTACGAAAAATACTATTTGTACGCTTAATTTTATTTTGTAGTTGTATAATACCGTACAATAATGCCTCTGCCGTTGGCGGGCAACCAGGAACATAGATATCAACGGGAACAATGCGATCACAGCCACGAACAACAGAATAGGAATAATGATAATATCCACCGCCATTAGCACATGACCCCATAGAAATTACCCAACGTGGTTCAGCCATTTGATCATAAACTTTTCGTAATGCAGGTGCCATCTTGTTACATAAAGTACCTGCAACGATCATCACGTCAGACTGTCTTGGACTTGGACGAAACATCACACCAAATCTATCTAAATCATAACGCGCAGCACCTGTATGCATCATTTCCACAGCACAACAAGCCAAGCCAAATGTCATAGGCCACATTGAGCCTGTTCTCGCCCAATTTACCAAGGCATCAACGCTTGTGGTCACGAAGCCTTGTTGAGTCAGATTATCTACTCCCACTCTAATGCTCCTTTCTTCCACTCATAAATAAAACCAATTATTAAAATGCTCAAAAAAACTAACATGCCAAAAAAGCCTAACCAACCAATTTTACGAATAACAACAGCCCAAGGGAATAAAAAAGCTGTCTCAAGATCAAAAATAATAAATAACAGTGCAACAAGATAGTAACGTACATCAAAAGGCACGCGCGTATCCTCAAAGGCATCAAATCCACATTCATAAGGCGCGTTTTTTTCTGCATCAGGCTTTTTAGGGATTAAAAACCGCGTCGCAAGCAATGGCGCGCAGCCAATAAAAAAGCCAATAAGAATAAAAATCAATACTGGTAAATAATTTGTTAACATCAATTTAACCCTTTATGAAACATGCTAAAAAGCAATCTGCATTGCTTTATCGTATCCATCAATACTACAAAGCAATTTAGGCTTAAAAATTAAGCCTTCACTATATTGGTGCCGATGGCCGGATTTGAACCGGCACGCCTTGCAGCGCCACCCCCTCAAGATGGTGTGTCTACCAATTCCACCACATCGGCTAATATATCAACGCGTACTACAATAACTTCATTGTACACAACGCTTAAAGTTTGTTTGGTGTTTGCTGCTTAGTTTTGTTTGCATTTTGCTCAGCTGGTAAACTTGTTTTTTGTTGTACTTGCTGTGAAATACTAATACGCTGTGCTGATTTTTCGTGTTGAGACGCAATATAACTTAAACTTAAACTTGTAACAAAAAAAATAACGGCTAGCCCCGCAGTTAATTTAAATAAAAACGAGCTTGCTCCAGGACTACCAAAAACAGTATTAGAAGCACCGCCTCCAAATGCAGCGCCCATTTCGGCACCTTTACCCTGCTGTACTAAAACTAAAACAATTAAACTGATACATGATAGTACATGTAAAATTAAAATTAACGGTTGCATGTATAACTCACTTTTCGCGCAATATCGTAAATTAATAAAAAATCTTCAACTTTAAGCGAAGCGCCACCAATTAAACCGCCATGAATATCAGGCATAGAGAGTAATGCCTCAGCATTTTCTGCTTTCATACTACCGCCGTATAAAATTTGGACGTTAATAGGTGCTTCGGGTGTTAATTGTGCCACATATTCTGCTATTTGACCATGAATTTCTTGTGCTTCTTCAGGTTTCGCTGTTTTTCCTGTTCCTATTGCCCAAACTGGTTCATAGGCAATCAGCATCTTGTTTATATTTTGCACGCCAACCTTTGTAATGACGGCATCAATTTGTTTTTGAATAATTGCAAAAGCCTCTCCAGCTTCGCGTTGCACTAAAGTTTCTCCGACACAAAGTATAGGCATTAACCCTACCTTTAAGGCCGCTTGATATTTTTTTGCCACTGTTTCACTACTTTCATGAAATAGTGTCCTACGTTCAGAATGTCCGACTAAAACATAATCACATCCCATATCAGTCAACATTTCACCAGAAATTTCGCCCGTATAAGCGCCATTTTGATGTTCAGAAATATTTTGAGCGCCATAAGATATTATGCGAGCTTTTTGTTGCGCTTGAAAATTTGCCAAATAATTAAAAGGAGGAAACAATACTAATTGCGGATTTTCTTTAATATCGTCATTGCTATTTAAGCGTGATAAATAAAGTTGCACAAACTGCGCATTACCGTTCATCTTCCAATTACCAGCAATAATAAAATTCTTCATCTTTCCACCTTTTCCATGCATCTACGTGACAACTATTTTGAAATACAAAATTATAACAAAATATTTAATTCAAATTCACATGAATCACTGCTTTTTGCGGCTTACAATACGTTTCTTTAATAACAAACGTTGAAAGTCCTAAGGCGATAAGATATAAAATTGGCAATAACGCAAATGCCATATAAAAGTTTTCAGGCTGTAAATGTGAAATATGCCCACCGGCTGATAGATTAATAAAGTAAGAAACCAATGGTGGAATAATTGCTGAAGCTAATGTTATCGCGCCATTATTCATGCCTAGCGCCGTTGCTTTTGCACCTAAATCTACACTTTCAGATATCGTCGCAAAGCCTATATTTTGCCCAGAAGCGGCAAGACCAAGCATAAAAAATAATCCTGCATAGATGTACAGTGACAAATTAGGCATGTAAGTAACCACGGATGTAATGACTAATCCAAGAATTGCACACAGAATTAACAGAGGTTTTCTTCTATGCGTAAAATCAGAAGTTGCCCCTACCAATGGACAACCAATGGCATATCCTAACCACGATAATGAAATAACATCTGCAGCTTGACTTTGTGTTAAACCTTGCGCTTCTAGAAAAGAAGTTCCCCAGACAGCACCAAGTAGTGCAATAGGCACATAGTTTGCGGCAGAATAGAGTGCTATTGACCAAGCCTGCCGATTACTAACCAAACTTAATAAACTTTTTTTAAGATCTGTTTTTTTCTCCAAATAAATTAAATGCCTTTCACCATCACGTGGTTTACTTCTGACAATAAAGATAATCAACAAGCATAAAATAATGCCAAATCCTGCCACAAGACTTAAGGTATATCGCCAACTACTATGTGTTTCCTGTAAAAATAAAACTAATGGTCCTCCAGCAAGTAATGGCCCCATCGTTCCAATAAATTGTGAAGCACCAGCAAACATACCAAAATATTTACGTGGAAACCAAGTCACCGCAATGACTAATAAACAAACAAAAGCAAATGATGAACCCAATCCCATCATCATCCGAGTGATGAAAGCCAAACCAAAACTTGTTGAATTTGCAAAAAGATAAGTTGCAACCGCACAAAGCAAAGTTGCAAAAATCATGATTTTTTTTACCCCAAACTTATCAGCAAGAATGCCAACAGGCACTTGCATGGCGCCATAAGCAATATAATAAGCAGAGCCAAGTAATGCAAAAGTTTCTGCATTAAGATGTAAGTCAGGAATGATTTGTGGTGCTAAAGAACCAACAAAGGTTCGTAGAAAAAACTCATAAAGAAAAAAAAGTGCAGCCAAGAACCAAATAATAAATCCTAATAAAGATAATTTATTTTTATCTTCATTCATTGTTCAATCCTTCTTGATAATCCCATGACTCAAAATGTGAAATTGCCTCATCCATTTGCGTAAACATCGATAATTGAAATAAAGCTTCCCCTTCTCTGACTAAAGGTAAATTATTCATACCCACAATAATACCATCATAGCCGCTGCGAATCACTTCGGTTTCACTTGCCCCAAAAGGATCACGAATAGAACTCAGTATATCTCCTTTTTTTACTAATTGTCCCAATTTTACTTTAGAGTGATTCACGCCGCTTGTTGAAGCATGAATCCAAAAACTTTCCTCTGTGATAAATGATTGAGTCTCTTTAGTCTTATCTGATATTTTGGCGCTTAGCATATCTAACTTTTTGAATAAATTAACGATGCCTTTCATGCCAATTTTAATTGCATGTTCATCAAAGCGCATGGCCTCACCCGCTTCATATACTATATAGGGTATGTTTTGTTTTGCTAATGTTGCGCGCAAAGTATTTTCAACAGGCCTAACTCTCGTAATTACCGGCGCATTAAAAACCTTAGCTAATTCCAAACTATCAGGTTCGTTTTTTGTCGTATAAACTTGAGGAAGGTCTGAATGATTCAACGCGCCCGTTCGTAAATCAATACAGTAATCAGCATGTGACAATATTTCTTGTAAAATTAAATTAGCAAAACGCGAAGCATGTGAACCCTTCTCCGAACCAGGAAAATGCGTATCCAAATCTTGATCATTAGGCAATAATTGTGAGCGCGTCATTAATCCAAAAACATTAACCACAGGAATTGCAATCAATGTTCCTTTTAATTTATTCATCGTCGACGAGTTCAATAAACGATTAATAATTTCTGAACCATTCAGTTCATTACCATAAATCGCAGCTAAAATTACTACGCAAGGACCTGCTTGTTTACCATGTACAACTTTCACAGGCATATACAAAGGTGAGCAACTGAAAATTTCAGGTAATGGTATAGCTAATGATAAACTCTCTCCTGGATGAATAGTCTCGTTACATATTTTTAAAGTTTGATTTTTCATATTCTGCTCCTTTTACCTATGGCAATATTTTTCAATAAGAGACATTGACTTTTTTTTCTGATTGGATGCTGTTTTATTATTAACTTTTGAATCCAACTCATTAAAAAATTTATAGTCAGTGCTTTTGTCATCTGCTTTTTCTTTACTGTTGTTTTTTTTAAAAATGTCAATGGCATGTTTTTTAGCTTTTTTTGCTTTCTGGGTCAATTTTTTGCGAAAGACATAAGCCGCTAAACCAGTCAATAATAATCCTACACAGCCAATTAATGGATTAGTACAAAATAAAATAGTTGAAACAACCGCAACACCAGTGCATGCAACATCAAATAATGAACGATAAATCTTAGCGCGATGGCGTCGCCGTTGAGCATAATATATTTTTGCTTCAGGTGTATCTGTGTTTGTTTCTTTTTTCATTGCCAAAGGATGATCGTTAAATGTATACATTTTTTTGACATTTTTTCCTAAGGAATAAACAGCCTTAACAAAAAAGCCAAACGAAATTGCGATAAAAAATAGTGATGCCCATGCTGCCTGAAAAAGAAAAAAACCAACAAATGCAGGAATAGTTAAACCAATATCAAGCGCACTAAAAAATGCCTTGTCAATATGGCGCTTTTGTTTTTTCTTACCTGTGATATCTGTATGTGTCGTTAGGCGTAATGCATTATAGATAATATGCATATCACCAAAAACTTTTGTTAAATAAGCTAGCATACCTAACGGATTCAGTATTACTAGTTGATGAAAGGCTTTAGAAACATGTGCCAGCTTTTCAATTGCTTTTACAATTGGAGGCATTACCCACTCCAAATACCATGTCTGATACGCAATAAAAGAAAGTTGACTCGAGCGCAAACTACTCAACAAACAATCTCTAAATGAAGGTGCTTGATTAAGTTTTTTATTCGCCTGTGACGTTATATCCGCCGGCTTATTTTTTACATTAATTTCATTAGTTTCATTAGTTTCATTAGTTTCATTAGTTTCATTAGTTTCATTAGTTTCATTAGTTTCATTAGTTAAATGACTAAAGTTACGACTATCTATTTGGTTTATATTTGTTGCATCACTCATTGTTATTAAATTATTTTTTTGATTTAAAAGTATTTATTAAGTACGAAAAAGAATAAATATGTATTTAAGATTATGATGTAAATCACAATTGAAGAACTTCATGATAACATAAAATTGGTTTTTAACCAAATTAGATTTTTGTTTAAATTTTTTAGCGTTTAATTTTTGATGTTTTTTTAATATAACTTATTTTGTTAATAACAATTTTTTCTTCAAATTTATTTTTAAATCATTAATTTATTTATTAAATGCTTATGACCATGCCACTAAAAAATAAGGATGTAACTACAAAGACTAATTATTGAATATAATTGCATGATGTAAATTCGGTCACCATATTTTCTTTGTTATTTTTAAAAAAATCTGCAAACTTTACATTACCATAATTAACAGTTGCTGAATAACCATAACCAATAAGTGTCAAAGGTATAGCCGATGAAACAGAAATAATTGGTGTTAAAAAACATTCAAAACTTTTTTGCAACAAATCACTATCTGTAAATTTTGCATATAAATCATTAAGATCTCCACTATATGATGTAATCAACAATGCTGTAAATAATAAAATTAAATCCTGTCTTTCTAAATAGGGTTTTAAATGTCCGAGTATTGATGCGGTTGCGGCTGAACCAAGTATTTTCACTGCAAGCTCAGCTAACTCATCATAACTATTTTCTGCTTCCGGCATTGCAGTTTGAGGTAGCGCTACAGCCAACGAAAATGGAATAAAACTAAAAAAGCTAGCACCAACTTCATAACCATACTTAGCAAGGTGTACTAAAGCTCGGGCGCCCTTTCTTTTCCAAGTATCTTGTGTGTATGCTTCACTAAGACCTTGCGCATAGTCTTTTAATGGAAATAAATTAAAAACAACTGCGGCTACTAGATTAGCAGAGGCAAATGTACTCACATTGGAAAATGAAAATAAGTCTTCATTTGTTTCCGGCCAGTCTTTTTGCATAACCACATTTGCTAAATTAAAAGAAACAAACGCAGCTAACGTTAATACACTTGCAGTAGCTGCTTGTTGTAGTGTTTGTTTAATGCTTTGATGTTTTTCTTCAGTATAGTTATTATTCGGCATATTATTCTTATGTTTTTTTAGATATATTAAACTTTGCTAACAATTGATTGAACAGTCTCCGCTAATTCTCTTGTTAATTTATTAGTGACATCCATGCACTGACTTTCAACCATTACACGCAATAACGGTTCTGTTCCCGAGGGACGTAATAACACTCGCCCCGTATTTGCAAGTGAATCTTCAACTTGTCTCACAGCAGCATCAATTTTTGTTTGTTGCTGCGAATTAATCTGTGTTGAAATAGGAACATTAATCATACACTGTGGATATTTTTTCATTTGTTTTTTATAAGTGGCCAATGACATTTGAGTCGCTTTTAATGCCCACAAAACAAGTAATGCTGAAACAATTCCATCCCCTGTCGTACCAAATGCTAAATGCAAAATATGGCCAGAAGCTTCACCACCCAACTGCCAATTATTGGTATGTAATTTTTCAAGGACATATCGATCTCCAACTTTGCTACGTGTAAATGGAATATTATATTTAGCAAATGCATGCTCCATACCTAAATTAGTCATTTGCGTTCCAACAACACCGCCTTGTAATTTTTTATTCAATGTTTGATGATATGCAATGATAAATAATAATTCATCGCCATCAACAATATCTCCATTTTCATCAACCATAATAACTCTATCTGCATCACCATCAAATGCGATACCTAAATCAGCATTGTTTTTTTTAACTGCTTCTTGCAGCATGGTAGGACATGTAGAACCACACTGTGTATTAATATTTATACCATCAGGCTGATTATTAATAGAGATTACATGCATACCTAATGCTGTGAATATTGTTGGTGCTAACATAAATGCAGCACCATTGGCACAATCTAGCACCACCTTTAGATCTTTAAAGCAAATATTTTTAGGGATTATTTTTTTACAAAATTTAATGTAGTGTTCTGTTACATTTTCCATAACAAAAGATTGCCCTAGTGCTTGAGCATCAACCACAGTTAAATTTTTCTCCAACATTTGCTCAATAGCAACTTCGTCTGCATCTGTTAATTTGTACCCATATTCAGAAAAAATTTTAATGCCATTATCTACATAAGCATTATGTGACGCACTCAACATAATTCCCGCATCGAAATGCATGGTTCTTGTCAAATACGCAACAACGGGGGTAGGCATCACGCCCGCGGTATAAGTATCAATGCCTGCTGCTGATAAACCTGCTTGAATTGCTGTCTCTAATAGGCAACCTGAACTTCTTGTATCTTTACCAATTAAAACTTTTTTCTTATTTTGTTGAGATAATATTTGACCAATAGCCCAACCTAACTGCATCACAAATGTTGGTGTCATTGAGGATTGTCCGACACGTCCACGGATACCATCTGTTCCAAAATATTTTTTTTCCAAAATTATTCCTCGTTTAGGATTTTGTAATGCAATCTAAGATTGCAAATGCCTGTTTAGTCTGTTCAACTTCATGTACACGAATAATATTAGCGCCGTGCTGCATACAATAAATCGCTGAAGCTAGTGAAGCTGCAGAACGCTTTTCTACAGACTGATTTAAAACATCACCTATGTATGATTTATAAGATACACCCACAAGCAAAGGATAACCAAATTGAGTAAAGTATTTAATGTTTTTTATCAATTGTAAACTTTGCTTGGCTGACTTTCCAAAACTTCCACCACCAATACCCGGATCTAAAATAATTTGCTTTGCACTCATACCTAATTCAAGGCATACTTTTACACGCGCCAATAAAAAGTTGGACACATGTTGAATAATATCTCCGATAGGTGTTGGTCGAGTAGGCAAACCATGAGGATATTCCATATGCATTAAACATACTGGCACTTTTAATTTTATCGCTGTTGTTAATGCATTTTCTTCTCTTAATGCTCTCACATCATTAATTAAATTTGCACCTTCATTTACTGCCATTTCCATTACTTGCGCTTTGCTTGTATCTACGGATATCGGTATATTTGTTTCTTTACGCAACGTCTTGATAAAAGGCCGTAACATACTCAATTCTTGGGCTAAATCAATTTGGGGGGCAGTTCCTGGATTTGTTGCTTCTGCACCAACATCAATAATATCTGCACCTTGTGTAATCAGCGATAACGCATAATCTACTGCGGCAGAAACTGAATGAAATTTACCGATACTATTGAAAGAATTTTTTGTTAGATTAATAACACCCATAATTTTTGGTGTATTGTTGTGCAATGAAAATAGTGCCTCACATTTAGATGGTGAGGCACTTAGTGTGGAATTAGTGCTCATTTGCCGGATGTCCAACCTCATCATCTTTTGATTGGGTATCTGTCTGACTGGTAGTACCACCATCAGTATTATTATTATCATGCCAGCCTGCAGGTGGCGTTGGCTCTTCACCAGCCATAATTTGTTTTATTTGTAACTCATCGATAGTTTCATATTTCATTAAAGCATCTGACATCTTATGTAGCTTATCGAGATTACTCCGTAATATATCTTCTGCACGTGAATAGTTTGTATCGATAATCTTTCTTGTCTCACGATCAATTTCTTCTGCAATAGCTTCTGAAACTTCTTTGCGTTTGGTGACTGAACGGCCTAAAAATACTTCACCTTCATCTTCACCATAAACGATTGGACCAAGCTTATCAGATAGTCCCCATCGAGTGACCATATTGCGAGCTAACTCAGTTGCTCGTTCGATATCATTTGATGCACCCGTTGTTACGTGTTCTTTACCAAAAATAATTTCTTCAGCTAAACGGCCACCAAATAAACTCGAAATCTGACTTTCTAACCGTTGCTTTGAATGGCTATAACGATCTTGCTCTGGTAAATACATGGTGACACCTAGTGCACGACCACGTGGTATAATCGTTACTTTATATACCGGATCATGTTCTGGTACAAATAATCCAACAATTGCATGTCCTGACTCATGATAAGCCGTGAGCTTTTTCTCATCATCAGTCATGACCATTGAACGTCGTTCAGCTCCCATTAAAATTTTATCTTTGGCTTTTTCAAGATCATGCATTTCAACAATACGTTTACCCTCTCTCGCTGCGAATAAAGCTGCTTCATTTACTAAGTTAGCTAAATCCGCACCAGAAAAACCTGGCGTGCCTCGTGCAATATACTGTGGATTAACATCCTCAGCCGCAGGGACTTTTCGTAAATGTACTTTTAAAATTTGTTCACGCCCAATAATATCTGGTAATGGTACGATCACCTGTCGGTCAAATCTTCCCGGACGAAGTAAGGCAGGATCCAATACATCTGGACGGTTCGTTGCAGCAATGACAATGACGCCCTCGTGTCCATCAAAACCATCCATCTCAACTAAAAGTTGATTTAAGGTTTGTTCACGCTCATCATGACCACCACCTAATCCAGCTCCGCGATGACGTCCCACAGCATCAATCTCATCAATGAAGATAATACATGGCGACTGTTTTTTTGCTTGTTCAAACATATCACGAACACGAGAAGCACCAACGCCTACAAACATTTCGACAAAGTCTGAACCAGAAATAGAAAAGAATGGAACTTTTGCTTCACCCGCGACAGCTCTTGCTAATAAGGTTTTACCAGTACCTGGAGAACCAACCATTAATACGCCTTTTGGAATCCGGCCGCCTAGTTTCTGATATTTACTCGGATCTTTTAAATAATCAACTAACTCTTTAACTTCCTCTTTCGCTTCATCCGCACCTGCGACATCCGCAAATGTAACTTTAATTTGATCTTCACCTAATAAACGCGCTTTACTTCGACCGAATGACATTGCGCCGCGGCCACCAGAACCGCCGCCTTGCATTTGACGTAAAAAGAAAATCCAAACCGCAAATAGTAAAATTGCAGGAAACCAACTAATAAAAATATGCAGTAATAAGCTTTGTTGCTGTGGTGGTTTACCTTCTACATTAACGCCTTGTTTTACCAAATAAGGTAATAAACTACTATCATTTAAAGGAATATATGTAGAAAAACTTTGCTTATCTTTGGTCTCACCTGAGATAGTATCATCTTGAATGACAATATTACCTACATTTCCTTGCTGCACTTGTGACAAGAACTGAGTGTAACTCATTGGCGCCATTTGCTGATGCTTTGGACTAAAATTACTAATCACTGAAATAAGTATGATAACAATGACTAACCATAGTAATAGATTTTTAACGGTTTCGTTCAAAAGATGACCTCTTAGACTATAAAATTTCATACCATACAAGTATATACCCAAACGCCCCTAAAATGCGATTGATAACCTTATCTTTTTCCATGCTTTAACGTTTATCAGTACGCAATAACAAGTTATTTCTTATTTCAGAACACTCAAGCATAAACAAACTATTCGGAATAACTAGTATATATATGGGGATGATTTTGCAAATTTCTATTATTAACCTATTTTTTTACATATCCGGTTAAGGATTGCTATTTATAAGAGAAGTTGTACCGTAAGTCGTTCTACCTCCTGCATGGACATTATTACTATAAAATCTATAAATAGACTGATTTCCTAGACATAGATGACTATTACAGCTAATTACTAATCCATGAAGTAAACACAAAGCTATAAAAATACCTATACTGTAAACTAACGCAGGAATATAAAAAAAGTTATCTTTGTTCATTTGTTCAATTGAATACAAATAAGAATCACAAATTTCATTCTCGTCAGGCGTTAAATCTCCACTATTACACTGAGAATGTAATTCATGATTTAATTGATCTGCATTAACTAAATTAATAAGTGTTAGCATCAAGAAACTCAATATTGATAAAATAGCGCTCATGACAAAAGTCAAAAATATTAAACCAATATATTTGCAAGAAACCTCCAGTGTATAATTTCCAGTAGAACAAGTAAGTTGTCTTTGAGCTATTTCATGTTCATCAGCTTCATGTCCATTCCTTTGATTAGCTTCCACACCATGGTCGGTTATTCGAACATGTAGTAGCCCAAAAATATTAAACATTTGATATATTTCGCTTCTTTTACGACTAAACTATTAGATGTGATTTATAATCCGTTGCGCTTCATCATTTTGTGATTGAGAACATAATTTATAACTACAAACACAAATATAAGTTATTGCCAATATTAAAAACACAACAACGCCAATAACTATTGGGTTTCTATACATCCTTCCATTGCTTTCTTTATCCTGAGAATAAATTGAATAAAGTTCATCCTCACATTTCTCTAATAGTGTAGAAAATTGAGGATCGTAACACTCTGGATACAAATAATCATTGATAGCAGCTGCATGCATGCCATTTAATAGTGTTGTAATACACTCCACCATAAAACCAATCCCGAGTGAAAAAATCATGACAGCACAGAGCTGTAGATAATTAACAGCGCCGAGTACATTGAATACTCGTGAAAAAAAAGTGAAGCGGGGTCGTGTTTCATTTAGCATATTAATCTCTTTATTATTTTATGTCTGTATTTACGTAAGCCATAAATTTAGATTCACTAACAATATTCGTTAAACAAATAAATGCTACTGACCCTTGTTAGTTTTTCAGCAATCATATTAGTTAATTCTTCGTTAAAAATTTCTATACTCTCAGTAAGCGTGTATGCTCTTCATTACGTGTATATTTTAAACTACATAACACACATGCGCACAAACTAAAAAACATTGTAAGAAAACTACCTACTAAGTACAATACTGGTTGAAGATAAGAAACATTATCTCCGTTTGCCTTATCTTGAGATAAAATTGAGTTTCGATATGAATCACAAGCATCTACTTCAGCGGTTGTTAAAGAATAATTTGACGCGCCACAATTAGGATGTAAATAACGATTTTCAATATTTGCTCGCTGAAAGTCAATTAAAATAACAAATAGGCAGACAGCTACTGAAATAATAAGTAACATTAACATCAAAAAGAATATCCAACTCCATTTACATAGAGTTTGAGTTGACCAGCCACCGTGGCAATTAAACGTTACATAACCTTCATCTAGCTGTATATGACCTTCATCTTGCTGTTGTGGTACTCGACCGTTGAAAAACATAAGCACTCTCAATAATAGTTAAATAACAAACGGCTGGTTGTTTAATTGTGATTGCACATTTTCATGCTCTATAGACCCAGAAAAAATTTTACAAAAACACCAAAGGCATAATGCAAATGTTAATAATCCAAAAGTCATAAAAGCATAATAGGACGATGTATTATCAAAATTTTCCTCATAATCGTCTACTAAGCTGTCATATAATGCTTGGCATTCTTCAATGAGGGGCAAACTTCCTGGTTCTTTACAAGCTGGATTAATTTGGTCTTCTATATATTTTAGATTTTTTGATTCAACTGATGCAGCAAAAAACGCTACGCCTAGTGCAATGAATATATTAATGAGTACACATACTAAAAATTTTATTATGTCATAAGAAGATGGTCGATTTACCACACAACTAAAAAAAGTAAATGCGCCATATCTTCTAGCTCTATGAATATCTGGAGCCATTTTGCCTATTATCTTTGATTAAATTTCCGCGCATTATACATGAATTTGCAAGCTGATAAAATTTATGTCCTTAATGCCATGACGTATTGTCTCATGACAAAATAATCTCGCTTTACTTATGTTTAATTATTGAGCATAATGCTCTCATCTTAATATTTACTTAAGTATTTTTTTATAGAATTTTAAAACAACATCTTCATCATAGGAAGGAATGACAATGACGAATTTACGCTTAAATAAAACCATAATGCTCACTTTAAGTTTAGGCTTACTTTTTAGCAATGAAACTTTCGCGCTTGGTAATGGGGAGCTTGGGAAAGGTAGACTCGATAATGAACATCATTTTTCACACAGAACAGAACATCATCTACTCGCAAATAATCAAAGACATATCAACAGCACACCGCATAATGTCGGACATCATCATACAAATAATATCACGCACACCAAAACAACAAGTTACCATCATACGCAAGTAAACACAGTGAAACAACCAAAAAAACATCATGTTACAAGTAATAAAACCGTAACAACGCACAATAATGTTACCGTATCAAACAAGCATCATGTGCAAAATACTAAAGTTGTTCATACGAATAACGTCACAACGCATGTCTCAACCTCTGGCTCAAATGTCCATACAGTTACGCATACAACGACAAAATATATCGCACCACAGCATCATAACAATGTTATTGTTAAGCAACCGAGTATTCACACATATTATCATGTCAATCAACCTGTGATCATTAATAAACCAGTGAAAGTTAACCATGTTGTGGTAAATAAACCTGGCTATCATGGCTATGTGTCTCCAGTGGTTGTTCGAGAACCTGTCATTGTGCCAACCTACCATGGCTATCATTACTACGATGATTATCATGATAATGATGTTAATGATTTCTTGGCGGTTGCTTTAGGCATTTCATTAATTGGTAATGTTGCGCAATATGCATCAGCTAATAGCCACAGCCACAGTAGTTCAACAACAAGCACAAGCAGCGCTAATACTCAAACCACAGTGCCTGTGCCATATGCTGTTCCAGCAAGTTCAAGTGGAAAAACAACGGCATCTGCTACCACACAGCCTGTTTATGTGACGGTAAACACAACGGTTGATGCAACCACGCCTGCAACTAATACCAAGGACGCAGCCACCACCAATACGACGTCTACAACAACCGCAACAACACCAGAAACCACAGATAATCAATTATCAGCTTCTGATAGTGCAGCAAATACTAACCAACAAGCTGCAGCGACAACAGAAGAGGCAAGTCAATCAGCAAATGCCCAAGCAACAAGTTCAACGACAGCGGCTAATGATAATACGCCAGCTACAGAGAATAACAACGCCGTCGCTACTGCTGCCGACAATAATTCTAATACACAGCAAACAAGTACTACAGCGCAACAGGCTGCTTAAACAATAAATCCCTGTGCCAATAAATAAACCTCTGGAGAGCGATCTCTAGAGGCTTTTGGTTTTCTTGTCTTTACACTCAAAAAGTGTTTTCGACAATCTGCAACCAAGGCATCAAAACCTTGCCCATGAAAAACTTTGGTTAAAAATACTCCATCTTTTTTTAAATTTTGTTTTGCAAAATCTAATGCTAGCTCAACAAGGTACATAGCTTTAGGTTGATCTACCCCCTTCATGCCACTCATATTGGGCGCAATATCCGACATAACGATATCGACAGGCCGTCCTGCTAATAGCGCATTCAGTGCTTGATAAGTTTCATCTGCTGAAAAGTCGCCTTGAATAAACGCCGTATCAGCTATAGGCTCGATGGCTAATAAATCTAGGCCGATGACGCAGCCATTTTTGCCAACTAGCTTTTTCGTCACTTGCATCCAGCCACCAGGCGCTGCGCCAAGATCTACAATCACCATATTTGGCTTAATAATTTTATCTTTTTCTTGAATTTCTAATAGTTTATAGACAGCTCTAGAGCGATATCCTTCTTGTTGTGATTTTTTAACGTAAGGATCATCAAAATGCTCCCGCAACCATTTATTGCTACTTTTGGATTTTGCCATAATATATTTTCATCTGTTTAAAATGTTGATGTATTTTATAAATTAGAAATAAGCTGGCGGAAACAGTATACATACCAATCAGTAATAATTGTTTAACGAGCTGATGACTTAAAATATCTGCTAACAGCCAAATTAATAAGCCGCCGATAAATAGAATCACAAATAAAACTTTTATTTGGTTAAAAGGACTCTCAGGGACTACCCAAGACTGTACTTTTTTTGTTAAACTTGTCCAAATTTTAAAATTAGGTTTATTCATATGACTTTAACCAGTAAACAACGTAGCAATTATAGAAGCCAAGCACACAAATTAAAACCTGTTGTTATTATCGGCAGTAACGGCGTTACAGATGCCGTAATTGCTGAAATTAATCGCGCACTAAATGATCATGAACTTATCAAGGTTAAGATTGCGAGTCAAGATAGAGAACAAAGAAAAGCCGATGCTTTCACAATTTGTGAAGCATTATCTGCTGAACTCATTCAAAATATTGGTAATATCAGTGTGATTTATCGCAAAAATCCCGAGTAGTGTAGGATATCATCAAGCGATGTAAAAGTCATACGGGATTTGACAAGATCTACCCATCCTTAAAAGATGAAATCTTTACGCGTGTTTATTATGCTTATGTTCGCTTTATGCTAATGTCCACTTAAACACACTAAAGAAGATCACCGATAATAATGCACCTGCTGGTAAAGTTATTGCCCATGACATAAAAATACCGCCAATCACATTCAAATTTAACGCCGTGATTCCTCTGGCAATGCCCACACCTAAAACTGCACCAACCAAAGTTTGTGTCGTTGAAATAGGCAGTCCCGTACCCGAGGCTAAAATAACCGTCATTGATGTTGCCAATGATGCTGCAAAACCACGACTTGGTGTTAATTCAGTAATATTAGAACCAATGGTTGCAATGACTTTATGACCATACATAGCCAAGCCTAATACAACAGCAATTGCGCCAAATAGTAAAATCCAAAGTGGTAAAGGACTTGTCGCCAAAACATTGCCGTTACTTTTTACAATACTTACAATTGCCGCCACAGGACCTATTGCATTAGCTATATCATTTGAACCATGAGCAAAAGCCATTGAACAGGCAGTAAAAATCATTAACACGCCAAAAATCTTTTCCGTGCCAGCAAATCGATTAGTTTGTGATGGAGTACTAAAACTGACTCGCGCTAGCAACCAATAAACAATAACCATAATAACAAAACTAATACCTGCGGCAATGAACAAATCCAATTCATAACTCAGTCCTGCAACCACATGCTTTAAGCCATTAATTAAAGTAACGCCACTGACAACAAATGCAACAAGAAAAACATAGAAAGGTAAATATCGGCGCGCAGCACGTTCAGGTTGGGTATTTAAAAAAATTAACTTTTGAATACTTTTAAAAATTAAGAAACTCATTAAACCGGCAATAATTGGTGTTATCACCCAGCTTAATAAAATTGAAGTAACAACATGCCACTTGATGCTATTTGCACCTAATTCAACCCAAGCAAAACCAATAATTGCACCAACAATACTATGTGTCGTGGATACTGGCCAACCAAACTTTGACGCAACTAAAAGCCAGATGCCTGCTGCTAATAAAGCGGCTAACATTCCATAAACTAAATAATTAGGATTCTGTACAAATTGGGAGGCATCAATAATTCCACTACGAATGGTTGAGGTCACTTGTCCGCCAGCAAGTACAGCACCTGCAAACTCAAAGATACCCGCAATGATAACAGCTTGCATAATAGTAATCGCTTTCGCACCGACGGCAGTACCGACAGCATTGGCAACATCATTTGCCCCAATACCCCACGCCATAAAAAAACCAAAGATACAAGCCAAAATAATATAAAGCGCTGAATGATCCATAAAGCGGTATCTCATTCGATCTCAAAGACTTATGTTAACAAGAAATATTTGCAGGGTACATAGCAAAAACCCGAAAAATTCAATTAGATAAATACTCATTTATTTTGAAAAAAGATCAATGATGAGTTAAAATCCCATTTTATCGCTTGGTGAAACAATCATGCAAAAAAAACAAGGCAAAATAAATTTACAGCTACCATTGCTCAGTGAAATCACACCATTTTGGGCTTATCGCTGGAACCTGACTGAACAAATTTCCTATCCTTACACCGGCAAATTATGTATTGCGACACAAAAAAATATAACACAACACCAAAAAACAGCGCTTCTTTGCAATAATATACGTATTCAATGGTTTGGTGATTGCGGGCAACATCGAAGCATTCTCGCCGTGGTAATAGCTATAAAAACTATCACTGAAACTGCTTTTCCTGAAAATTTTTGTTACGAGCTAACTGTTACTGCAGAAATCAATTTACTATCAGCTTGTGTTGAAACAGAAAATTATGTAAATAAAAATTATCAACAAATCATACAGGAAGTCTTACGCAAACATAAAATTCATGTCTGTGATTTTCAAAGTTTACAAAAAAATTACCCGCGATTAGCATATTGTGTTCGCTACTTTGAAAATGGACTCAACTTTATTCATCGTTTATTAGCAACAGCAGGAATACATTACACATTTAAACACACTGCTCAAAAATCACTGATGGTGTTACACGATACAGAAGATAGTTATAAGCAACTTATAACACCCATTCCGGTTTATCTCGCAGCATCGAAACCTAAAGACCTCTTTGGTCTTGGCCTCTGGAATTGGCAAAGCTATATTAATCAACGCGATGATAATGCTATTTGTCCTGTTTTTACCAATTATATACTTGCAACTGATGTACAAACAGTTGCTCAGCAAGCAATAAAACACCCCAATTTTCAGCAATCAAATTATTATTTTGAAACAAATGCGCTGATGATAGAGCCTGGTGTAAGTCTTACAATTAAGCAACATCCGAAGTCACTTATCCAAAGTGTTTATTGGGTAAATAAAGTGACAACACACATTATTGATTATTGCGCTGTGCCACACTTCAAGCAAGCACAACCTGCCGTATTTTATTTATCTGTTGAATCAGTACCTGAACATGATCATAGCATACCGTCCCCAACCTACGTGCAACCCAAAGCTTTAGGCATTGATAGGGCAACAGTAGTTGATTTTCAACAACAAACAATAAACGTAAATGCCTTAAATCAAATAAAAGTACAATTTGAGTGGGACAACACATCTAAAAATAATTTTGATCGATCATGCTGGATTACGGTGAAACAGCCATGGGCGGGTAAAAATCATGGTGCGAGGTTTATCCCTCGTATTGGCCAAGAAGTTATTGTTAATTATGAAAATGGAGATCCTGAAAAACCTATCATATTTGGTACATGCTTTAATAGTAAAAACTTACCCCCTTTTAAACCTGAAGATTATCCTTATCGCAGTGGTTACCAAAGTCGTAGCCAAGACGAAATAGATCTGAAAAATGGTAATTG
Source organism: Legionellales bacterium (assembly GCA_002707205.1). Classification (GTDB taxonomy): domain Bacteria; phylum Pseudomonadota; class Gammaproteobacteria; order UBA1113; family UBA1113. The sequence continues at coordinate 36,610 of PAMH01000032.1, forward strand.
CCTATTATTTGATGATGACCCAACTAAACCTACACTGCAATTAAATGCACAAAAAGATTTAGTTATCGCTATTGAAGGTAATAAACAAACGAATATTACAGGCATGTATGAACAAAAAATTAATAACGGCGACTTTATTCAAGTCGCGGGCGATAGTCTTGAGCTATCATCGATGCAATCCATCCAATTGACTAATGGGGCTAGTCAAATTTATATTGATAAAAAAAACATTGTAATTGAAAGCCCAAGCATCATATTTAAATCCTAAAGATCATTTTTTAAGATTATTGGGGGATATAAAAATAGAGAGGCGTTCATTGATAAAACCTTGCTTATTTTAGCGTAAGATTTAAAATTAAAAATATTGCGTACAAAGTGATTTTAATGTTGAAAAACTTTCACAATTATTTACAGCATCACAAAACTCAGTTTTATTAAAAATATCTCTCGCATAATATTTTGCTAATTTTCGCGCATGAAAAACCGCAAATCTCTCGCTTCCCAATAAATTTATTAATCTTTTTGTATGCAATAGAAAAATCTCAGCAATTTGTTTTGAGTGAGGTTTGCTAAACGGCTGATTCAGCAATGCTGCTTGTAACTGTGCAATTAGCCAAGGTTGGCCAACACCAGCTCGACCTATCATCACCCCAGCACATCCTGTCGCTAACATTTTATCCAGTGAGGCTTTACAGGCAACATCACCATTGCCAATAACGGGAATCGCTAATGCCGAAACAAAAAAAGCAATATCATCATAACTACAAGGTGTTTCATATCCTTGTGTCCAATGTCGACCATGTACAACTAAAAAATCAGCACCAGCATCCGCCACAACGGTAGCAATTTGGGCATTAAAATTATCATCACTCTGACTATCTACACGAATTTTAATTGAAACTGGCACATGGGTATTATCTTTCATTGCTCTAATCAGGTAATACAGCTTTTGTGGGTCAGATAATAATTTAGAGCCGGTATTTTTACTACGAATTTTCTTTTTAGGGCAACCGCAATTCAAATCAATCAAATCTGCTCCCATATCTGTCACAATTTTTGTCGCTTGTGCTAATTCGGCGGGCTCATGACTGCTTAACTGTACAGATAATTTTTTTTCAAGGGGTGATTTATTGATAAAACGTTGTTGAATAAACTGAGGGTCATGCAAAATGGTTTTACATGAGATCATCTCCGTACTCACAAACGTCGGCTGACTGTATTGCCAAACTAATTCTCTAAAAGGCGTTGTACTCACCCCCGCCAATGGTCCTTGGATGAAACTTTGTTTTGGTAATGGATGATTGCTCACGTAACCTCTGATTGAATTTTTTATGATGAAATACCAAAATCATTGCAAAATGTGATTTTCAACTTTATGTTTTTCATACTTTAAAATCTTTTCTTTCACAATAACTAACGCTTATTTATTTCAACTCACCGAACCAAAAAATCACTTGTGGTATTTTAAATTGATTTCAGTATAAATTAGAGTCTATTCATAAATAGTGTTAATATATGGCTATTAAAAAGCATTCAAAACAACAAGGCAATAGCAAATGACTCAAAAACCAAGATTATTAACCGGTGATACGCCAACGGGAAAATTACACTTAGGTCACTGGGTTGGTTCTTTAGAAAATCGTGTAAAATTACAAGACCAATACGATTGCTATTTTATCATTGCAAATATTCATGCATATACGACCCGAGCAGAAAAACCACTTGAGATACAGCAAAGTGTTAAAGATATTATGCTGGATTATTTAAGCGTTGGTATCGATCCTGAGCGCAGTACTATCTTTTTACAATCAGAAATTCCAGCTATCGCTGAATTAAGCTTTTTATTTAGCATGCTTATTCCTTATCCTCGCTTAATGCGTAATCCAACCATTAAGGATGAAATCCGAGATAAAGGATTGGGTGATAATTATTCTTGTGGATTTTTACTCTATCCAATTGGTCAAGTTGCCGATATTCTTGCCTTTAAACCCGATATTGTGCCGGTAGGTGAAGATCAAATTCCACATTTAGAAATGTCACGCGAATTAGCTAGAAAATTTAATCAGGTTTACTGTGGTGTTGATTCACACACTGATGATTCCGCTTATTTAAGTGAAGGTGCTTTACTACCAATTATTGAACCTTTAGTGGGGCGCATTAAACGGCTCGTTGGTACGGGTGCACCCAATGAACATGGACAATTATTGAAAATGAGTAAATCATTAAATAATGCCATTTTACTCAGTGACTCACCGGATGACATCAAACAAAAAGTGATGCGCATGTATACTGACCCAAATCGTCTACGCCCAACTGATAAAGGTACGGTCGAAAATAATCCACTCTGGATTTTTCATGATGTATTTAATACAAATACAGACTGGATTACTCAAGCCAAAGCACGTTACCGTAATGGCCAAATTGGCGATGTGGAATGTAAAAAACAACTTATCGATGTGTTAATAGCACTAACCGATCCTTTTCGTGCGCGTCGAGCCACTTACGAAAAAAATATGGATTATGTCATGGAGATCCTTAAACAAGGCACTGAAAAAGCCAATGCTGTTGCAGAAAATACACTCTTAGATGTTAAAAAAGCAATGCAACTTGATTATTTTGAGATTCAGCGAAAACTTTATTACAGTTAAGCTTTGTACAACAAACTTAATGAAGTTTGTAAGCATCAAATAGGACAGAAAATAGCATCATGTCTGATATATTAAATGAAGTATCTCCAGAGACTAAGGGAGATTTAAATATGATACATGAGCTTCTTTTTGATGATTTTAATATTTATCTTACTCTTCCTATTAAACTAAAAAAAATAACATGATTATTTCAAAAGTAATCAAACTCATTAATAACCAAATAGAAGATAGCATTAACGCAGTTACTAAATTAGATAAACGCTACGGTTACCCACAAAATATGCAAAGTAGATTATCACTGCTCTTTCAACATTCATTAAAAACTAGCTTTACAGATAAAGCATCTATCTTTAAAAAAGTTATTAAAGAAATCATGAAGTATGCGCCATGGAATTATGAGAAACTTCCAGGAATATTCAAAAATGACACAGCTATAGTATTAACAACTGTAAAAAATTGCTCGCTAATCTTTGAGCAATTACCTGATACATTAAAAAATAATACAGAAATTAAAGCCGCATATCTATCAGTTACCGACGTTCAAACATCCACTGTATTTTCACCTCTAAAAGATAAAAAGGCGCAACTGAGGGCTGCGTTAGGGTATGACGTTAAAACTAAAGCTGAGCATCAGATCTCACCTAAAAACTAAGCTTTTTAAAATGGTTAAAACAATACCCAAACGCATTTAAGGGATAATATTTTAATAAAGTCACATGTTTGATTAATTTGGTGCTATCACGCCACAGGCTACCCGTACACCACCACCACCAAGAGATTTAGGGGTATCGGCATAATTATCGCCGTGTTGGTGAATCATCAAAGCATGACTTGAAATTTGATTTAAGTGTATTCGCGGCGCTAAGGTTGGTGTATTCGCAATTCCGTTTTTATCCACATACATAACGGGCAAATCTCCTAAATGCCCTTCATCAGAGTATGGCCCCAAATGTTTACCTGTTTTTTGTGGATCCCAGTGACCGCCTGCTGCCATCCCTTGTTGTTGACATGAAGGATTCACATGAATATGCAAGCCATGCATTCCCGGAGATAAATTATGTAATTCAGGTTGTATCATGACACCGTAAGCAGAATCACTCAACGTAATGTGACCAAGTAATGTATGTTTACCATCCGTTGAATATATTGGCGTGATAATTTTTGCATGCGCCATGGTTGCAAAAAGTAAACTAAAAGAGACGATTAATTTTTTCATGATTGACTCCCAAAATCAAAATTAATACCTTGGGCAAGTGGTAGTTCATGCCCCCAATTAACTGTTGCAGTTTGTCTACGCATATAATTCTTCCACGCATCAGAACCTGACTCGCGTCCACCGCCTGTGTCTTTTTCACCACCAAAAGCACCTCCAATCTCAGCACCTGAGGTACCGATGTTAACATTAGCGAGTCCACAATCACTGCCTGAAGCTGATAGAAATAATTCAGCATGGCAGTAATCTTGCGTAAAAATAGCAGAAGCAAGCCCATGTGCTGATTGATTTTGTAACGCAATGGCTTCTTTAATAGTCTTAAATTTCATTAAATAGGTTATAGGAACAAATGACTCACGTTGTACAACAGGACATTCGTTGCTTAATTCAACTAAGGTTGGTTTCACAAAATAACCCGTTTGCAATAATGCCTCACCCCCAACCAGAATTTTTCCATGGTGCATTTTAATTTCATCTAAGGTCTCCTTATACAGTTGTACTGCTGACTGATCAATCAAAGGCCCCATTAAGGTTTCTGCCATCAGAGGATTTCCGATACGAATGTCTTGATAGGCTTGTTGTAATTGTTCAATAAGCGCATCATAAACTTTTTCATGAATGAAAACACGACGTGTTGAAGTGCAACGCTGACCTGCAGTACCAATTGCACCAAAAACAATAGCTGGTACAGCAAGTTTTAAATCTGCAGAAGCATCAACAATAACCGCGTTATTTCCCCCTAACTCAAGAATACTACGTCCTAACCGTTTAGCAATGCTTTCACCAACCATACGTCCCACCGCAGTTGAACCGGTAAAAGAAATTAGCGGAATACGCTTATCATGTAAAATTTTATCGCGTATCGCTTTCTCAGGAATATAATAAGAAAAAACACCGGCATAACCATGTTTTTGCATCACTTGCATACAAATTTGATGTACTGCGATTGCACATAACGGAGTCTTGTGTGAAGGCTTCCAAATAACCGTATTACCACAAACCGCAGCAATAAACGCATTCCATGCCCAAACAGCCACAGGAAAATTAAAAGCTGAAATCACACCAACCACCCCTAAGGGATGCCATTGCTCTTGTAGACGATGATTTTTACGCTCAGATGGCATAGTTTTACCATAAAGCATACGTGATAGCCCCACGGCATAATCAGCGATATCGATCATTTCTTGTACTTCGCCATCTCCTTCGACTTTTGTTTTTCCCATTTCCATTGCAACCAAAGTTCCCAATGCTGCTTTGTGTTGTCGTAATGCATTAGCTATATTACGAATCATTTCCCCTCTTTTAGGCGCAGGGACATTACGCCAAGCAAAAAAGGTTTGTTCCGCATTCTTGACTATTGTTTCATACGCAGTTTCGTTGGCATAGGCAACCTGAGCAATTACTTGCGTGTTACTCGGATTGATAGAAGATAGATATTTTGTATTATTATCTTGAAAATAGTGCACGCCTGACGCAGCACCTGCATTTATCGCTTTTATGCCCAGCATTTCTAATACGCTCATTACGCCTCCTGAAATATTTTACCAAAGCGATTCTGAATAAATGTTTCAAAGTGGATATTCTCCTGACACTGATAACCCTGATAACTTTTTTCATCCGCTAAAATAATATCAATGACCGCGGCAACACTTGAGGCCGTGGTAACTTGCATTGCTGACCAATCATATCCATAAAAACAGCAAGGATAGATTTTGTTCACATAATTCGATTCGATCAACTTGCCTTGTTTGTAACCGGTGATTGAGACATAGATAATGACCACATCTTGATATGTTTTAGGTATTGCCCGCTCTAAAATAATTTTTAGTGTTTCACGATCTTGAGTTAACAATAAATCATTCATCAAAAACTTAATTTTTTCACAGTGGCCTGGGTAACGAATCGTTTTATAAGACATGGTTTCAACTTTTCCGTTAAAAATATCGGCTAAGTTACCTATACCTCCTGAAGTATAAAAAGCCTCATAACTGGTACCATCAATTTTAATGCTTTCTAGCCCTTCAAGTGAAGGCACGATAAACGGCGCACTATTTTTAATGATTTCACTCGCATTGGCATATTCATTAATCAAACCATCGGTTGACCAAGTTAATGCATATTGCAATGCATTATTTGAGTTGATGGGCAATGCGCCAACACGTAATTTTATGGCTTTTAATTCATCAAATTGCTGACTTAAATGTTTAGCTACTAAACCAATAAACCCTGGCGCTAAGCCACAACGCGGCATAAAAACAGTTTGACTATCTTTAGCTAGCTGCACAATATATTTTGCGGTAGCCACATCTTCGGTTAAATCAAAATAATGCCACTGAAATGCTTGCGCATAATCAGCAAGCTGCTTATTACAAAAGTAAGGCAAGCAAGAGACAATAGCAACTGCATTTAACTTTTCAAATTGCGTCTGAACTTGTTGCTTATCGCTCAAATCTAACACTAAACAAGTTATATTGGCTTTGTTTTTGATTCGCTGACTGTCTGCCTGACTAAAATCTTTATCGATTAAGGTTACACAATAGTCCTGCGTATTTGCTAGATGTAGCGCAATTAAACAACCAATTTTACCTGCTCCAGCAACAATAATATGCTTCATTTTCACCCCACATAACCATAACATTACTAAAGTTTATATCCAAATCATGCTAACGTGCGAAATTTTAATCAATTATTTTTTATTCACGAAAATTATAAGTAGACTTATTTATAGCCTATTAAAAAATACTGTTAAGCATTATTGCTAATCGATAGCCTGCCAAAGTCAATCGCTGCTGACAAATCAATTGCCCTTGTTGCTGATAAGCACGTGTTAAAGGTCGATTATACTGAGCTGTATATACAAAATCTTTAGCAATGGTATGACTCTCTTTGGCCCACTGCATAGGCGAGGTTATTTGTAATGCCTGCCCAAAATAAGCCTTAGGATATTTATTCTGTAGTTGATTAGCCAGCTGAATAATCGCTTTAGCACTTTGATACTTTCGATTACTTAGGGTAAAGCAGCGATCCCACATAGCATGCAAATTTTTAGCATCGCGATTTTTAATTAAAAATAAATTACCACCGCGATCACCATATTTAAATCGTTTACTATATAAATTTGCCGCATGCAATGGTTGATGCACATCACCTACAAAATGAATTAAAAAGCGTAAAAATAAAGATTTCTCAAAATTATTGCTCGCATGACTGCTTAAAATTGATTGTGCATTAATAATTGCCCACACAACATTAATTTTTGCATAATACTGACGATGTTTACCCTTTTGATTAATTGGTAAGTTAATGTAATGCCATGTATTGAATGTTTTAATATCTCGCTGCATTAAACTATCTGCCCATATTGCTGAATCAATAAAGCTAGCTTGTTTAGAGTAATAAGTCGAAATAATTTGTGTGAGTTGATTAACTTGCTGCTGAGCTGCTGGTGTTAAATTATCATAAGCAATTTGTGCAACGACTTTATGTCCAACCTGATTCCAAGCATAGATAATTGGAGAAATAAAAAATAAACTAATCGTCACAAGTAAGCAATGACATTTATTTAACAGCATTAATAATCGCCTCTTGTACCAAGCTTGCAGCAATCACACTCACTTCAGTTTCATCTGCTTGTTGTTCTCCAGTTGCTGCTGCAAAGACAATATCACCATCAAATAACGTAAAACAAGGAGAAATAGCTCTTGCCATACCCGTAGCCGCAACTTTAGCGATACGAGATAAAGTGCTTTTATCAAATGTAGCATTACTAATCACAGTCACTAACGTTGTATTAGTTTGTAAATCGGTTTGTATTTGCTGGCCCTGCAAAATTGCTTCTGTCATACTCACAAGTTCTCCCGCGGTATTCCTAGCTCCAGCAATCACTTGACCTTGCGGATTTAAAATTTCACCAACCGCATTAACTGCTGCGCAAGCCAAAACTTCTAAACCTTCATGTTGATAAGTGGCAACACCCCATCCACCACGACTCGGCAAATATTGAGGAAAAAGTTTACCCACTGTTGCTGCAGTACCTGCTCCCAATGCGCCTGATTCAAAATTATTCTTTTGTGCATTAACACAAGCTTGAAATCCCATTGATGCATCAGGCGATTCATTTGAACTTGCTGAAAAATCATATAATGCAGCCGCTGGCACAATGGGAACAGCACCATGAGCTGTTGGAAAACCTTTACCTTGTTGTTTTAACCATTGCATGACACCATCTGCTGCTGCAAGCCCAAATGCACTCCCTCCAGATAGACTAATCGCATTAATATGTGGCATAAAACTATCAGGTGACAACAAAGCGATATCTCGAGTAGCTGGCGCACTTCCCACAACAAACTTTGCACAAGATGTCATTGCATCAAATAAAATAACACTAGTTCCTGTTTGTTTTTCAGTATCCGTTACATGGCCAATTTTTACTGTCTCTAACATAAATGCTCCAAATATCTATAATATGAGGTGTAGAAATTAGACAAACATGCTGCGTTAATGGCACACTGCCCAACATACTTATACTTATCTTTGATTAAATATTCTACGCAAGTTCTAAAAAGTTTAGCACGTTTTGCTTATTTACTGTGCCTAAAGACAAAGATATAAAAATTTGGCACAATAAGACAATGCGTAAATATTTAGTTATTTTCACCGGATTTATTTGTTGTTGTGTAGCAAATATTAGCTATGCAAAGAATGTGTTGTTATATGAAGTCAACGGCATCGATGACCCATTGAAAAAAAACGCCATTTCTTGGTTGCAAGTTGAACAAAAACATCTTGGCGAACCATTAACTGCTAATAAAATTAACAAACTCTACCAATCCGGTAAAACATCAATTAAGGGCGCACTCAGTCCTTATGGTTATTTTGAGCCCACTATAACAGCAAATTTAAAGCGTATAAACCAACATAAATGGCTTGCAAGTTATCATGTCAAATTAGGTGCGCCTGTAAAGTTGCAGCATGTTAAGATACTAATTACCGGTGCTGGTGCAAAATTAAAAGTCTTTCAAAATTTCAAAAAAAATTTCCCGCTTAAATCTGGACAAGTTCTTAATACTGAAATTTACGATGCACAAAAAAAACGACTAAATACTATTGCTACTAACAAAGGCTTTTTACGTGGTAAATTTACGGTGAGTCAAATTCAAGTAAACTTGAAAAAACATCTTGCAAGTATCGTTTTAAAATATGATACGGGGCCACAGTTTTATTTTGGTAAAGTAACCTTCAGTGAAAATCCCATGGATAATGATTTTCTACAACGCTATGTTCAATTTAAACCTGGTGATAAGTATTCTCCAGATCAATTGATGCAATTACAACAAGATTTAAGCGGCACGAAATATTTTTCCAGTGTTGCTGTTGAACCTGAAACCCATGATACAAATAATAAAAATGTACCAATTGTGGTGACGCTTACACCTGGAAAATCATCAATTTATAATCTAGGTATTGGTTATGGTACAGATACCGGCGCGCGTGCAACAATAGGTTATGATAGAAATCGAATAACACCAACAGGGCAATATTTCACAAGTTATTTGCAAGCATCTCAGGTACAAAGCTCACTAGAGGCAAAATATAATATCCCTGGACAAAACCCAACTTATCAAAACTATTTTATTGGTGCGAGTGCACTTGAGCAATCGCCCAATACTAGTCAAGGCTATACACAAAAACTTACAGTTGGTAAAACTGATCGCTGGTATGGTTGGCAATCAACTATTTCTTTAAGTCAACAATGGGATCAGTATGACTTACGTGGTGGCCCTCGAGAACACACATCTTTACTTTTGCCTAGTCTAACTTTATTAAAAACAGATGCAGATGATCCTATTTTTCCTAGAAATGGTTACAATATAACTTTTAATGTTTTAGGGGCAAATAAAGCGTTACTTTCTAGTAGCAGTTTTCTACAAACTGAAATTTCAGGTAAATATATTTTCAGCCCTACCAAAAGAACTCGTGTTGTTACCAGAGCTAATCTTGGCGTGACAGCAACCGATGACATCGAAAAAGTTCCTTTGTCTTTACAGTTTTTTGCTGGCGGTGCTGACAGTATTCGTGGTTATGATTATCAAGAATTAGGACCTGGTAAATATCTAGCTGTCGGTAGTCTAGAATTTCAATATGAAGTCATCGACAAATGGTATGCAGCGGTATTTACTGATGCAGGTAATGCTGTAAATAGTTTTTCAAATCCTGAAGATAATCTTGTTGGAAGAAAGCAGCCTGACATTGATCTAAAAGATACTTTAAAATACAGTGCTGGTGTTGGTATTGTCTGGGCATCGCCTGTTGGTCCAATGGAAGTTACCGTAGCTCAACCCCTTTCTGACCCAGATAAAAAGCCAAGACTACAATTTACCATGGGGGCAAACCTATGATAAAAAAAACACTTAAAATATTACTTATCACATTAATTATTTTTATGTCGTTTATATACTTTTTGTTGGATACAAAACATGGGCTAAAAGTTGGTATCGCACTTGCTGAAAAAGTTATACCTGGCAAGCTCAACATACAATCTTATGCTGGCCAATTAGGCAATACTTTCGTACTAAAAAACATTACTTATCAAATAGAATCAACAACTATTCATGCAAAACAAATACGACTCATATGGCACTGGTGGCGCTTCGTATCAGAATCAAAAACACCCCTAGCATTAAACCTTAAACATTTACAAATTAAGCTACCAGAACAAAAAAAAATAATACTCTCTAATATTGCAGTCAATGGTGATTTTAGCTTGACTGAACAAAGCCATCTGTTGCTACTCATTAAAAATACACAATTTATTGCATCCCCAACACTGACCATTCACACACCACAAATTAATGCTTTAATCACGGGCAACTATAATAATTATCAACTTAAAACACAATTTACAACCACAGCGGCAAACTTGCCTTTAACACAATGGAACATTCAAACTAAAGGTAGCTTAAACGGTTTAAATCGTATTCATCTTTTAGCAAAATTGCTCAATGGCACATTAACATTAACGGGTCAGTTTTTTTGGTCACCAAGCATAAATTGGCAGATGAATATTGTTGGTAAAAACCTACAACCCAGTGAAACATGGCAGAATATTCCCGGCAAGATAAATCTGCAGCTAAGTAGCAAAGGAAAATTTATTGATCTAAAACCTCATATAACATTTAATATTGATGATATTTCTGGCACATTAATGAAACATCCCATCGTTGCACAAGGCCAAATAAATTACCAACCTGGTAAACTTGTCGTTAAAAAGCTCTCTTTTATCAGTGATGAAAATCAAATTCACGCCAATGGTTATATTGCAAAAACAGCGAATCTAAAAATACATGCAAATTTACCTAAACTAGGACAATTACTGCCGGATTTATCAGGACAAGCTGAGCTAGATGCTAAAATTACAGGCTCAGGTAACAACCCTTTGATAAAAGCAGATGCGTTTGTAAATCAGATTAAAATAAATAATTTATCTATAGATAATATTAAACTCCAAATCAATGGACAAGCACTTCCACCTAAGCCATTGGAGCTTATACTGTCTGCAAATAATATTGAAAATCAAGGCCAAGTTATCAAAAAAATTGAAACAACAATTTTAAGAACCAAACAAGTTTTTAATTTTCATTCTTTCATGAATGCAGATAAAATAAAATTTGAATTAAAGGCACAAGCATATAAAAATAATAAGCAATCACAAATAGGTAAAATCAATCAATTAAATTTACAATATGAAAATAAAAAAGTATTATTTTTAAAAAGCCCTATTCAGTTTGTACGCGACACCGATAGTATCACGGTAAAACCAAATTGCATTTATTCGCCTTATGGGCATACCTGTATTCAAGAGTTACACTTAAAAAAAGATAATGAAGATTTAGCGGGGAAAATAAAATTAAGCGCCAATGACTTCAGTTATTTAAATACTTTATTCCCACAAATTGAAAAAGCCAAAGGATTATTAAATGTCAATCTCCAAATTTCTGGTACAACAGAAAAGCCAATTATTACAGGTACAAGTATATTTTCAGGTGCATTAAATATTCCATATCTTAAAATTAATCTCAATCCAATCAAAATTAATATTGAAGGCAAAAATAATGGAGAGTTAGATTATGATGCAAGTATCACTTCAAAAACTGCGCTAAAAATAAATGGCACAACCAATTTAGATGATGCATTTAAAACAAAACTGACAATTAATGGAAATAACTTTCAGATTGTTAACAATGCTGAAGCTAATATATTAGCCTCTCCTGATCTTACGGTAAACTATGATGGTGATAGCCTTAATGTGACTGGCATTCTTGATATCCCCTATGCAAAAATCACTCCGATTGATTTTACCTCCACAACAACCTTATCTAATGACGTTGTATTTGTTGGTGAGGAAGAAAAAAAACCATTAAATTTAACTGCTAAAATTGATGTTAACCTCGGTAAAAAAGTCACCTTTGATTATGCGGGTCTTAAAGCAAAGCTTGGTGGTGATATGACTATATTTGAAAATCCCGGCGGTGATACTACAGCAACAGGCATGCTTACTGTTGAAAAAGGACAATATAAAGCTTACGGACAAGATCTTAGCATCAGACAAGGAAAAATTATTTATACGGGCGGCTCAATAACAAATCCAGGCTTAAATATTGAAGCAACAAGACAAATTAATGTAATCAATACGGCAAGCAGTGATAACTCGAGTACATCAACTGCAAGTTATAGCGCGGATAAACAAGTTGTGGGCATCAGAATCCAAGGTTCCGCAGAGGCGCCTCAACTAGTTTTATTTTCAGAGCCCTCAGGACTCAGTCAGTCAGATATTCTCTCATATTTAGTTTTAGGTAAAGCATCGGGGAGCGCCGCCTCAGCAGATGCGGGTACATTAGTTAGCGCACTTTCTTATTTAAATATTGGCGACCATGCTGAAAGCAGTATTAAAAATCAACTTGATAATGCTTTAGGTATTGATATTGGCTTAAATTCGGAAGAACAATATGATGCCGAAGATGGTGATGTTGTTAATAATACATCGGTAAGCCTTGGTAAATCTATTTCATCAAAGCTATCTTTAAATTATAGCATTGGAATTGTTGTGCCTATTAATATCTTAACAATTACTTATAAGTTGACCGAAAATATTAGCCTTAAATCCAACGCAAGTAGTCAAGGCACAGGTGTTGATATTTTCTACCACTATAGCAAAGATTAAAAAATGAAAGACAATGCTTAAATACGCCCACATAATAGCTAATAGTGGGCGCAGAAATTTTCTTTTTACCACGACTTAAAACATAAATAATTTTAATAGCTATGAATATTATATGATTCTTTCAAGTATGTTTTCTTAGAAAGCGCTGTAACTATTGTCAACAATATCCTATTTTATAACTTAGTTATGTTACTTACTCTCGAATCCCGTAACCTGTTTTTATCAAACGCCAACAGACAATATAAAGTGCCACAGTTAAAATGACTAAGATTCCTACCGCGGCGGTGACTGCAATATCAGAAATACCTAACACGCCATATCTAAATGCATTCACAAGATAAAGGATTGGGTTTAACATTGAAAGTTTTTGAAAAAATGAGGGTAACATGCTAATAGAATAAAATACACCACCTAGATAGGTGAGTGGCGTTAAAATAAAAGTAGGCACTAACATTACATCATCAAATTTTGTTGCAAAAAGTGCATTAAACAATCCTGCTAACGCAAAGAATATCGCTGAACATAAAACAACAAAAATCATTAGTCCAAAATGAGCTATGTGCAAATGTGTAAATAATAACGCAATAATAGTAACAATACCGCCAACCAATAAGCCTCGTATTACACCACCTGAAATATACCCTATAATTAAAACCCATGTTGCTAAAGGTGAAATAATAATCTCTTCAATACTTCGTTGAAATTTTAAGCTGAAAAATGAAGTTGAAACATTAGCATAGGCACTGGTTATCACAGACATCATAATTAAACCAGGTACAATATATTGCATGTAACTTACATCGCCAATCATACCTACTCGACGCCCGATTAACTGACCGAAAATAATAAAATATAATGTGGTTGTGATTGCAGATGGTAATAAAGTTTGTGACCAAATACGTAGAATCCGACCTACCTCTTTATTAACAATTGTTTTTAAACCTGTTAAATTTGTTACTAATACTGTGTTCATATTCGACCTTTCTTTTTTATGTGCTTATGCTTTACTTGTCATTTTCATAAATAATTCTTCTAAGCGATTTGCTTTATTACGCATACTGCCTATTTTTATTCCCTGCTGAGAAAGTTGTGAAAATAAATGATTAATGTCTTGTGTACTTTGTACATCTACCGCTAATGTCATCTCATCCAGTAACTCACATGGAAAGTCTAGAAGATTTGGCTTTTGGGCTAATCTCTGACTGAGATCTAAAATGTAAGTTTGAACATTAAGCTGCAATAATAATGACTTCATGTCAGTTTTTTCTATGACTCTCCCTTGATCAATAATGGCAATATTTTTACAAAGTGTTTCAGCTTCCTCTAAATAATGTGTAGTAAGAATTATAGTAACACCTTCTTGCTCATTGATATTACGTAAGAAATCCCACATCATGCGTCGTAACTCAATGTCAACGCCCGCCGTTGGTTCATCAAGAATTAAGAGTTTAGGTTCATGAATTAATGCGCGTGCGATCATTAATCGCCGTTTCATACCACCAGACAACATACGTACCCTGCGTGTTCTAAATTCATATAAACCTAATTTTTTTAAAAGAGATTCTGCACGTTGGGTTGCCTTTTTACGATTTACGCCATAATAACCCGCTTGATGAATGAGCACTTCCATACAGGTTTCAAAAATATTAAAATTAAATTCTTGTGGCATTAATCCGATATGTTGCTTAGCACGACAAAAATCTTGATCAATATCAATACCAAACACTTTAACTTGACCACTAGTTTTATTCACTAAAGAAGTAATAATGCCTATTGTTGTAGATTTACCCGCACCATTAGGGCCAAGTAAGGCATAAAAATCTCCTTGTTTAACTTCAAAACTAACACCTTTTAAAGCATGCGCTCCACTTTTATAGGTTTTTATTAAATCTTTTATTTCTAATGCATTCATCTCTATACCATTGTTTTACTATACATATCTAAACTATTTTGGAATCCAACTGATAACTTTATACTTTAAAATATTTGATTTAATCATTTTTAGTTATCTTATTTGGCTCATCATCCTCAGGAAAATTTCTCAAATAAATATCTTGAGGTGGATGTGGCGGCTTGATATTATTTTGCTTGAAAGTTTCAAAGATTTTGAACAAAACCTCTGAACGCACTTGGGCGCGTGATAATCCAAGCTGCAAATTAATATAATATCTTACTTCAAAAGATAATAATGCCTCATTCATTTCTTTAAAAAATACTTGTGGCTCAGGATCGGAAACAATATCTGAAATATTTTCTAATGTTTTTAAAATTAATTCTTGAACAAAAAAAGGATTGTCACTAGGTGCAACTTTCAAGTCAATCACTGTTCTTACGATACTATCTAGATGTGTCCAGTTAGTAAAAGGTTTTTCAAATGTTTCTGAGTTAGGCACTAACACTTCCATATGATCCCATGTTTTAACTGTCACAGCACGCATTCCAATGTGTGTTACTTCACCTTCACAATTACCAATAGTCACCAAGTCACCCGCACGTATCGGTCTTTCAAACAAAAGTAATAATCCGCTCGCATAGTTTTTAATAAGATCTCTTAATCCTAAGCCCACACCGGCTGCAAAACCAGCTAAAACATATGAAATACCACTTAAATCAATACCAATAATTTTTAATGCAATAAAAATTGTAATAACAAACATTGTATATTGTGTTAATACAGATAAACTATTCCTTAGTCCAAGATCACGAGTTTTGGCAAATAACCAACGATATGAAAATTCACGAGTCCATCTTGATAACCAATAAACAACACCTGCAGCAACAATCAGCTCTATAATACTAATTGGCGTGATAATTAAACCTTTTGCTTCTACTAAATGAAAGTGTAAAATGATAATTAATTTTTGAACAACTATTGAATTTTTATTCCATCCATAAAGTGAAAATAATGTTACGGTCGCAATTAAAAATAATATAACACGTAAGACTCTATCTAATGGTCTTAATAAAGCTTGAGTCCACAGCCAACCATTTTTTAACTTTCTAATAAATAGCTCAGAAACCCATTCTAAAATATCTTTTAAAAAACCACGTGCTAAAATATAACCTGACATCACTAATAAAAAGATACCTTCATAACGACTAATTGCCCAGGCTAAATCAACATAACCAAGAATACCAATAATTGCTGTTGACATAATAGTTAATGGTATTAATAAGCTTAAAAGTTTAACGACACGCATTAAATAAGAACGAGAATGGTCAAGATAAGGCTGTACTAATGCAGGCCCTACTTTCCAACTGCGTAATAGTAAAATAGAAATGACTAACATAAAAAGCATAAACAAACGGTTAAAAAAGTCACCAACTTGGTATCCTACCGGTAATTGATGAGCAAGTACTGTTAAGGTTGTAAAAACCCCACCAACAAGCAAAGCCCATTTTAACTCATTATATAGGATGACATCTTGTCCAGAAGCATCACCAACATTTTCAAGTAAAATTAGACGTGATAAGCCTATTGCAAATTTAAAAACAAACCATACTACTGCAAGATAAATAATCGGCGCAAAACTTTTAACAGACAACCCCGTCAACCAAAACAATATCCCCAAGCCTGCAACGATAAAAATACCCATCAAGTTTCTTTGAATTAATTGTAAAGCGATATACAGCGTATTTTTGCTCATATTAGCACGTTTATCAGATAAACTCGTAATCATTCTTGCCAGAATATCTCTAAGCATTAACCAAATCCAAAGCCACAGAATTTCAACAAATATAATACTAACAATTGACCATTTACTTAATTTAACTATCGCTAACACTAATTGATCTTTCAGTGCATTCATTGCTTGTAATCCCATCACAGGCATTTTAATTATATTTTGTAAAAAATCACTCCATTCATTAGCACTAAACCCAGGCAAACCTTGTCTACGAGACAAAGCTTTACTTAATGCATCTTGTGTATCAGCTATATACATGTAAGTGGTTTTATTTAAATTTTTTATCTGAGCTGCAATGTCATCATATTTACCGAGTAATGTTTGAATAGCATCGTATTGATTTGTATATTGCTCATCAGTAATTAAATTATTTTTATGCCGCTCTTGAGTCAAAGAACCTCGACGTTCCAGTAATTGCATTTTACGTTCAACTAAACCACCTATACTATCAAGTTCACTCGCTACTGCTTTTGCCTGACTTAACTGATCATCCAAATTAGAAACTGATGTTTCTGTTACCGTATCGGACTTTAATAAAGTTAATTGTGCAAATTGATGCAATAATACAATTTTGATATGTAATAAATTACTTTTTTCCTGTGCTTTTAAAATTTGAATATCTAGTGCTTGCTTTTTACTCGTATAGTTATCTGCATTCACATCTAATTGATTCAATTGTGTGTTGAGTTGCATCAATTTATCCAGCTCATCTTTTTGTTGTTCCTGATAAGCTAGTGCTTGCTGCTGTAATTGTGCTTGTACTTTTTGTTTTTCTTGTGTGTGATATTTTGACTGAATAGTTTGATTCCAATCTTGTAATAAATCAAAAATTTCTTGATTATATTGTTGAGAAAGGCTTAATGCTTGTACCAGTTTCTCTTGTGATTTTAATGCTGCTTTTTGAAAATTTAATTGACTTTGTAAATCAGTAATTCGTAATCGTACAGCTGTTGTCTTTCCTGCTGCTAAGGTTATATCTTGTAATTCATTTTCAATATAATTAATTTTTGTCAATATCGAATCAACGGCTTGTTGCGCTTCAGCTTTTGCTAATTTTGCACCATCAAGATTAGCATTTGCCACAGATAATTCTAGATTAAATTGATCTAACGTTGCCTCTGAAATAGTAGTTGTAGCCATTACAGTATACTCTTCATTTTTTTTGTTTTTCAGCTCGGCTACTTTTTGCTTCAATACTTGATTTTTTTGTTTAACAACGTCTAACTGCTGAAAGGCAGCTTGCAATGTATCACCATTACTTTGTTTTACTAAATCAGTTGCTACTACACTTGTTTTATCTGTATTAGCGGCAAAAATAGCCTGAGTTGCACTCAAAAAAAAGATAGACATAAAAATAATGTAAACTACTATAAAATGATTCTTTTTAAACAACATAAGCTTAACTCATTTGTAATAACATAAAATAAATTCAGAAAATCACATTTTGAGGTGATTTAAACCTAAGAGCATATCGTATTAAAAATAAAACGACTAATCCCGGTAATGCAAAAATAAATGTACTAAAATAAAATAGAGTCCATCCCATATGAGAAACCAATATACCTGCAAATGGACCAACAAAAACACGCCCAACTGCTGACAACGCAGATAATAGTGCAAATTGCGTAGCTGTAAAACGATGATTACACAATGTCATCAAAAAAGCGAGAAAAGCAGCAGTCCCCATTCCACCACAAAACTGCTCTAAAAATACGGCACCTGTCATTAAATAAAATTGATGTCCTATTATAGCAAGCAGCATAAAACACAGATTAGATAATGCCTGTAACAAACCAAAAAACATGAGCGCCTTATATAAACCCAATTTGTTAATTAATCCGCCACCTAAAAAGACACCTATCAAAGTAGCTAATAAGCCAACGCCTTTCATAACAATGCCAATATCAGTCAATGAGAAATGTAAACCCCGAATCAGAAATGGTGTAGTTAATGTTAAAGCAAAAGCATCTCCTAACTTATAGAGCACAATAAATAATGCAATCCATACCATAGGCAAACGTTGCCACAAATCTTTAAAAGGCTCAATGATGGCTGAAGTTAAACTAACTGGCGCTAATTTATCATTATCTTCTTTGGGACTTAATAATGTCACCACTAAACTTAATGACATTAAACCCGCCATTAATAAATAGGTGATTGACCAACCTAACTGATCTGCAATAATAAAGCTTAAACCACCTGAAACCAACATCGCAATTCTATATCCACCTACCCAACTTGCAGAGCCAAGTCCACGCTCCTCTGCTGGTAAAATATCTGTTCGATAGGCATCTAAGGCAACATCTTGGGTTGAAGAAAATAATGCCACGCATGCAGCAAAAATAGCTAATGTCCAAGGATGTTGTGCCGGCGTAAAACATGACATGATTGCTATAAATGCTACCAATAATAGCTGCATTAAAAAAACCCAACCGCGTCGTCGCCCTAAAAAAGGTAAAACAAATCGATCTAATAGTGGTGACCACAAAAATTTATACACATAAGGCTGGCCTAAAAGCCCAAGAAACCCAATCGTAATTAAATCAACCTTATCGACGGTATACCACGCTTGTAAGGCACTACCAGTTAATGCTAATGGTAAACCTGATGCAAATCCTAATAAAAAAATGGTAATTAATCTGCGATTAAAGTAGGTTCTATGGAAATGTTGTACTTGTGCGAGCATTAAAAAATCCATCTATCAGAATTTATGCAAAGCTGTGCCGAAGTTTGACGCAAAAAATGCATTTTGAGGATGTTTTGAGTATATCGTAAAATGGTATATTAATCATCTGTTTTATCTTTAAGCTTATCATCATCGGTATGATTTCCCTTAAAAATTTTTATGTAATAATTAATACAGCAAACTCATTGAAGTATTGCTTTTGCAACAATCTCTGTTGATTTTTTTACGCCCATTTTTGTTTTAATATTACGAATATAAAATTCAATTGTGCGCTTAGATAAGCCTAATTCTAATGCAATGTCATAAGCACTACAGCCCTTAGCTAACAAATGAATACATTGCAACTCACGTTTAGAAAAATGATATTTTTTTGGCGTTAAAATCCCCAGCTTCTTCAGAAAATGCCCTGTATGCCGTGAAACACTAATTTCTGGATTATTAATATAGTTTTCAATTTGTGTGTTTGTCGCAGAAATTAAAGGCACTGCTGTAAAAAGCGCACCAACAATATGATTATTTTCCACATATGGTGCTTTATGCACCAAAGCCAAAAACGGTTTTTGATGAAAAATATGACAATCAAATATAAATTGCTGCTTATTGCGCATAACTTCGGCATCTTCACTTAAAAGCTCATCCGCGAGCATTCTAATACTATAGTGTGACGACCCAACCGCCTTTTCTAATAATTCAAAATCTGTATGACCTATAATTTCTTTAGGATCTTTAAGCCCTAGTAAAGTACAATAGCCAACAGTCACATCGAGATAATAACCTTGTTTATCTTTAATTCCAGCAATGCCATTCTGGTAAAGAAGTTTGCTCATCAAATTACTTAGCTAGCCTATACTAGTATAATAATACTACAGTTTTTAATGCTTTTTTACAAAAAAAGCGCTTTTTCAAGCGCTTCTTTATGATTTCACTGAAAAGATTTAGCTTTTAGCGCTTGCAGGATTTACTGAAATCAAATGCACTTTAAAAATTAAAGTTTCATTAGGACCAATAGGACCACCAACGCCTTGTTTACCATATGCCAAATCAGAAGGGATATATAACATCCATTCAGCACCCGGTTTCATCATTTTTAAGGCTTGCTGCCAACCAGAAATCACTTGCGATACTTTAAAAGTTGCAGGTTTGCCACGTTTATAGGTGCTATCAAAAACCTGGCCGTTAACTAATTTACCTTCATAATCAACTGTGACAGAGTCATTTGCTTTAGGAGGAGTACCATTACCTGCTTTGACAACTTTATATTGCAATCCATTAGGTAATACAACAACGCCTTTTTCTTTTTTGTTTTTAGCTAAGAAGTCAGCGCCTGCTTTGGCATTATCTTCACTAACTTGTTTAAATTCTTCTTGTTGTTTTTTTGCCATTTTTTGCTGAAAATTTTGCAATGCAGTTTTCATTTGCGTGTCAGTTAATTTTAATTTACTACCTGCTAATGCATCTTTAACGCCTTCTGCTAACATATCCGCATTGATAGATAAGTTTTGGCTTTTTAAGTTCTTACCTAAATCAACACCAATGGTATAGCTTAATTGGTCTTGTTGTGTTTTAGGTGTCATTGAAGCTTGTGACGATGCAGCAAATACAGTAGATGTAGCTAACATACCAACCACAATTAGAGATAAATTACGTAATTTCATTACGACTCCTTTTTAGGTAAAAATAGTCAATTTAACAATTTATATTGCACCATGTTCCAAGCAAATTGACAAGTGATTTATACGATAAATTAACGAGATGTTTACTTTAATTTGTTTTTTTTGATTAAATATTTTACTAAAATAGCTTGATGCTAGCTATAATCTAAAATAAGATTAGCTTTTTATAGCTTCACTTAAAATATACAAGACGCTCACCTGTCTTGATAATAATTATGAGGAATATCATGTCAATTAGTACTTTCGAGCTATTTTCTATTGGTGTTGGTCCTTCAAGTTCTCATACTGTCGGCCCAATGAAAGCCGCTTATGAATTTACTCGCTTACTCATTCAAGCAAATACGATTGAAAAAATTACCCGTGTAACCGTTGATTTATATGGCTCACTAGCGCTTACAGGTAAAGGGCATGCCACAGACCTCGCTATTTTGAACGGTCTTGAAGGATTTCAACCTGATACCGTTGAACCTTCTGAGGTTAAATCTCGTGTAGAGAGAATTTCTACACATAAACAATTAAAATTTGCGGGACTCAAAGCCATTGAGTTTCAACCAGACACTGATTTGATTTTCCATATGCAAGAATCTTTACCATTACATGCAAATGGTATGTATTTCACTGCATATGACGCCGAAGGCAATATATTAAAGGACAAAACCTATTATTCCATCGGCGGCGGTTTTATCGTTGATAAAGAAGGTTTTCACACCCAAGATGATACGGATATGCCAGTAAAATATCCTTTCAATACAGCAAAAGAATTATTAGAGATTTGCGAGCAAAACAAACTCACTATTGCACAAGTTATGCGAGAAAATGAAAAAACTTGGCGTGAAGAAAATGAGATTACGCAAGCGCTATTAAATATTGCAAAAACCATGCTAGATTGTATCGATAATGGTTGTCAACATGAAGGTATTCTACCTGGCGGTTTAAATGTAAAACGCCGCGCGTCAGCATTATTTCAAAAAATGATGCTGAAAGATCAGGCTCACCCCTCACCGGCACACGCCATGAATTGGTTAAATTGCTATGCACTTGCAGTCAATGAAGAAAATGCTGCGGGTGGACGAGTAGTGACGGCACCAACTAACGGTGCGGCTGGCGTGATACCTGCTGTTTTAAAGTACTATTTACAATTTTGTGAGGGCACTAGCGAAGGTGTTGCTAACTTTCTACTTACTGCCGCAGCTATTGCTATTCTTTATAAAAAAGGCGCCTCAATATCTGCTGCAGAAGTTGGCTGTCAGGGTGAAGTGGGGGTTGCTTGTTCAATGGCAGCTGGTGCATTAACGGCGGTACTTGGTGGCACGCTTGCACAGATAGAAAATGCAGCAGAAATTGGCATGGAGCATCATTTGGGTTTAACTTGCGATCCTATTGGCGGCTTAGTGCAAATTCCCTGCATAGAGCGTAACGCAATGGGTGCCGTGCAAGCTGTAAATACAGCACAGCTGTCATTAATGGAAACAGGTGAACACAAAGTTTCTTTAGATAAAGTTATCGCAACCATGTTACAAACAGGTAAAGATATGCAATCTCGCTACAAAGAAACATCTCTCGGTGGATTAGCCGTTAACATAATTGAGTGTTAAAGCTACCTACCCACATCTTTTTCAAAACGACGTTTACGTGCTAACTTTCGTAAACGTCGTTTTTTGGACAGGATTGTCAAAGTAAATATTGGCCCTGATATTGCATAACCAGCAAATACAATAAATAACATTGCTGGCGGATTTAGCGCAATACAAATCAATCCCAAAACCACAATTAAAATACCAATAAATGGTACTTTATTTTTAAAATTTATATTTTTAAAACTATGGAATCTAATATTACTCACCATCATTAGAGCAAGTACGGCAGTAATTATTAGCATTAAAACTTGAAACCATAATCCTTGTGCTGTGTAATCATACCATAGCCAGACAAAGCTGGCTAAAACTGCCGCGGCACCTGGAATAGGCAAACCTTGAAAATAATTTTTATCTGCGCTCACTTGTGTATTGAATCTAGCCAATCGCATCGCACCACACGCCGCAAATAAAAATGCGCCTAGCCAACCAATTTTTCCTAAACTTGAAAGACTCCAGCTATAAACAACCAATGCTGGAGCGACACCAAATGAAACAATATCTGCTAAGCTGTCAAATTCTGAACCAAAAGCTGTTTGCGTATTCGTCAATCTAGCAACACGTCCATCTAAAGCATCCATGACCATGGCAATAAATATTGCATGTGCTGCTGTATCAAAATAACCTTTCAATGCCGCTACAATGCTATAAAATCCTGCAAAAAGTCCAGCTGCTGTAAATAAATTTGGTAGTAAATATATTCCACGCGCCTTAGCTTTTTCAATTCCTTCACGTTCGTTTGACATCATATTCCTCTTTTCATTGATGTTCATACTTATTAAAAACATTATACGGCCTGCTTTTCTTGCTGAAAAGGGGCAGTTTTAATGAATCAGTTGAAATAATGCTAAGCCTCTCAGATAACCTTAAAAAATAGACACCTTTTTGATGCCATTTCTTATGGATAATTGATTATAACGCCTTTTTACGTACTGAAAAATTGCCAATCCCACAAAAAATATTTTGTGATAATCTCGCATTTCAACACAATTTGGGTATATAATTACCAACATAATGCAGGGATATAAGATGGTAGAGAAGAAAGATAAAAAAATTAGAATAGAAGGTGTTACTGAGTCCGGAGAACAGTTTCGCCCGAGTGATTGGGCGGAACGTATGTCGGGTACGCTTTCAACATTTAAAAACCACCGTATTTCCTATTCCCCAATGTTACAACCCTCGGTAAAAGATGGCAATAAATGTGTGTTGCTTGATCCTGCATTAAAAAAATCCAATCCTGAACTTTATCAATCTATTTTAAATTTTGCACAATCAAATAAACTAAAAATTTGCGACGAGGAAGATTAACTTCAAAGTCTAATTATCTGTAAAACTGTCATTACCGAGGGAAACTGTCGGACTAATTACCGAGCGATTTTGTCGTAGTATGCTACCATTCAACTACTACTGTATCAAACTTTATCAACGACTTATTTCTATTGATTTCGCTTTAAATAGCCGTAAAGCATTGGTATGGATATTCTCTCGAA
>PAMH01000033.1 GCA_002707205.1 Legionellales bacterium
TTGCCATGGAAGATATTGCTGACTTAATGGGTCATAAGACTGCGCGTATTACAACACATTATTCAGCTGCTGAAATAGGCAACTTACATAAAGCAGTTAGCAAAATTTGTAATGAAAGTTTAAGTACGCCGACGTTATTATTTTTGAGGAATGAGGCCTCCAGCTCCCGCAAAAGTCCCGCAAGGGAAAATTTGATTTCGGGTCGAAGTATCGTAAGTCTTTGATTTTATTGGTGGGCCCACTAGGACTCGAACCTAGGACCAAAGGATTATGAGAAAACGGGACGTTTTTTAACTAATTGATTTTATTAACTTTAATGTCGGGCGACTATGCTAAAAAGTCCTGTAAAGTCCAGGTAATCACAATCTAATCCCCGCAAAAGTCCCACAGTAATAAGTTTTAAAAATTACCGAAAAAATTGAATGCTTATTCAGATCATTATGGTTTATTTAAAATATAAAATATCCACTTAAACTAGATAATTAGCAGCTAAAATAAACTAATCGCTTGCAATAGTTTATATTTAAGCTAACATCTCTAGTATGACTAGAGAAAAAACTACTAAAATAAACAGATTGTTAGAGTCCTCCCCACATGGCGCTGTGCTCACAACTACTTGGCTAAAAAATCAGGGTATCTCCGAGAAATTAGCTTGGTGGTATGTACAATCAGGTTGGTTAAAACATCTTGCTGATGGTGCTTATTACTTTGCGGCTTTTCCAGTCAGATGGGTGGGGGCTGTTAATGCTGTACAACAGCAACTTAACTTACCAGTGCATATTGCTGCTAAAACAGCGTTGCAACTTGCTGGGAAGAGTCATTATGTTCCAATGCGCTTAAACACAATTCAGTTATTTGGCACACCACAAACAAAGTTACCACGATGGACGCAAACATCAACTTGGAATGAATCATTTATTTTGTTTTGTCCTAAGTTATTTAACAAACCAGTCGATAATGCACTTATTAAGATAGAAGTTGATGGTTTGTCATTAACCGTTTCTGCACCTGAAAGAGCAGCACTAGAATTATGTTATCTTGTACCACAGAAAGCGACATTTGAAGAAACTGCATTAATACTAGAAAGCTTATCGAGGATGCGTTCTAAATTATTACAAGCACTATTAGAGTCTTGTACTTCTTATAAAGCAAAACGATTATTACTGTATTTAGGTGATCACTTTGGCCATCCTTGGATGTCAGAACTAGATTTGAGTAAAATTGATTTAGGGAAAGGCAAACGTGTTATTGCAGGGGGCGGGTGTTATAATGCACGGTTTCAAGTTTCTGTGCCGGAGTTGGGTGATAACTAATGACAAAAAAAGATTTTTATCAAGATCAAGTTAAACTCTTATTAGATGTGTTGCCAGTTATTCAAAAAGATAGTCGTTTTGCACTAAAAGGCGGTACGGCGATTAATTTGTTTTATCGTGATATGCCACGATTATCGGTAGATATTGATTTAACTTATTTACCAATTGAACCGCGAGATGTATTTTTAGATAATCTGAGTTCTGCAATGCTAAATTTTTCTGAAGAACTAAAAAGCCTAGGTTTGATTGTTGATGAGAGACGAGTTGGTCAGCATGTTATAAAGTTAATTGTTTCTGATGACAAAGTTGGCATTAAAGTAGAGCCAAATACAATTTTACGTGGAACTGTATTTAACCCAATTGAAAAAAGTCTATCAGAATCAACCGAAAATATTTTCCTACAATCGCAAAAAATGAAAATGCTTTCCTTTGAAGATTTATTCGCTGGTAAAATCTGTGCCGCATTAGATAGACAACATCCTCGAGATTTATTTGACATTAGGCTATTGCTGGATAATGAAGGCTTTACGCCAGAACTTCGAAAAGCATTTATTATATATCTTGCGTCTAGCCCAAGACCAATGAGTGAATTGCTTCTGCCTAATGAATTGGACTTGGGGCAAAAATATCATGAAGAATTTGTTGATATGACAGAGCATGAAATAAGTTATGAGTCATTGCTTGATACGCGTAAGGAGTTAATCAACTTAGTTCATAGCTCAATTGAGCCAGAAGAAAAGGAATTTTTGATTTCATTAAAACAAGGTGAACCAAATTGGCAATTATTATCATTACCTAATATCTCAGAACTACCCGCAATTCAATGGAAGTTGCAAAACATTCAAAAAATGTCTGAAGTTAAAAAGCAGGCTGCGTTGGCTAAGTTAAAAGAGGTATTGGGGGTTTGAGGATGAAACCAACAGTATATTTAGACACATGTCATTTACAATTAGTTGCTACTTCATCAGAGGTTGAATATAAACAGATGAAGAAAATATTACAAGATAAAAAGCTTACTTTGGTATATTCATGGATAAATTTTTCAGAACTAATAGCGCGAAAGGATGAGAATAAGGTATGTGAAATAGCAGATTTTTTATCTTCTGTAGAGATTAAATATCTCAAAGATAACATTCAACTTTTCAAGTTGGAATGTTCTTCTACTAAAGAGCAATATTTTTCAGACAATTTAGCCGATGCATTTGTTTCATATAAAGATGTCGAGACGTATGTCCGATTGGCAGATTACCCTATTGGAGAGTTGATCAAGTATACGTATAAAGAGCAAAATAATACTAAAGAAGAAGTGAACAAGCGTATTATACAATCTTGGGGAGACACAAATGCAAAAATAGCAGAAGGAATACCTAAAGATCAATACTGGAAAACTGTAAAAAGTAGATTTACAGGAAGAGCAAGGATTTTTTATTATAAACATCTTGATTATTCAAAAACCTCTTCAAGTACTGGATATAAAAAAATTGGAGATGAAAAAATAATTGAAGCTATCAATATTGAGCCAGAGAATGTGTTATCTTACGCTATTCCTTTTTATACACAGTATCAAAAACATCGCCAAAAACTAGCTTGGCAAAAAAATTCTTTATGGGATATTGAGCACTGCACAGCCGTACCTTTTGTCGATTACTTTATAACAGACAAGGGTAATCATAGCGATTTAGCTGAAGCAATGAAGCAGCTAAAATATAATAGGACCCGAGTTTATAGTTCATTAAACATGCTGTTAGATGACTTAAAAGAAAAATTACCATGATAAGTAGTAAAAGTTAAATTTAGAACAATAAAAAAGCAAAAACCCCGCAAGGTAATTTTCAATGAAATGTGAATTAATACAGGCTGCTTAATAGAGATTAGTGTCCACAAAACCGATCGCAGATCAGTTTTATATAATTTATCTTGATAATATATAAACCTTTTAACTTTTAGAGTGAAACTCTATCACTTTATTTGATTTTTTTTCTAAGTATTAAAAAATTTTTATTGTCATTATCTATGATATATCCATTATCTAAAGCTTTTGAAATATGTTCCGCGCGCCTCACAATATTAGGTATTAATTGAATTATTTGTCTTATATACAATAAGATCTCAATCAACTCTTTAGCCTGAAATTGAATTTTTTGTCCTATCAAAAAATTTTTTTGAAAATTCATTCCCACATACTGCCAACCTAACTGAAAACCATCAAAATTATTTGTCTTGTACTTATTGATAAATTTAATAAACTCAGGAGTCACTATTCCACAGTAATGTTGAAAACAATTCCTTGCATGTTTTAGTGAAAGTAGTATTTCTTCTTCAAGAGGCTGATTAGAAAAAATTTGAAAGTTTTTAATTGGATTAATTTCATATTGTGACATTTTTTTATTAATATGAACAATTTTATTGTAAAATGTATTTTTTTTAATTTCAATGCTTAATTCAGTGCATATTTTAGATAAAAATATATCTAATAAATTTAGTCCATCTGAAAACAATGCTGATGAAATAGTTAATAAGGATTTGTTCTTGGCTAATTCCAAATTCAAATCATCATCAATTAACCGTGAGCTTACGACAACCATGCGTGACTAAGTTTGACTGCTAATTTATCTTATATCCTCTGATAAAATTAACGCATAAGGATTAATATGCTCCCCAGTAATGATTCATCACAACAGCCAACATTAGAAACAGCAATAACCGCATTCGCTGACTGGCGCGCTACCCGTACCCATATGACAAGAATCCCTCAGCATCTATGGGATATTATTTTTAAACTTGAAGAAAGTTATAAAACCAGTAAGATTTTAAACCTACTAGGCATATCAGGTACGCAATATCATAAAGAAAAAGTAAAGCGCGGGCTTGTTTTGAGCGATGCACCATCTTCACCTCCCTTTGTGCCTCTTAATAATAAATTAGCGGTTAAAAACACAATGCCAACGTCTATTATTCATTCTCCCTCTCTTGCTAATGTTGAATATAAAAGAGCCGATGGTGCTATGTTGGTGATTAATGGTCTTACTGTTGACGCTATATCAAAATTGATTGCTGATTTTGACAGGCAGTGCTAATGCTACAGATAACACCACAGCATCGTGTCTTATTAGCTGTTAATCCTGTTGATTTTCGTAAGGGTATTGAGTCTTTAAAAGCATTATGTGAGCAGTATCTGGACAGTGATGCTTTTTCAGGTACGTTTTTTGTGTTTCGTAATCGTGCTGACACGAGTATCAAAATACTCGTTTATGATGGAAACGGTTTTTGGTTGTGTCAAAAGCGCTTTTCTCAAGGTAAATTAAAATGGTGGCCAAGTGCTGGTGATATTACTTGCGCACTGAGTGCCTCTGAGCTTCAAATTGTCTTGTCACAAGGTGAGCCTAAAAAGGCGGGGTTGCCTGATGATTGGCGTAAGCTGGTTTGATTATTTTTTTGTTATTTGTCTTTTATGCTGCTTGTTGTTGTGGTAGCAGTTGTTGTTGATAATTCCACGGTAACCAACAATACGGCTCTTTAACAACTCGGTCTTTGTTTTCTTGTAGCGCGGTTAGGTAAGTTATAGGATTTTCTTTAACTAGTGCGCAGGTATGTATAACACTGGTTAATATCCCACCTATCATCGCGCCATACTGTGTTTTATAGAATAACCATGTTTTTCTGCCACGGATGGGAACTTTGAGTGTTCTTTCTACGATGTTGTTATCAAGTGGTGCATTTTCACTTCTTAGAAACTGCGTTAATAAATGCCAATGCTTGAGTGTATAGTTGATAGCCTTACCTAAAGGACTATTAGGCTCTACTATCCTGTCATTAATTAATGACAAGATGTACGTTTTCACTTCTTGCATCAGTGGTTTGCTGTACGCTTGATGATGCGCCAGCCTTTTAACAGGCGACATAGTTCTTGTTTTATTATCATGCTTGTAAACCGCAGAAAAGCATTCCATAACATAATGACACGATTTAGGATAAAAGGTCTTTAGGTCATCAAATTTACGATAAGCATGTGCAAGGCAATGGCATAAAGTAGTCTTATCTGACGATAAAATATTACGACTTAAAGCATCACACATGTAAATAGGCTTAAATAGTTTGGTACGTTTTGCCAAAAGCTTTGTCATATTCTCACCCGCATGATATTGGCTAAGCGCTCCTCATTAAGTATCTAGAGCAAATCATTCACCAAGATGAAGCTTATGCTAAATTGCTTTAAATATTTAATGAGACGCGCTTATTACTAACAATTATCTCTGTCATTGGCTCAGCTGGTGGATTAAATAGCCTTTTGAAACAAAATGAATACCATGCTACAAACCAATCTTTAGCATACCAACAATATAATCAACAAATCACCCAAACAGAACAACTTATAGATACTGACAGAATGTTTGCACAATCTGATTTAGCACATAACTATCGGAGTAACGCGGATAGGTTACTTACAATTGAAATCCCCAAGCTGGAAAAAAATATTGCTAACTTACAACAGCATAAAGCAAAACTATCAAATAATATTAGTAATCCAACCACTCTAGCCATAATGATATTGCCAACAAAGCACGCTGAAATTATTTTACTGATTACACTAGCGTTACTAATTGATCTTATCTCTGCATTTTTGATTAGCTTATGTTTTTCAAAACAGAAATTAAATAAAGCTGAAAATGTATCTGAAAATATTTCTGGAGCAGAAGAAGACATAAATAAAGTCGTTGAAAACAACAATGATATTCCTGAAACAAAACATACCTCTGAAAAAAAAGCTTCTTCGCTAAAATCTATCGCAGATGATTTATTGATTCGTGTAAGAGAAAACATTAAAAATCAAGTATATGAACCAAAGGTCACAAAAGTTATGGCCTTTGAGCAAATAGGATACTCGAAGGCTAAAGAGGTGCTGACTTTGATTTAGTATAAATCTGAGAATAAAGATAACAAAAAAGCTTAGTTAATTTGATTTTTGGTATCAATAATGATATCATTTATAAGTAAGGAAAATAATGAGCAAGACAATAAATGATCTGTTGGTCAAAATGAGGCAACATCCAAAATCAATAAGATTTTCAGAATTATCAAAAGTATGTGAATTTTATTTTGAGTAACCGTCAAATTAACCACCCCTTGGCTAGGCCTGAAAATACAAAACACCTGCCGTCCCGGAAAACCTACAGCGCTGGTGGGTTTGAAGCCATGTGAGTTATCAGCGGAGATTTATCCGGGAACCATCCTAAGCGATATTAAAAAATGATTTATGCAGTTTGTTTTAAATGCTGGCAGTTGTATGGCATTAATCTCTCATAATCTTCAAGCGTATTTGCCAATGGTAATTTTTCAAATACGTATCGAAGGTAAGCAAATGGATTTAGCTGATGTGCTTTAGCTGTCTCAATAAGGCTAAATAAATTGGTCGTGGCTCTTGCGCCATGCTCATTACCCATGAACATCCAATTCTTTCTTCCAATTACAAAAGGTTTAATGCCGCGCTCAGATAAGTTGTTATCAATCTCTAAGCGACCATCTTCAATGTAATTAATGAGATATGGCCATTGCTTTAATGTGTACGCTATCGCTTTGCCTATAGGAAAACTGGGGGGCACTTTCGTTTTGTGTGTTAATAGCCATTGTTTGAACTCATCCAATATGGGTTGTGCATGCTCGGCTCGATAGGCTTTTATCTCATTAGACGAATATTGATTTTCTTTTATCTGTTTTTCTATCGCATAAAGCTTAGCAATGATATTAATTGCCTCATGCGCTAAGCCTTTTTCTTTGACAACTTTCGTTATTTCAACAAACTTTCTTCTGGCATGTGCCATGCAACCAACACCCTTAATAGGTTTGGTGGTAAATAATGACAAATAGCCACTATATCCATCACAGTGTAAATATCCTTTAAAGTCATCTAATATTTGATACGGCACACCGCTGGCTCTTGTTTGCGCATAATGATAATAATAGCTACGTTTTTCTGGACTACCACCAATAAATAACCACATATAGGATTTTTGTGTTGCCTTTCTATTTTTTTCATTAAGCACTTGTACAGGCGTTTCATCAGCATAAACAATATCATAATCATTGATATTATCTTGCATTAGGTTAATCAAAGGCTGTATAGCCTCGCCAATGCGTATCATCCATAATGATAAGCTTGCTCTAGGAATATCGATGCCACTGCGCTTAAATATCTCTTCTTGGCGATACAAGGGTAAATGGTCATCAATCTTAGCAACGGCCACATGTGCTAATAATGATGCGGTCGCTATGCTTTTAGGAATTATCTGAGCAGTTTGCTTGGCAGTCTTGATAGTTAACTCACAGGCTTTACAAGCATATTTCTTTTTGATGTTCTCAATCACATAAACTTGTGCAGGAATAATTTCCAATTGCTCTGATTTGTCATCAGCAATATGTGTTAATGTACAACCACATTCACAGATTTTCTCAGCTTCTGGTAAATCATGAATGACTTGTTTGCGAGGTAGCTCTTTAGGTAGTGGCTTTCTACCAGTTTTCTTTCTGGTGTAAGTGGCAATTGTTATTTCTTCATTTTCTTTTTCAACAACTTTAATAGCTTCAGGTGCTTGCGCCTCATCAAATAATAACTGTTGCGGATGGTCTTGAGAAAGTTTCTCACTTTTTTTACCGTAGCGCGATTGCACCGCTTGTTTGAGCTGATGCTGTAATGTATTTACTTGCGCTCTGAGACTTTCTATTTTTTGCGTTTGTGTTTGATTGACTTCTGTAAGGTTGTCTAAGTTGGTCTGATTATTTTGCAGTACTTCTTGAAATAAAGCGATGATTTCTTCTTTAGTTTTTGCTTGTAAATGTTCGATATCTTTCATGCACTTATTATACTATAACCCTATGAAAAAACATAGAAAAATATTAAAAATATTGCGAAAAATAAAGGCTATTTGCATCTCTTTTTATCGTAAAATCATAGCCTAAAAATAATAACTGGCATTCTTCATGACTTAAACTAACCTCACCTTGTAATAGCTTTGAAATGACAAAGCGTCGGCTTTCCATACGCTTGTAATACAGCACAAACCCATTATTGTCCCAGTATAAAGCTTTGAGTTTATCTTTACTGCGATTATGAAAAATAAAAATATCACCGCTTTTAGGTTTTTTGCCTAGTAGATTGATAACTAAATAGGATAAGCCATCAATCGATTTTCTACAATCAATGGCTTTTGCATATAAGTAAATCTTTGCATCGTGTTTCAAATCAATCATGACCAAAACCTAAGAATTTTAAAATAGGTAATAGTTGCGGTAAGGGTAAAGAGGCAGGTAAGTAAAGCTCACTTCCTGTGTGTGATTTTATTTTAATATCCCCAAGAACAGACTGTGTCACACCAAGCATAGATTGATAACTCACTGATGGTTTTGTGATATTAATAAATGTTGATTGAGCGTTATTGTTTGTTTGAGGATGTTTTAAAAACCGTTTACGCCAATAACCAAACTGCACATGACTCAAATTATTTTCTAAACAATATTGCCGCTGTGGCTTACCACTTTGCTCACAAGCAGCAATATGTTTAAACCAATTATCTTGTTTATATTCCTTGTCTTCAATGTGCATGAATATCTCCGAAAAATTAAAAGGGAGATATTGACGGTATTTGTACGGGATTAATAGGGGTGGTTAATTTGACGCTTACTATTTTGGAAGTCCCAGACAAAGTGGTAGTAGTCATAAAATTTTTAAAACACCATGGATAGGTGATCCACGGGTAAATATTCAAAATAGCAAGGGTATGGCTAAGGCTTATCAAGTTAAGCAAGTATTAGCAGCCATTGATAAATTAGGAGATTAATACAATGCATGATAAATACAGCTATCGCGTCACATGGTCTGAAGATGATCAAGAGTATGTTGGCTTATGTGCTGAACTACCTAGCATCAGCTGGCTTAGCCCTAATCAAGTTGATGCCTTCAAAGGTATTAGAAAGCTAACCGCTGATATTATTAAAGATCTAGAGCAAGAAGGTGAACCAGTGCCTGAACCGCTTTCTACAAAGTCATATAGCGGCAAGTTCATAGTACGTGTGCCACCAGAACTTCATCGTAAGCTAGCATTAGAAGCAACTGAGGCGCATGTGTCATTAAATCGATATGTTAGTGCTAAATTAGCAAGCTGTAAAAATTGAACGTTTTACTTATGTAAGATCATTTTATATGTAATTAACTTATATAGCCAGTTAAAATATTTCGTTAATTACCATACAATCCTCTGCCAGTACTTATTTTTTAATGCATCAACCGCTGCTGATTGAATTTTTTGCTTTTCAACTTTTGTCAATAACTCAGAAAGTATATTTTGTGTATTTGCTGGATCAACAACTCTTGAGAATAATGGATTATTTTCTTGTTTTGCTAACTCAGAAAGAATATAGAAAAAATTATCTGCTAAATATAAACAGCTAGTTTGTTTATTTCTTAATATGATATTAATTAGAAGATATTCCATATAGATAGATGGGAATTCCAACTGATTCAATTCACGCCATATTTTTAATAGCTTAATTTCATTTAGTCTATTTGAATTAGAAATATCATTAATATGTTGTTGCGTATTTGTTTTTTTCCATGTATCAAATTTAGAAACCCTTATAATATGCTCATTAGTATTTCCCTTGCACTTTCTCGCCGGAGTTATATCTATTTCAAGCTTATTTGGCAACAGTAAATTTCCACCTGCAAAAATTACTCTGACTGAAACATTTTGCTTTCTAACTTGTTGATAGCATGCTCTTAATTTATCATAAAGTGACTCATATATTTCTTTTAGTCCACTTTTGCAGCCGTTAGTTAATGAAATCATCAAATCTAAATCTGAAGAAAGGGATATGGCAGTTCCTTTAGCTATTGAGCCAGACAATTTACATTCGATGAAACATGTATGTGCCCACCCTTCTAATGTCTGCAATAATTGAATGTATGCAGGGTCAGAGTAATTAATTTGTGCTGGAGAATACTTCGTAACAATGTTTAGTAAATATTTATTAGAATCGCTCATAAGCTTGCCGTCACTAAGGAGGTTAATATATCATTCATAAGTCTACCTCTAAAATTAACCACCACAGCATTTCGATACATATTTATTTTCTCCATGTTACTGTCATCAATTCTTCCTTCCGATGATGGTGCATAAATAATAAGCGCAGTCGCATCTTTTTTTAATTTAAAAATGTGCTCAAGATCTTCTTTGAAATCAGCCCAATGAACTAGAAGAACTTTAGCTTTTTCAACAGAATGAACACTTTCTTTCGCTGTTATTCTTAATAAATTTTTTTTACGAAAAATTTTTGAATCAATGAGCATGCTTTCTAAATCATCTTGTTGTGTTTTAGAAAAAATAGCAATCTGACTAGAAGATAACCCCTTCCCAAGCCTGAACCATACCGGCAAAATGCCTTTAATTATCAGATATAAACTATAACCACTAGTAATAATCGATGCGATTATAGTTAAACCTCCAATAATAGCAAAAAAGGGAGCATCAAAAAAATGTTCAATCTCTACTAACATCATATCCTCTGTGAAAGTATTCGTCACACATAATTTCCTAATGGGCATGGCTTAAAAACCACATAAACATCAATATATACACGTATTTTTAATTTGAAACCTTTTGATAATTTTTATATAAACACAATAATTTTACTGATCAAGCAATCTCTTAACCTGAACAACCATGCCTTTAATCGTACTCTCATCCATCAGCTTTGAATACTGGTTATCAACAAAGTTTGACGTGACAATATACTCTTGCGCGTCATTTTGTTTTACGAAGTAAATGCCTTGCTTACCTCCATGTTCTATAACAGCAAAACTCTGCTCTTTAAGTTCTGCATTAGGCTCAACAATTAAAGTACAGTCTTTTGATATTACTGGCTCGAAAGCATCATTCTCGGCTTTAACTGCAAATGCATTATCACTAACATCAACAGATGTCTCAACATACTCTATTGCTGAATTTACTGTGCTATTCCCAATTAATGCTAAGAATGGAACTTCATTTACAGAATCACTCATATTCAAACACCTTAAATTATAACTGACATATATTCTACAGTAAAATACCATAATACAGTTATAAACACAATCTAAAATCAAGTAAAATTCTTTTTAGGCTTTACATTTCAATGATTAAGCTCATTTTACAGCGCTTAGGATTAGTATACTGCCATATATTCGTTTTCCTTCTGCTTCTTTCACCTTAACATGCTCGATCTTTTAGGCAAGGGCTGCGCGAGTCACTATGTGACCCTTGCATAAAAGCTGCGTGCATGTCGCGTCTCAAGCGCAGTCGGAAACGCTGGCTGCCTTTAACTTAAGGAGACATACATGAAAAACTATCAAGACTTTTGCAATGACATTTCAAATACCATCTTTGAGATCATCGATCGCAATGGATCAATACTCAAATGGAAGCAATCATGGCAGGTGGATGGNACGCTTACCNTGCCCGTTGGTACTTCTGGGATTTATCGGGGTGGTAATTTATTTAATCTATTAACAGCGCAGGTTGGCAAGGGTTACACAAAACCAGTATGGGTGACGTTCAATCAAGTTAATAACTTGGATGGTAAGGTACTTAAGGGGGCTAAAAGCCAAATCGTCTACTTTTGGAAAATTTTAAATAAATCTGAGGTCGTTGATGGTAAAACAGTTGAAAAAACTACGCCACTATTTAAAACTTATCGTGTATTTAACATTGAACAAACGTCACTCGGTGATGAAAGCATTATCATCAATGATAACGTTTCTCTGACCGAAATCTTGGACAACCACAATATTGAAATTTCCACCTTTGGTAATCAGCCACGATTTAATTTAAATGATGATGTCATTATTATGCCTAAACAAGAATATTTTAATTCTAACGATGATTATCATACAACTTTATTACATGAAATGATCCACTGGACGGGTCACACTTCGCGATTAAATCGTTTTAAAGCAATTTCTTATCAGTCAAAAGAATATGCCGAAGAAGAGCTTGTCGCTGAAATTGGTTCAGTCTTCCTTGCTACTCATCTTGGTATTAATGGCGATTTAGTTAATCATGCCTCTTATGTGAATTCATGGAAACAAAACTTAAGTTCTGCTGATATCATGCGCGCAGTAAATAATGCCGCTAAGGCTTTTGAATATTTAATCTATTGAAGAATATTAGCCAAGCCTGCGGGCTTGGCTGTTTATCTAACAAATAATATTTATTGAAATTAGCAACAATCATAAAATTAAAGTTAACTAGAAATGACGAAAAGCATTACTCTATCACTGAACACATTAGAGAAATCAACAGTTACCTGAAGATATTAAAATGTTTTTTTTATAATGCTAACTTAAACAGATAACAGCTGTTCTTTGTGTGGCTTTTCCTAATTATGAGGCTTTCGTTTTTTTATCTAGCCAGCTTATCATTTTTTTCACTGAGCGCCACCATTGCATAAGATTATCATCATGAATTTCAAATCTTTTTCCAGAATCATCTTTATAGAAAACCTCACCTTGGTGGGCTATTTTATTCCTTGCTCGAAAAAGATAATCTATATTCTTATAGTCATCTTTACATTCGTCTTTGAAGCTCTCTCCGAATGCTTCTTTTGACACTTTGCTAATTAAATCAAGAATACTTATTTCTACTTTTCTTTTACTTTCAAGATAATCAAATACCGCACTTGATAATTCTGTTCCTCTAAAGAAAATTTGCTTTACAAATATTTCGCAAGCAATGGCTATTTCTAATATTGCCCGCCGATAGTTCTCTAGGACTATTGCATCTCTTGCATCAGATAGTATTTCTTCATATAAATCGACATTTTTATGGCTCTTCAGCCACTTTTCAAGTTGTTCCTTATTTTTTTCATGCTCATATGACTGAATATCAAACTCCAAATCATAGTAACGAGCAGGCATGCAAGACCCAGTAGAAATACCAAACTCTGGATTTATTGTATTTCCATCCTCATCTAACCACTCAGGATTACATAGTTGGTTATCATCATAAAAATAAACTTCTTTTATTAATGGGTTACCATGTTTATATCTAAAAAAGCTTAATAATGCATTGATTGATTGATTGGCAGTCTCAATGTAATCATCATGAATTAAATTAAAAAAACTGGCTCGCTCTTCTCTATTACCTGCATTAGGAAAAGTTATTTCTTCTCGTGAAACTAATAGTTCCATCTTTAAAACCTCGTGTATTCCCTTTCCGTCTTGCCGCCAAGTTTTTGCGGGTTTTATTATCGGTAACGAAATTTTAATAGTAAACTTATTTTTAATATATTCCCATTCTATTAAATCCTCTTCAGCGCATGGAGCCGCAATTAACAAAGGCGCAATAGTGTCAACATTAAATCTTGCAAATAACTTCATTTTTTTAGTCCAATTTAGGGTCTTGTAGAGTATGCTATTGATTAAATCCCCCTTTACCAACGAGCATCTCAGCACCATTTCATCTATCGCGCTTCTGTAAATACACAGAAATCAAACCAAGGATTGTACCACCAGCATTCAAAACTAGATAGATTGGTTTGAAAATAATCTTAAAAAATAAATAGGTTAAGCATTGCTATAAGTTGATACCATTTTTTTCTTTTACCTAGCAAAAAAGTAAAACAAAACGCGCTTTGCTGATGAATCTATGTAAAAAATTTAATTAAAAATCTCGCGAAATATTAAAGCGATGAGCGTTGCAAGTTTGCAACGCGAATGGATAATTCAGCACACCTGTCGCAACAATGGTTGCTATAAATGCTCAGGATAGAAAGTATTTTGATATCAACAAGTTAAGGCAAAAATTCAAAATTTGTAATTCAAGAGGGCTGGCTGCACTTATTTAACATTGTTAAATAAGTGTTTAATAATGTTAAATAAAAGCATGCGATTACGTTTAACTATGTTAAATACTGTTTACTATTGTTTAATTCGATGCTTAATATTGTTTAACGTATAAATTATAAACAAAATCAGATTTCATTTTCCCACTGAATTTCTTGATGCCTTGATATGTTTTTTGCGTCTTTTTCATATAGAAAGCTTAAATCATTCTTATCATTTTTTTCGTTAATTTCAGTCATGTTATTTTCATTTTCTGGTGCGTTTTTTGTTAAAAAATCTAGGGAATCTTGTGTTTTTTCGACTCTATTTTGTTCCGATTCTTTGATGTTTTTTGATTCAAAAACCTCGACAGTTTTGATTAAATCAGTGACGGCTACCTGCCCTTTTTGTTGTAACACATCATTGATATCTGTCTTTTGGTTTTCAGCTAATTGCTCAGGAATCATGAGCTTTGTTTGTTCTGAGTATTGACTAAGATACGTTAAAGCTTCTTGCAACTCTGCCCTTGCCTGCGCCATGCCCTTATCATTATCCGCACAAATAATCAGCTCTTGCTGCGCTTCTAAATCAATATTTTTAAAGTTACTTACTGATAAAGTAGCAATCGCTTTTGCCTCTGAGTCAACGCTTAATGTACTTAAAGCTGTTTCAATACCTTCAGCAATATAGGTTTTATCCGATGCTTCACCTAATTGAACAGCAGCACCAAACTTTAATCTGCCATGCGTTATTTTTGGCATATCAATGCTTGCCTTATTGCCATTCTCTTGTAAGCAAATAGCCTGTATTGCTTGAATGTCTCCTGTTTTATTTTGTGCTACTGCAATAAGTGCTGGATAATTTCTTTTCTCAAAAGGATGATAATAATTAGGGCTAAATCGTAAACTCTCAGGGAGATTTTCAAGTGTTATACCTCTATGCTCACGTAAATATCTCTCAGCTAAAGTACCTTCAACAACTTTTGATGATTGCCATATCTTATTAGCAACCGCTATCTTTTTATTATCTTCTTCCGTGATGTTTTTTTCATCAAACTGCTTTAGTTTAATATCAGGTTTTTCATGTAATTGCCCATGATAAGTTTGTTTTTCAATATTTAATTCATTCGCTGCATATTCAATTGCTTGTTTATAATCAACACACAACTCTGTTTGAATCAATTGAATAATATTGCCCTTTTCGCCTGTTTCAAAGTTATTCCATAGCCCTGCCTTTTGACCGTGCATACTAATCACCAAGCTTCCTTTATGGCCATAACGCCATTCATTTGCGCGTGACAATTTCTGATTTGGGCTACCTAATAAGGATTCAACAATATGGGATAGGTTATCTGTAGCCCCTTGATAAACCGTGTTGAAGTCATAGTTTTTAGGCGGTACTTGTTGATTGCTGGTAACAGCTTTTATTGCATTTTCTGTCTTTGTTTTTTGTGTATTCTGAACTGTAGGTTTAGCCTCAGTATCGCTTGATTTCTCATCAACAGACTGTAAGTACTCTTCTGGTAATAAATCTAATGCTGCTAATTTATCCCCTTTGTTATTGGCAAGGGCAGAGGCATAATCACCCGCATTATCGGTATAAATATATGCCTTCTCTTTTGCTCTTGAAATAATGACATAAAAAGATTTTTGGTTAGTAAGATGCTTTCTAAAACTCTCATCATGGGCAATTACCTGCTTAAAACTCTCTCCTTGCGCTGCATAAGCCGTTACTGCATAGTTATATTCAAAATGCTGATTCTCAGGCTTTTCAGTATCCAATGTTTTTGTTTCACCATTCGCCATCACTACCGTCATTTGTTTATCTTGTACAGATTTCACGATTGATTTTTCGGTATTAATTAGTCCTCTAGGCTTAAAGTTACGTGTCCAACGAATACTATCGCCCTGCATGATTTCACGTTTTCCTTGTATAAAAACTTCAACAGCACCGCGCGTGCGAGAAGCAAATCGATGCGGTTGCCATGATAAAATATTATCAGATTTATCGCTTAAAGATAGTGTGTTTGTCTCTTTGTTAATTTGATGAACTTTATAATACTCTCTTGCCTGAATGCCCAGTGCTTTAGAGCTTCGATTAAAACGCACAATATCTCCTTTGGTATAATTCATACCATTCGTTTTCTCTTGCATCGTTAATCCTTTATTCACCAATATCGTTTGTGAATAGCCCTTACCCTGTAATACTTGCTCTTCTTTTAAACCTTCACGAACATGCGCATTAACTTCTTTCCTATTCTCATTGGCAGGGGTAATTAATAAAGTTTCCTCTCTTTCTTCCTTTGACAGCGATAACCAATGCTGAGCAAGTGCTTCTAGTCTTTTCTCATTATCCTCTATCACCCTGACCGCGGTAATATTTTTTAATGCCGTGTTAATTCGACCATCAATGGCTGATAACACCGCATTCTTCATGCGCGTACCTTCTTTTTGTCTGATAATATCTTTCATAACTGTTGTTTGCATACCCGCATTTTGCAATTGCTCAAAAGGCTTTCCAGCTTCAACAGACGCTAACTGTTTCTTGTCACCTAAAGCGATTAAGTGTGTATCTAATGTCTGATTTTGTTTGACGAGGTCATTAAATGCGCGAGTTGAAGCCATAGAAGACTCATCTAAAATCCATAAGGCTTTTTGTTGTGACTGTTCAGCGTTTTCAGATTTTGATTGCTTGATTTCATTTGCGGTTTGAATTAAAAAGCTTTCAAGTGTTTGGCTTGGAATACCCGTTTCATCTTCTAGTTTTCTACCCGCAGCCGCTGTTGGCGAGATACCTTTTAAGGTATAACCTTCCTTTTCAGCGACATACTTTACAAAGCTAAGTAACGTTGTTTTACCAACACCGGCATATCCTTGAATGCCTGAGACCCTATCTTTACCTGTCAATAGCATCAATGCCGCATTGTATTGCCCATCGGTTAAACTTAATCCTGTTTTCTCAGCAAATTCACCCAGCATAGCGTTGACCGTATGCGCGTCAGTAACCGCATTCACTGTGTCTTTTCCTGCTTGCATGATTTGAATGTTTTGCTTCTCTAGTTTTATAGCCTCAGGCGTTGAATAATGCGGCATCCCATCATATTCTTTCATGCTTACAAGATGCTTTCCTACTTTTAGTTCTTGCGTTACAGCATCATTTATCGTCTGCGGCGTGACATCGCCAAGTGCGTAACTGAAAGCCTTTTCTTCCATATCATCACGTGAAAATACAGATTGACGCTCCGCTAAATGTCTTGCCGCATAAATCACCGCTTGCCTACTCAGTGCTTCAATATTTTTTGCTTTATCTGGATTATCCTTGATAACTTGAGCTTTCTCTTGCGATGCTTTAATCATGCCCTCAAAGTCTAAGCCTAATGAGTCGGTTTTTTCTTGCCAGTGTGTTTTTAGCTCTTCGCGTGTTATCGCTTGTTTATCTGCGCGCGTAATCAAATTTGCATAATTTGCCTGCTTACCACCCTCAAGCCCTAAAGTGCTCATTGCTTCAAGAATTTGTTCTCGGCGTTGAGAAAAGGCCATGATACTTTCTCTATCGATACCCTTTATCTCAAAGCGTCCATCATTATGTGTTTTATCTATTTCATAGCCTAATTCTTTGACTAATGGTGCAAGTGAGGTGCGATACAACATTCCATAGTATTTTTTACTGTGATAAAGCCGCTCACTAAAGCCTTGTAAGCCTTCTTTAGCTTGCATTGATTGGGATTGACTGGCTAACGCACGAATTTTACCATCAGGTCGCTGCGTCATATTTTGCACAACTGAGTGTGTGTGCAATGCAGGGTCTAGGGCACGTGATGTATCATGATGAAACTTGGCAACCGCTAAATTACCGGTTTGAACCACCTTTATTTCACCATTTTCTTTCACCCGTGCTGATGCAAGCTCCTGCTCAATAACACCTAAAACATAGTTCACAGCTTTGTGATGCGCATCAATTAACCGCTTATCACCAGCAATTAATCCAAGTAAGGATACGGATTTTGGTGCAGAAAAGGTTAAGTCATATCCAGCGCGGTGATGGTTTTTGCCATTTTTAATAACACCTAATTGCTCACCATTAGGCAACTTGCCATTTAATAAATCAACAAAGGTTTTATTATCGACCTCACCTTGTAACCCGAGTATTTCTGCGGTCTTCCCCCACCATTCACTTGCACCTTTAGCATCAGCGCCCTCTTTAGTGTAATAGTTATCTTTAGCAAAATAATTACCAGCTTTAGCCGATGAAGCAACGGGGGATATGGATAGCATAAATATATCCTTTTTAGATTAAAATAATTATTTAAGTAAAAACTTTAGCTGGAGCCTTCAGCATTCCCAGCCTGCCCATTTGTACCATCATCTGCATCAACACCAGCAGACCTATCAGAGTGCTAACCACCATCATGACTCATAGTTGTATCCTTAGACTGAAGGTCATGCGCATCATAGTTAGCGCGTTCATTGGTGCCACTTTCTCCAAAGTTCCCAGCAGTGCCAGTGGTGCCCGCATTTATATTGCTTTGCTTAACATTACTTGTGGTAACATTCTCACTTGATATTTGTGCGGCACTGCTATTACCAGCATTACCACTATTACCGCCATTACCCGCAGTGCTTGGCTGT
Organism: Legionellales bacterium; assembly: GCA_002707205.1. GTDB lineage: Bacteria > Pseudomonadota > Gammaproteobacteria > UBA1113 > UBA1113. The sequence continues at coordinate 18,792 of PAMH01000033.1, forward strand.
ATTGTTATTGTTGCCCCTTTATTTAAATTGATATTATTCTCTTGGTTTGCATCACCACCATTTCCGCCGTTACCGCCATTTCCACCATAACCACTTATTAATGTTGAAATAATCATATTATTTGCGCTTGCGGTGCTATCGTCTGAGCTAAAAATCCCTATGGCACTTCCAGCATTTGCACCATTACCACCAGCACCACCATCACCACCTGTTCGCCCGAGAATACGCCAGTTTGTAGCATTCATCATGCTCACATTATTGCTAAGATTTGCGTTACCGCCGTTGCCTCCATTTCCGCCATTACCACCGTTACCGCCGTATATATTACTCATAAAGACATTTTCTATATTGGCTTGACTGTGATTATTGCTAGTTATACCAACAGCCGAGCCACCAGAGCCGGCACTCCCTCCATTACCGCCATTGCCTCCAGTAAGCCCGTTATCTAATTCAATTCCACCTTCATCATCAAAGATTACTGATAAGTCCTTATAGGTATTGTTTTCCGCGTTAGCAGAACCACCATTTCCACCATCACCACCGTTACCGCCATTTCCCGCAGTAACATCTTGCAACATAAATTTAGAAATATCTATTGTACTTGCGGTATTAGAAATGGCTGTTGCATTACCACCGGCACCACCTCTCCCGCCATCACCTGCGTTATGGGGCCAGACCTCCTCAAGTGTCATTGCTTCAAGGCGTGATTGCTTATCTTTAGCGGCTGATATTTTTGAGCCTGGACAATTGTTACAATAGAAATGATTATTATTATAGTCTTCACTACCACTATTACCACCATAGCCACCATTACCTCCATCCCCTGCGGTTAAATATGTTATTTGCATATTATTAATTCTCACATTACTGCTTAAATTATTAATACCAATAACATCACCGCCTTGACCTGCGTTGCCACCATCACCTCCACTACCTGCGTAGCCACCATATTCTTCAAAATAAAGATGATAAGTACCATCAAAATTACTTGAGTTTGAGTCACCACCTAACCCTGCATTACCACCATTGCCACCATTGCCGGCTTTAACCTGTGCAATGTGACTATTAGAAATAACGGCGGTTGAATTATTTATTGAAATGCCTATTGCGCTACCACCATTACCACCATTGCCACCATTGCCGCCTCTCCCAGCCGTTATTGCTACAGGATTTTTATCTCCATAATTATTGCTGTTGTTTGTATTTGCATTACCGCCACTACCGCCATCTCCGCCATCTCCGCCATTTCCAGCTTGGATGTTTTGAACTGCCAACGTATTTAAAGTGACGTTATCACTATTACTAATACTAATACCTGTCGCATTACCACCATCTGTGCCTGATGCTCCTTGGCTACCTTTACCCGCAGCACCTGTCGTTGTATCCGCACCATCATCACCATTTGTACCATTGATGCCATTACCTGCTGTGATATTCTCAACCACAACATTATCTAAACTCAAATTATAAATATTGTTAAATTCAGCACCGGTAGCATCCATACCTGTTGATGCGGTGTAATTTGATACAGCAACATTCTCTAACATTATATTTTGCGTATTTTCAGCCACAATACCCGTGGTTGCATCTGTACCTGTACCATCGACATTCACATCTTCTAGCGTATTATCACCGAGTAATTCAAAACTACCGTAAAAAGTTGGTCTTGCATCATCAGTGGCTGGTAATAAATAATCATCAGAGCGGCCATAGATTGACTGACCGTCATCTAATGTTAATGAGGTTGATGCGCTAATATTTGCTGTTTGTGTGGTTGTTGCAGAATAAGTGCCATTTGTGAAAAAGAAATTCGCATCAGGTGCGACTTTGTTAACAACATTAATATCAAACTGATTGAAACTATTAGCATTACAAGGGTTACTTGCTGTACATTGATTTTTCCCATTTCTTAATTTAAACGTTGAGCCACCATCATCCGTAAAATACCAAACATTATCATATTCAGGGCTTGTCGGATCATTTGGATTATCTGGGTTATCTGGATTGTCTGGATTATTTGAGCCATCATCTGTGCTTGTGTACTTTGAGCTGCTTGGATTTAAATTTGCGCCAGCCTCTTCTTCTGCTAATGAGTGAATTTGTTCTAATCCTTGCTGATTGCGTATTCCGCTGCCCGTATTAAGCGTACCAAGATGCCTAATGTTTTGCTCAAGCAAATGATTCTTTGTTGTTGCCTTCTCTGCGCTATCACCGAAGTGTAACGTTAAACTTATAGTGGCTGAATTATGAAAAATATTATCATAGCTATCTACTGCTCTTAACTCTGCATTTTTAGTTAATGGCAACCAAAAACCAACTTGGACACCCGTTAAGTTATCGCCAGATTCATAATTGGAATAATAACCACCTAAATCAAATCGACTGCCACCAAGAAATGGAATGTTATTTTTAAGCGTATAGCCAATATCCGCATCTGCCCCATCTCCGATTTCATCAATCACATCGTATTCTGCTGCATAAAGTTGATGCCCTACCGCATCCACTTCACTCGCAATACCCAGCTCGTCTGCATAGGCTGTACCTGTTACTTGCTGTTTGCTTGAAACTGGTACATAAGCATTGGCGTGCAAATCCCAGCTATTCACATAGTACTCAATACCCGGATTTAGTACTGTAAATCTGCTATCTGCATCTGTCGTATCTCTATCAACAAATAAATATCCACCGATGGTATGATTAATACCGTCAAATTTTCTTGCACCAAACCCTACGCTCCCATACCATGCATCATCCCAGCCATACTTTGCTGCACCATCGATATATAAAGACTCAAAATCATTGCCTATTAATGGCACTAACAAATCACCAAAACCATAGGTCTCAGAACCACCACCGGCTTCCAAAATTACGCGTGGTGTACTCATGGCATAAATGCTTGTTGAATAGATAAGCACACTATTTAAACCAACAAACATGGTTATCAACGATTTCGAATTGAACATAAAGCTATCCCCTCATAATGAAGATATCCTTATCTAAATAATCCATTAGGTTTAAGTGTTTTTAATTGTCTTGTGTTGTTTGGTTGCAATATTTAATAAATGCTTTATCTAATTGCATAACATGATTTGCTGCTTGTAGCAGAAAATCATCCACATCCTCAAAGCCTGCATATTGCATATACTGTTTCATTAAGCTCAGCCTGTCAGATGGTAATTTTATTTTCACATTCACTAACTCACTTTTTATGCTGGGTTTCAATATTGCTTGTTTCATAGTTACCTCTCTTTTGTGATTAAAGTTCAAAAACCTCTTTTATATTCATTGCATCATCCTGATTATCATGAGACTCAGGTACTTGTTCATCCGATTCCTCTTTAACTTCAAATTCGTTTTGTACGGGTTCAATCAACTCATCTGGGGAGGGTGTAAAATTTTCTGGTTGTGCGCTTGTCTCTACGGACTCAAAATATTGAATCAATCCGTCAAGACTGTCTTTACTTGATAAGCTCTGTGCGATTTCATAGCCCTTGGCTTTTGTCTCTCTTTTCTTGCAAGCAATATTGATTTTGCAAACTGGCCACTTAATCGTTTTATCTTTAAGTTTTTCATTGGATGATTTTTTGGCATCAATAGATGGTGAGACCACTAATATGGCATTAAAATTGGGTAAGTTCATGATTTCCGTTTCAGAAACTGCTGGCCTTTTAACTTCTTGCGTTGATATATTCACACCATCTCGAATGGTATTAGCACCATAAGAAACACCTTCTCGCATTTCAAGCATATCCGCTTGTCCAATTTCTCTTGACATCCACTTTGAAGAATCCGCCGAGGGTGCTCTAAAAAACAATCTTGTATTACATAAGTCCACAATACTTTTTGCACCATTTTGACCATAGATATCTTGTAGCTGAAAATAATTCTGAAGACCAGGCACAAGACAACCGCCAAATTTGCGAATTTCTGCAAATGCATCCATTAAATATGGCAATCTGTGTAGTGATGTTAATTCGTCTAAAATAAACCACACACGCCTGTCTGGGTTTTCCTCTAGTGACATAACCGCATTTACGGCAATATCAATCCATGTTGAGATTAGCGGCTTTAAGGTTTCATGTTTTGATGATTTTGATGTAATAAATAGCCAGTTATTTTTGGTGTCATCAGATATCCAATCACGAATTGAAAATAAATCTTCTGTCTTATTATCTTTAATATGCTTTAACATCTTTAGCTTTGTCGCTAAGACGGTTTTTATTGATAAAGTTGATTTGATAATCTTTTCAGAAACTAGCGTTTCAGCTTCAGTGTTTTTTAATAGCGCACGTAGTTGTGTAGTTTCAGCCGTCAATAAATAAGCTAAAAGCTTTTTCAATGACTTGTTTTTATCTTTGCGCATTCGAAGTGCACTGACAGAGAAAACTGTTCTCGCACCATCAATCCAGTGCGGATCAACATTACCACCCGCCGGCATTGGCATGAGTGATGCTGCTATTTGATCAAAATCAGCCGCATCTTGACATTCTGTCCAAATATTCCAAGGTGTACACCGCTCATCAAGCGGGTTTAATAAAATATCTTCCTCTTTATTATAATAGTGCTCTGTAAAACTCCCATTTTTATCATAGATAACGGCTTTATCACCACGTGCTTTAATTTGGTCTAACAGTTGACGAATCGCTTCAGATTTCCCCATCCCTGTTGTGCCATTAATTAATATATGATTGCGCTCTGAGCCTTTAAAAATTGGCACATCAGATATTTTAATGTCTGAAGCTTTTCCAATTGATTTAATTGCTTTGATGACTACACGTTTAGAAGCCAGATAACGCCCTGATATAAGTTTGCTTTTCTCAAACCGTTTACCCTTTATGCATAGGCTAATTGCCATCGCACACGATAAGGTAATGCTGATAATAAAGCTAATGAATAAGATACCATCAACTTCACTAAATATTCTGTGCGCATTTCGAATCGCATTAGGATAATTCAACAAGTAATGAGCTGTGAAACGATAAATCTCTCCATGGCTTTTTAAGTTAACAATCGCATTTGGATTAAAAATATTAAAAAACTTTGCTAAACACCATGTGAAGATAAAGTTGCGATCTTCTGCTGTTATTTGTATCAATATCCATACAATACTTATGCTCAAAAAACTAAAAATACCCAGCCATAAAATCCAATAGAAAATTTGCTCTGCCATTCTCACGTTATGTAGTAATGTCTGACCACCACGGGTAAAAGATTTAAGATTACTCATGAATGTTCTCTTTAAATTTATGGATCATTTCTCTTGCATAGGCTTTTGCGTTTTCTTTTACGGAACTATCAATACGATCTGTAATTGTTCGATTCATATACAAAAGCTCAGATAAAGCATTCATCACAGTAATATCAACCACACTTTTAATTTCTTTCTTTTTCATATGATTTTTAAGAATTTTCCGCACAAAACTTGATAAATCCATACCATTCGCATTCGCTTCTTGCGCTAGTATTTTCTTTTCTTGCTCAGATATGCGTATACCGATCATTTTTTTATGCATTTCATCACCCTATTTTTAACAATTAATCTCGTGCTATAATTTTTAGTAATTACTTAAAGGAAATTTTGAATGACTTATCAACATCAATCTCCAAGAAATCCAGCCATAGATTCCCCATTCATCGTAAAACGCGCCATGAAGTGGGCGGCAATTATTGGCGTTGTGCTATTTATCATTACCTTTAATCCTTTTTATTTAATTGGTTCTTTTATTTTCTTTACACTTTTGTTTTCTGTCATTCAGGCATACAAATACAAAGTCAAGCTAGATGGGGAAGATGTTGACCTCTCCACAAAACCTTTTCCAAATAATCCGGCGAATCCAAACATACCGCCATATTTTGAATGAAAACTTATAAAGTCACTTTTAAAAATCACTTTTAATAGCTTCCCATGCATTTTTAGATGCTGCTTTTGCAAGATCATGTTTATCTGGATCCACCGCTTGCTCAACATCACTTTTTAATTTATCGCCAGATAAATTAATGCCATCAAATTCACTCTTAGATTGATTCAATACTTGCATTGCTTTCTCTTTTTCACTTGCGCCAACGTTTATCGGATCAATACCTGCCTTGGCAGCACCTTGCGTAATTTGCTCGCGCATCGTATTTCTGGCACCCATTAATAAATCTTCACTACTTAATTGTTTGCTTTGCTGATTAAAGCTTGACTGGAAACTTGAAACGGGATTTGAATGACTGGTATAAGCTGATTCCATGCGAGCAACTTCGCCTTTAATAAAATCGTTTGCATAGGCACGGGCAAGTTCAGGTTGCGTATTCACAATTTGCTCTGCCCCGCTGATACCTAAGCGTCCACCACCGTGATTAGGCTGCGCTTGTAACCAGTTAACAAAGCTCTGCCCTGCATTGGTATTAATCGATGCTGCATGCTCTTGTGAGTAACTAGCAACTTTTCGTAAACTGCTCGCTTCATTTAAGTTAGCAACCGCTTCGGTGCGCATACTCAACGCTTTATCATAACTATTACCAATATTACTGGTTAATCTATCTGAGATATCATTATGCTGTTTAAAGCTGGTATCATGACTTGCACGATTCACCAAATCCACCATATCTTTTAGACTATGATTTTCTGAATATCTTTCACTATCTGATAAAGCTTGCTGTGTAGATGCGCTACTTGTATTATCTCTCGCCGCATGCACACCAAGAGTACCATTCACACTTGCTTTAATCATTGGTATGGGTGAGCTTAACCCCGCGGTAACTTCACCTTTAGCATAAGCTTGTGCCGTTAATCTGACAGCTTGATCGGTTGACATATTATGAGACTTTGCAAAATCATCCACGTGTTGCGCAAAACTTTCAAGACCTTGGTATTTCTGTGAACTTTCACTATTGCCATAACTCTCATCGCTTGATTGTCCATGTCCCATCGATTTTCCAAGTTCATATAATGAGCGCACCGTGTTCGTCACTTGCTCTGAAAAATGTTTCGTATGTGTTAAGCCCTGACTTAATGCATTATCTGATTGCGTTAATGCTGATGCTCGCATCGATTCAGCATAATTAATCGATGTGCCCGTACTAGAGATAGCATTACGCGAATCAATCACATTACTACCATCTTGTGTATGATGAATCATCGCGCCACTTGCGGTTTGATAACTGACCATGCCAGATTGCTGAATGGTGTTCGTGTTTAAATGGTTTCTGTTGGTATTAAATGCACTTTGATTGCTAAAGCTTGTGTTACCAAAACTTAAATTACCCGTTGTTGCTTCCTCGGATGCTCTCGCTGCCGCTTGCGTACCAATTGAGGCCATCTGATTGGCAAGAACAGCAAGTGAAATTTTGCCACCATGGATAATGCCATAAGATATGACTGGAATTAATAAAGAGGCATACCCTGCATAAACAGACATGTTATTATTAATCTCAGCAAGCGGTGCAAGCGTATTTAAATTTAATGAGAAACCGGTTGCGGTAGACACGGCTAACTGACTGCCATGTCCAGCACTCACTGTGAAGATATAATTAAACACGGCATATAAGGGCGCCCAAAGCTGAACCCATGCCATACCGAGAATATAATATTTCACTGATTGATAACCAATCGGTGTTGCCATTAACGGCACAACAACAATAAACAGCGCATAAAATAATGCAAGAATGACATTACCCATAATTGGTAGCCAATTAAGTGCAAAACTGCCACCGATTTCAAATTTACTTTTACCTAATTCATTCGCTCTAACATTGGCATATTCGTTCACCGCAGCGGATGTATTTAAGGTTGCACCGTTAGACATAATGGCTGATTGCACTGCATTACTTAATAAGGCTTGTTGCATTGTCGTACTTGCACTTTGAGAGATGGAGGTTAAATAATTCATAGCGATGGGAAGTTTAGTTAAAAAGGCACTTTTTGCTTGTTCACTGTTAGTGATACCAAAGATATGCATGCCTAAAATGCTTGCAGATTGGTCTAACTCTTGCGTTAAATCGGTTTTTAAATCATTGAGTCCTGTTTGACAGCTCACTATCTGATTGTTATACATCATTGAACGTGCATGTGAGACGTTGGTTGTTAAAAAGCTTAAAAGGTCTGTTGTTTGAAACAGCTCTGTAATCGTATACTTACCTTGCAGCACATCATAAAACACGCATTGATTCATAAACTCTGACATGTTTTTTGAAAAGTCTGGATTGGTAATAGTTAGCTCACTGGTGGCTCGTGCAAGCTTTGAGGCCATCACATAGCCGGTTTCACCATAGCTAATATCTTGGGGCATTGAGAATAACTCATCCATAAAGTTCGTCAGATAATAACCAACCAGACTAAAAAGCCCTGCGGGATAGGCAAGGCCTAAGGGTACATTGTCAACGGCTGTAACTTTATGATGGTCAATGACATCCTCAACCATCACCGTCATTTTGGGCACAGCTAATATATTCATCAATAAATAAAAGCTTGCAAACCATTTAAAGGAACCCATCAAGTTTTGTTTCGCGACCACCATACCCATTACGTACATAAAACTTAACAGTAAAAACAAATGTACAAGGGTTTTGAAACTATCATCACCGACCGCTGCTGAGACCGCATTTAATATGCCAACCACTGTTTGTGCATTACCGTAGGTATATAAAACCGTTTGCATTACTGTAACCCCTGTGACCAATTCATTGTTTGAGAGAGTTGTGAAGATAATCGCCCCGCGAGTTCTTTCTCAAGTAACCGTGTACGCTCTACAAGTGCAACGGATGAATTAAACGATTGCATTTTCTCTTGATAAAGTGCGTTAACACTGGCTCTGGCTTTTTCAATGCCTGATTGATAAATATGCATGACACTTGGTGGGTACTGTAAGATATCCGCACTTTGCTGAATGATATCTAAGTTCTCTTTGAGATATTGTTGTAGGATGTCGCTAGCAATCATATCGGCATAGTTATCTAAATCTAAGATATCAGCACCATTTGCATAGGCAGATTCCACGTTGAGCATTTTATAAATTGGTAGACTGGTTGACTGTAAAAAGCCTTGCTCCTCACTCGTAAGCTCAGTATCTGTTAAGATTTTTTGCTCGATATCATCTAAATATTGACGAACTTGTGAGGACAGTCCATCACTTGCGGTAATGGTGATATTGCCTTTGTGGGGATTAAGACAATCTTTGGTATCATCACATAAATAAATACTGGTTGTGCCACCATATAGAATTGCTTTAATCAATTGCGCTTGATTAGCAAGACTGGGTAATTGCGCATACTGATTTGGGGCTGAATCACTGCCTCCTGATTTCACAATAATTGAACCTGAGAGAGACATAAATAATTCACTCAGCTCACTATCACCACTTAAAAAGCTACTCTTTTGGGTTGCTTGCCAAGCAATATTGGTATCTTCCAATATCATGTTTTTATAATCGGGGTTATCTTTTAACTGATTGAGCGTATTGGTTTGTGATTTGCCACTAACGCCGGTACCACACCCTTGTTTTGCCTCGGCATAATCGCTAAAAATATTATTAGCTGAGCCTAGCGTTTCACACACTTGTTGTTGTGCTACTTGCGTTTTTGGCCATGCAGCCCCGACTAAAGAGGCTGCTGACTGACAAGATTGAATATTGGCGCGATTGACTTTGTTCGCCATGGATTGAAAATATTGCATGCCATTGGCAGCTTCTGGCACCATTGATTCCATGCCGAGCATAAATGCATACGATAAAGCGTTATTGCCAATGTTTTTAAAAGCATCAATTAGCTCGTCACTATTGATAAACGAAAAACTACCGGTATATAAATCAATCCCTGAGCAGCCGGCATTCACGCTTGGCATATTAATCGATAACAGTTGGTAATCTCTCACTGTATCTCTGGCATACAAGCTCCCACCTGTATAATAGCCAGCACTTTGTCCTTGATAAGCTGTTGGATTGGTCGCGTTATCGCTATAACCTAAGTCATCAAAAAAATTACCCAAATCCGATGATACGCTGGCATAGCTTTGTAATGCCCAGCATAAACCGAGACTGACTATCATTGTTTTAACGATTCTTTTGCTCATGTGCTGTTATTTCCTTTGCGGCTGTAATTAACCGTTTTTTAAGTTCTACTTGAGACACCAAGCCAAAAGTCACAGGCGATATCACGCCTGTTTTGGTATCGACCATAAAAAGTGCTGGCCACATTTTCACGCCAAGCTTTTCGGCTTGCCCCTGATTTTTTGTGGGATGCGGATAATCAGGCAGCCCTAATCCATCAATTGAAATAGGCAGCACATCAAAGTTATATTGTTTAGCGACATGCGCTAAAATGGGTGCCAGTTTTTGACAATAAGGACACTTGCCCTCAAAAAAGAAAAACAAACCATAATGCTGCGCAGCAAATTGCAATACCCCATCATTTTGCTGGTTATCGATATCCTCTTGTGCACGTTTTGCTGCACTATTAGTCGGTTTTTGTAAGCTGTAATCCAAGTTTGGCTTAGCGCGTAATACTTCTTGCCAAGTTTTAGCAAACAAGGTTGATTGTGCGCTCACCTGATTTTGTAATCGAATATAATTGGCGACATTATTCATTGTGGGGTTTAAAACCGCTTTTGCTTTTGCCTCTGCAATTTGTTGCTGTAAGGCTTTTAGTGCCTCTGTAGCACTTTGTGGTTTTGTCTGCGTAGCTTGTGACTTTTGAGATTGTGCTGTTTTTTGATTCTCAGGCTCATCATCCGGTGCATACCAATGCCAACCATCAGCATGACTATCATAATAGTGATAATCATCAGCATAGCTATTAACTGCTAACAATCCGATGAATAAGGCTGTTATTACTTGTGCGCTCATGGTTGAAACATCCTTTGCATATCTTCTTGCACCCGCTCTTGCACCGCATCCATATCCATTTGACTGCTATAATCGCCGCTCGTTGGGGTATGCATTTCGCTTTCTAACTGCGCGTAGAACTCTGTAAAATCAATCGCGGAGAAATCAATCGCTTGTAATTCATTCGGGGTAAAGCCGCCACAGGAGGGATGCTTACCACTGCCAAATGTCCAGCCTAACTGCGCTCTGCCTTGCTGCTGGATAATTTTTGCCAAAATCGAATCAAAGCAGCAATACGATTTTTTATGCTCAGTACAAATACCCGCATCTTTATGTGAGCAATACTCGCCCGTGTAAATACATAAATCTTGGCCTTTTTTATCCCATAAATCATTCTCTTGTTGATTACAGCCTGCCAGTCCTATTTTTTGCCCCCAGCCTGAGTCTGAGCAGCAGTTGTCATAATTAAGTGCCATATCACGACATTTATAAACTGCACCTTTAAAGGTTTGCATATGCGACATTAAATATTCGTCTGATTTATCTGCTAAATTATCATCAGGCTCCTCCGCTGCGGCTTCTTGGCCTGCCGAGACCGTTGATAGTGCTTGATTCATTTCATTTTGAGAGATAGGCGTATAACGGGTATCGGTACAGCCATCATCATCACAATAGGTTTTAGTTTGTGTTGCATTTTCGATATCGGTATCGATTTGACTTAACAAATCTGGATTATTTAACATCGTAATATCTGGATTTTCACTCGCTGTTTGCGCTTGTGATTGCACACTTTGATTTTCAAACTGTCCGTACTGTCCTTCTACGGTATTACCATTAGTAATGGTTTGCACTGCTTGCTTGCGAAGCGTATCGCCAGTGTATTGCGTCTCAGGTAAGTTATTAATATCTACGGGTTGTGAAAAATGATATTGCCCTTGGTTAATACTGCTTTGTTGAACGTTTTGTAATTGAGCATTACCACTACTCACCCCTTGGTTATACGCTTCATCCATGGTTGTTGCATAAGCTGTAAAATTGATACAGAGTAAGGTCATGCTAAGTAAATATTTGGTCGTATTGCTAAACATCTTTACCGCCTTGTGCTTGATACATATTGAGCAAGCTCTGCGCGGTTGCTTTGCCCGCTTGGCCATTATCGGCAATGACTTTTAGTAAGGCATACAAATTGGCATTGCCGTAAACCACATCAAAGGCATCGGGGTTTGATTGACTTGTCACAACTAAAGCAGGTACGGCTTTAATCTGATATTTCTCATAAGCTTTAGGGTTTATCACAAAACCCGTGAAATTATGCCCAAGCTTATGGGTTATCATGCGCTCGGTGTCTTTTAACGAATTGTGTACAAAGCCACGTAAGATAACAGGCGCACCAATTTCTCTTGCTTGCGCTACCCATTGTTTGAGTGCCACGGTTGGCATTGATAAGCTAATAAAAACTAACGCATCATTGCGATTACGTTTAATTTTATTTGCCCCAGACTGTAACTGCTCTGCTTGCTGTGCTAGCTGCCCTATTTTATCGTTATCGATTTGGCTCGGGCTTGCTAGCACTGTCATGCAAGAAACGAGTGAGAAAATAAATAGCATTATAATGCGCAACAATTTCTTTTCCTCCAGATTAAATAAGCAAAGTCCTCGCCTTTGGCAGGATAGCTTTTCCCTGCTTCCCAAAGCGTGGTTGAGCGGCCATAAGGGTTACAACCCTCAGGGCTATGCGTAATGGCTTTGGGATAAACCATTTGCAAGCGGTATTGTGACTTTTGCATGATAGGCATGGGGTAGGTATGACAAAGTGCGCCCTCACCTGCGGTGCCAAACTCCAATCCCATCCGATGTAATTTAAAGCCCATTCTCTCGGTGAGTAACACTGATGCTTGCACCTCTCCGATGTGCGCTGCAACCTCACCTGTAAGCGGATACATATCTCCCTGACAACCTGCGCACCAATACAAGCTATCAATAGGTAAATGCGTTGTTGCTGCCACACAATCAGATGCACACGCAAATTGCGCGGGTAGGCTTGAGAACAAAACACCCTCGGGGTTTAAAATAAATGCTAAATCTTCATCACGCCAAGTGGGGTCAAACTCGGTCATATAACCAATATCAAAGCCCCCTTGCTCGACACATAACGTATCAGTGAGAATTTGCATCCATGAAAGTAAGGGATAGATATACCAATGCACTTCATAAAAACTATGCGCACGCCCAGCATCGCTAAGGGCTGGTCCACCTTGTCCTTCACTGGTGTGAATAGGAAGCACATTACCGCCCAAGGTGGGCATACAAAAAGGCGTACGTGTGACCTCTGCCACCCGTGCTGGCTCCCAAAATCCCATACTTAGTCCAACGCGAGGAATAGCCCCTTCTTTACAAGTACAAATAGGACTAGAAGGATTTTCAGTATCAGGATTATCGCCTTTGTATAAAGGCATACTGCCGAGTGTCATCGGAAACATGCACGACCAACAAATATCGGTAATTGGATTTAAATAACGACCATGACAACTACTATCTGCTAAAACGGTTTTCACACAGACCAATGTAAATAAAAGACATAAAATACGCATTTTCTTTTTCATACGCGCACCTCTTGTATCACTAAATGTTTATCTTCTTGTGTAATCATCGATGGTACTTTGCTAATACCAAAGCGTTTGGTGAGCAAACCACGTTGGTCAAAATACAGCTTGATATGATATTGCTGCATTAAATCTAAGATGTGACCGTTGATTAAAATAATATCGGGCTTAGTCGTTTGCTTTTGATACATGCGCATTGCCCATTGCATTTGCGCAACATCATCGCCATCAATGAAAATTAATGCTTTGCGTAAACTCACTTTCTCTAAGGGGTTAATGACATCCCCTGCATGGGCGATATACTGCCCTTGCGGGGTTTTAATATCTCGAGAAAGTACAATGCTTGGGTCAAAGACTCTGCGTGTGTTTACAGTTGCTTTTTCTATACCCATAACAGGTTTAGGGGTATTTAGCCTTGCCTTGGCAGTTTGGCTCACTTGCCGCTCAAGTTGCTCTAATCGCCCTGTTTTTTTAAATTGTGCCAGCTTTTCCTGAATCACTTTTAACAAATCAGGTTCAATGATTGGAAAAGTCGCGCCATAGACACCTAACGTTTTTGCGCTAAGCAAACTGCTATAGCTAAAAGTACTTGTCAGCATAATTAACAAAATAATGGCCTTCATGCGTTTAGTGCTTTTCATTGATGTCACCTATAACGCGATTCCAAACTATCTCAGTCTTATCATCACTGCCCGCATAGATAGCTGCACTTGGCATAATCACCGCATTATCTCTAGCACTCATACTTGCAATCGCATATGTTAATGATTGATTAAAATTTGCCATTTTTGCTTGTGCTTGCTTATCAGATAATTGATTACCTTGTGTTACAAGCGTTGCTACATAACGTTTAATCAATAGTGACAAATCTAATGTTTCGATTTTTGGTTGTGTTGAGATTAAATAGCCGATAGCGATTAAATTAATCACACCAAGGCTGATGGCAATATGACTTAAGGTGAAATATTTTCTCATGATTTAAATTCTCCTTTCTCAACACGCAGACTCACCGCCTCAATCGCTTCTTGCATAGGTATGCCTTCATCAATTAATTGTTTGACTGCTGCAAATATTGGACCCTTCGATGAGTAAAGCGTGGTTGAAAAACCATCCAGCAATAAACGACTAACGCTATAGCCTTGCGGAGATTTAATACAAACCTCGGCGTATTCTTCATGAATCGTTTTGACAGACTTTAAAGTCTTTTTAAGATGTGGCGACATGTCTAAAAGGCCGCTCTTATCAGCGCGCTCTATTGATTCATCGGTTTGACTTAAAATTAATGTGGTATCAGAATTTTCAGCGCAGGCACGTGATGAATCATTCTTATCGTAATCTGCAATGCCTTGCGTACCAGAGACAAACGCACCATTGTATTTAGCCGCACGGCGATAACCGGTTTCAATAAACTTTGCACCTAATTTACTATCTAATAAATCCCATGCTTCATCAATAATACAAATCGTTCTGGATTTTCTATCCCCGTGATACATCACCTCGGTCACGTGATACATTAAAATCATCAGCACCACGCTTTGTAGTTTTTGCATGGACTTTAATTCTTCCAACTCCAGCACGATATAAGGGTTATCAAAATTGAGTGTGCATGCGCCTTTAAAATAATGCCCATAGCTACCCGCTTCTGTGTATTTAAATAACATAACCCCCACATCACTTGCCCGTGAGTCTTGGTGCTGTTTTAACCAATGGGCAACTTTTGTGACATCCGCTTGCTCACCATAGGCAAGCCATGTTTCTTTAATCGCTTCCTCTAAATAAGCACTTTCAATCTCAGTCAGATTGCGCTCACTGCTAGCCATCGTGGCAAAAATAAGATTAAGCATTTCTAATGCACGATTAATATCTTGAACACCGGTGAAAGGGTTAATGCTCAGTGTGGAATGTTTATCAAATTCAATAAACTCGCCACCTACATATTTACAAAGCTTTTCAAAAGAGCGTCCAATATCAAAAATAAATGCACGACCGCCGGCACCTGCCACACTTAAAGCTAACTCTTGTAATAATACCGATTTACCTGAGCGTGACTTACCTGTCACAGCAACATTATAATTACCCTCTTGGTTAGCAAA
>PAMH01000034.1 GCA_002707205.1 Legionellales bacterium
AAAAGAATTAATGATAATTTTCAACGACTAAATTTTGCCTAGTTCGCAACTTCAAGTGCAATGGGTATATACATGCGTAAAGTTGCCGAGACTCTACCAAATTAAAGGGTTAGTATATGGGTATCAATTTACATCTTGCCACTGAAAGATAAGTTTTTAGAGACATAGTTTTTGTTGATGCATATAATCAAGTAAAAACTGCACAGCTTCCACATGGCCATTATGAGTAGCACAAAGAATCGGTGTATCTCCAATCTTTGTAACGTCATTGATATTTGCTCCATGTTCAAGTAAAAGTCTTAAAATTGCAACATCACCTTTATATGCAGCCCAATGTAATGGTGTAACACGATCAATGTTATATGAATTAACCTTGGCATTTTTTTCTAATAACTGTTTTACAATATTTAGATGCCCTAGATAAACTGCCCATGTTAGAGCAGAGTCTCCCTCATTTTCTTTTGCATTAATATCTGCACCATGGGCTAATAGATAATTAATTATGTCAGAGTAACCATTATGCACAGCCCAGTGTAGAGGAGTTTGTTCTTTGCGGTTAGTTGCATCGATAATTGCGCCGTTTTCAACTAATAGTTTAATAATATTTAAAAAACCGTTTTTTGTTGCAATATGTAATGGTGTATCTTCGTCCTCACTATACAGCTTAAACTCTTTACTATTTCCCTTAAATATAGTCGCACCTGCTTCAATTAATTTTTTAATTTCATCATAATTATTTGATTTCACAGCTTGGTATAGTTCTTTATTAAGATTATGTTTCTTTTTATTATTAATCGCCTGTTTTATCAGCGGAGATACAACTTGCTTGTTCATGAATATTTCCTTATGAATTTGTTAGTTAATTATCAAGAGGGAAATTAATTTTTGTTTCAACAACTACTCCGCAAAAAATATCATGCTTTGTAAATGAAGTAGCTGTTAATTCTTTTTGTATAGGAGCAAGATAAACTTGACCTCCACTTTGCAACCAAATCATAATTGATGGAGCATAGTGATTGGCAAGTTTTATAATAACAAATGATCTTTCTTGAGGTTTTGCGTCCTCATCAACAATGATAGTACTATTTTCTTTAAAATAAGAATTTTTATAATTATGTAAAATTTTTAGTGCATAGGTATTGTGTGAAACAGGTAAACTTGATTCAGTCCAATCTCCCCAGTTAAAAGGCGTGATTGATTGAAGCATGGTCTGTGCTGTTATTGCTTGTTCCCAAGAAAGAATAGGGATTCGTAAAATACCCGTACTGCGTTGTAATAAGTCATCTTTATTATGAATGTTTGCCGGTAATGATTCGATGCCACATATTTGTCCAAT
This sequence comes from Legionellales bacterium, assembly GCA_002707205.1. GTDB lineage: Bacteria > Pseudomonadota > Gammaproteobacteria > UBA1113 > UBA1113. The sequence goes on from PAMH01000034.1 coordinate 1,337, forward strand.
TGTTACATTGAAAAAATCAGCAATTGGTTTAATTGTTGATATTTTTGGATCCGGTGACATGCCAGATCTAAGCCTGTGAATTGTTGGTTGCGGAATATTTGTTTCTTTGGCAAGATCACTGTCAGAAATTTCATATATATTTTGTAGTAATTTTAAAACATCTCTTAATGCCAAGCCATTCACCTAAGAAAAAATAAAAACATTCAAGTATAAAAATTATAAATCAGTATCGTTGACAGCGCAACATTATTCATGTATAAATTAATTTCTTTCTTTTAAGTATAGGCTTGGGTTATTGTCGTGAGCCAAGCCTATATTTTGAGATGATACCTGCACAAGCAGATATGATGTCATTTTATCAGTATATCTGCTTCATGCAAAGAGTCGTTTTTAATTCTCATTTAGATATTATATCTTTTGATGTTTATTAAATAACTAGCTTTTAATTTTTAACATTAACGCACATGATGGAGATTGCTATGGATGCAACATACTGGATGACAGATATTTTCTTAGATGAACCAAAGATTAAATTTAAGTTTGTAGAAGTCGAAACCGGAAATTATTTTTTTAGGTATATTGATGAAATTGAGCACAAGTTAATGTTAAGTTTGAGAAAAAAGGATATTTCAACTATTAAATTTATGCTAGAAATGGAACAAACAGAGGCTATAACTATCTAACTGCTTAATTTAAAAAGTGTTTGAGCCTTTTAATAAGCTCAAAAAAGGCTCGAATACTTATTCTGTTAACCTTTTAATCCAAGGAGTCATTGATATTAAGAATATAGCTATTAATAAGCCTGCAATGCCAAACTGTGCAAAAGTATGAGAATAAACATGTGCAATTTGTGATGGATTGGTAAGATTTTTTGGAATTGCTGCAAAATCAGCAATTTTACCTGCAGTGGCTGTAGCTGCACCTAACGTTAAAAACCATACGCCCATTAACATTCCAGTAAGTTTTCGTGGTGATAAAATGGTAATCATTGCTAAGCCAACAGGAGATAGGCATAACTCACCAATAGTTTGTAGTATGAACGCTATGATGACCCAAATCCAAGAAATATTGTTATGCATTTTTGTGGCAGTAACAGCAAAAGACATCAATAAAAAACCTAGAGCCATAAATAAGATGCCCATAGAAAACTTCATTGGGATTGATAAGTTTTTATTTTTTTTTGCTAAATTAAGCCACAGTGCGCTAAGTAAAGGGGATAATATAATTATGGAGATAGGATCTATAGCCTGAAACATCGCAGTAGGGATTACCCAGTGGCCTATATGTCTATTAACTACTCTTTCGATAAATAGAGTGCTTGACATAAACATTTGAAAGTATAAAGCCCAAAAGAATACAGAAAAGATTAATAAAATAATCAATGCAATCATGCGGTTAAATTGCTGTTTATCAAGTTTTGTAGCGGTGTATAGTAGATAAGCAATAACACTAATACTAAATAATACCATGCCCCAGCTAATAATATTATAAAAGTGTAATAATACGCTAATGCCGATAATAACAATAATCGTTGTTAGATAAATGAAATAATCAATATTTAAGCCAAAATAACGTTTATGATTAGATGTCGCATGGTGAGGTGATAAGCCTTTGTCTTCCAATAATCGTTTACCAAAACCAAGTGTTAACATACCAATACACATACCAATTGCTGCCATGCCAAAGGCATAATTCCATCCATAAGTCACTGCCACCCATGCCCCAAAAATACTGGCACTAAAGGAACCAACATTAATACCCATATAGAAAAGGGTGAAGCCAGATTCACGGCGAATATCATTTTTTTTGTATAATTCCCCCAGTAAACTAGATACACAACTTTTAAAAAAACCATTACCACAAATTAAAAATGCTAATGCAAGATAAAACCAATGAGTTTTATAAAAAAATGCCAGTCCTAAGTATCCCAGAATAAATAGCGCACCGCCAAAGAAAATGGCTTTCCGAAAGCCAAGAAATTTATCGGCCAAATAACCACCAATTACGGGTGTTGCGTAAATTAATGCACCAAATGCCCCAAAAAGTCCGTAAGCCTGCTGGTCAGTAAATAAAAAAGCTTTGGTTAAGAATAGTACTAATAAAGTTTGTACAGTATAAAAACCATATCGTTCCCATAGTTCTGTAAAAAACAGTAGGTATAAGCCTTTAGGTTGTTTAAATGTATCGGGTTTTGTTGTGTCTAAAGGTGATAAATTTTCCATTAGTTAAGGGTATCCATGGTTAGTTCAGGGCTATTTACAATTTAGTTTACTCATACTTATAACTTTATTAATAATTATTTTTTCTTTATATTTATCACATTATAGGAGGCATTTGCATTTTGTTTTAAATCTTCAGTTTGATTTTTATTAAAGTCACAATTTATGCAGGTAAATCGTGTTTGTTTAGTTCCAATAATACGCAGCATAGTGTCAGTTTGACGACATTGCGGACAAACTGCCCCCGAAATAAAGTTTTTTTTCATGAAATTGCACATTAATACATGACATTGATGCTATTATCACTGGCTTTTGTTGATAAATCAATGTAGATTTAGCTTCCATACTATTTTAAATAAATTGCAATATAACATTTTATTATTATTTGAAATAGATATCTTTAATGTGATAGATCAATGTATATTTGTAGGGACACAAATTATGATCAATAAAAAAGCATTATTTGCAGCATTATGCCTTTTAACTCCAACAGCTTTCGCTACGCCTTTTGATGGTTTTTATGTAGGAGCAGGGCTTGGGTTCACAAGGTGATTTTGATATCAAGGCTATTATTTCAGGTGGAAATATCAATGAAATGAATGCTATGGATGTTAAAACAAATCAAGTGATGCTTGGCCTTACATATCATATTGCTTAATTTTGTTTGCTTAAGACTTATTAATCCTATCAGTTTTGCGTAAGTCTTGATACTATTTCATTAGATTTCATCTACATGAATGGGAGCAAAACAAGGTGTCAGATTATCAGCAACTTAAACGACCACGCCGATTACGTATGAACGCCGGCGTGCGTGCAATGCAACAAGAAGTGCATATTCGCGTTGAGCAGTTAGTCCAACCAATTTTCATAAAAGCTGGTATGAATATTAAAAATGAAATTGCCAGTATGCCAGGCATATATCAATACACGCTGGATAATTTACCTGAATATTTGTTGGAGTTAAATGCTGACGGGGTAAAAAATATCATTTTATTTGGAATACCAGAAGACAAAGATGCGCAAGGCAGTGCTGCGTGGCAAGCTGATGGTATTGTGCAACAAGCAATAAAAGTTTGTAAAAGCATATTACCTGAGATGGTAGTAATCGCTGATTGTTGCTTTTGTGAATATACTGACCATGGTCACTGCGGTGTGATTTCTGAAACAACGGGTTGTCCTGATGTTGATAATGATGCAACATTAACATTATTAGCAAAACAGGCTGTAAGCTTAGTGAAAGCAGGTGCAGATATTATTGCGCCATCTGGCGCGATGGATGGCATGGTGTATGCTATTAGAACGGCCTTAGATAAAAATGCTGCGCAGCATATTCCAATTATGAGCTATTCAATGAAGTATGCGAGCCATTTTTATGGACCTTTTAGAGACGCTGCTGAAGGTGCGCCGCAATTTGGTGATAGACGTACTTATCAAGCTGACTTTGCTAATGTTAATGAGGCTTTACGAGAAGCTGCGCTAGATATTGAAGAAGGTACAGATTTTTTAATGGTCAAGCCAGCAATGCCTTATTTAGATATTTTATATAAATTAAAGCAAGCGTATCCAGAATATCCAATGGTGGCTTATCAAGTGAGTGGTGAATATGCCATGATACAAGCTGCTGCACAAAATGGCTGGTTAGATGGAGAAAAAACAATGTTTGAATCATTAATTGCTATTAAGCGCGCTGGTGCGGATATCATTATCACTTATTTTGCGCAAGCATTTTGTGCACGCTATGCAAAGATTTAAAATTGATCTTGAAATAAACGTGTTCTATGGGAGAAATAAACCATGAAAAATATTGCAATTATTTTATCTGGCTGTGGTGTTTATGATGGCAGTGAGATTTATGAAAGTGTTATTACGTTTATGGCACTTGAAAAAGCGGGTGTAGCGTATCAATGTTTTGCACCAAACATTGAACAAACAGATGTGATTAATCATGTAAAACAGATATCAATGCAACAAACAAGAAATGTGTTGATTGAGGCAGGGCGTTTAGCAAGAGGCAATGTTAAAGATTTAGCTGAGATTGATGTCACTCAATTCGATGGTTTAATTTTACCAGGTGGATTTGGTGCTGCAAAAAACTTATGTGATTTTGCAGAGAGAGGCAGTAACTGTATTATTAATGAGGAAGTAGAGACTACAATTTGTGCATTTAAAGAAGCACATAAACCTGCTGGATTTATTTGTATTGCGCCAGTTATTGCAGCAAAAATTTATGCAGATAATTTAAAATGCACCTTAGGTAATGATCCTGATATGGCTAAAAAAATTAAAGCGATGGGCGCTGAACCTATAGATTGCACAGTGGATAATGTTGTACTCGATGAGCGACATAAAGTTGTGACAACACCAGCATTTATGCTGGGCAAAACAATTTCTGAGGTTGCGCCAGGTATTGAAAAATTAGTTAACACATTAATTAAGATGCTTTGAACGACAAATGTTGACTGATAATTCATACGATAGTTTTATTCCTGTGCCTCGGTGCATAGGAATAAAGTGCCGCTATTGGTTGGACGTTTTACTCAAAACTTTAACCATAGTGATAGATTATAAATTTCACACTTCATATATAACTTACTGATTGTGAAAGCATATTAAAAATCGTTGGTGAACTCAGTAAATGAGTTTAACCAACGCATTTTCAGCAGTAAAATTGCCTTTTGTTTTTATGTATTTTCGAACTTGGCGATGCAAACCCTCAATCGTATTGGTTGTATAAATAAGCTGGCAAATTTCACTTGAATATTTAAAATAATTAGATAAATTATCTCACTTGTCTTGCCAGAAACGCAGCGCCATAGGATATTTATCACCTCAATATTCATCTAATTCTAGTAATAGCTGCTCAAATGTTTAGTTTTGGTCTTGTAGACAGTCTTCAGATCTGCCATAAATGTTTTCTCAGTTTTGATTGTTCAATTATTGTTACTGGCATGTTGTAGTCCTTTTTTAAAGTGAAAAAAGTGGACCGGCTCAATGGGGGGCTACTGCAGCTTCAAGAAAGCCTTTAAGGCCATCGATGCAGGCTATAAGAATATCTTCTACGCAGAAAAATTTATCTATTTTATTGATTTTACAAGCAGAATTATTTCAAAAAAATTTGCAGCGAAGCATAGAGTCACTTAAACTTGTAGTATGAAAGGATACTGTTTTAATTTACAGTGATTTAACATTAACTGAATGAGTTAATAAAAATGTTTAAAACAAAAGCGTTCTCTTTAATTGAAATGATGTTTGTTATTATCATTATCGCATTAATTTCGGTATATGCGGTTAATGTAGTCAATAAACGTGCAGAGAATACCTTAGCTACCAAAACTGCTGCTCAAATGCAGCAATGGTTTCAAGCAGCGCAAAATTATTACACCACCAATCAAGCATGGCCGACAAGTTGGAATGAAATCAGTGGCGTGAGTGATCAAGGTGTTTATTTGCCAGCGTCAGCACAGTGTAGCCCAATACTCAATAGTGGGTCAAACTCAAGTTGTGGAAATTATGGCTATTTTCATCTTTATTTGCCAAGTGGTGATAATCCTGCTGGACAGCCATATAGCGCAGATAATTCACCCTTTATTTACTTGGAAACACAAGTACCCAATGAAGTTGTTGGTAAGCAAATCGCAAGTATGTTGCCTAATGGCGTTTATGGCGATTGTTCAAGTGGTTATAATTCCAGTTCAGACGATTTGTGTGTGAGTGGTAGTGCCGTATTACCAGGTAATTTGTCAGCGCCACAAGCTTATATTCCTACTGCTCAATGCAGTATTACTCGTTGTGACTCTAGTGTGAATATCGGAGTTTGTTTTAATTCAACTGTTTCAATAACAAATGTTCCAGCAAGTAGCACTACACCAAGTCGACCAACTTATTGTATATGTACAAATGGTAATTGTAGCTGGACAAATCATCAATATCCTAGCTAGCTTTGTTTATGGCGTAATTGTATTATTAAGGATTTAGAGTGATGTTGCGTAATTTTATTACAAGTATTATAGGCTTATTTTGTTTGTGTGTAACAGTCTCGTGTCTCGCTGATGATTCCGGCAGCAATTGTGATTCGGGTTTGACAAATGCAGGCGCAGGTTATAATTTTTCCTATTATAATTTTGAAAATAATATGAAAGGGCCTAATGCAGTGCCTATAACCATCACGCTATCACAACAAGGAAGTTGTGGTGGATATGTGACTTTATTGACATTAAATAATCCAGGAGTACCATTGGTTGTACCTCCTGGTAAAGATTTGGTTTTCGCAATTAAAGCTTCAACACAATCGTTAAATAATACTTATCCTCATGTTAAAGCTGTTAATAGTATTCCTGTATCTTCTCATGGTGTTGCTGTTACAATGCAAGCGAATGAGTTTTGTGCGATTTACACTAATGCAACTTGGCAAGATAAAGTGACGAAACAAACCTATAATCAACTATTTATATCGCAGTGGACTTGTCCTCCAATGGCGATTGCAAATCCTTTGCAAGGACAAGTTGAATCTATTACTAGTACCGGTGATGCGGTTTATTGGTCAAACTAATTTATTATATTTCGGAGAATTACATGTTAACGCGACGTCATCTCGCTAATGCTATTCGTGCGCTCAGTATGGATGCAGTTCAACAAGCTAACTCAGGTCATCCCGGTATGCCAATGGGGATGGCTGATATTGCTGAAGTACTATGGAATGACTTTTTACAGCACAATCCTAACAATCCTCATTGGTTGAATCGTGATCGATTTGTTATCTCTAATGGTCATGGTTCTATGTTACTTTATGCCTTGTTACATTTAACAGGTTATGATTTATCGTTAAACGAATTAAAGCATTTTCGTCAGTGGGGCTCAAAAACACCAGGACATCCTGAAAATCATTTGACTGCTGGCGTTGAAACTACTACGGGACCTTTAGGGCAAGGTTTGGCTAACGCGGTGGGAATGGCTTTATCTGAACGGATGCTTGCCGCACGATTTAACCAAGCGGATATGACATTAATTGACCATCATACGTATGTATTTTTAGGCGATGGTTGCTTAATGGAAGGCATTTCGCATGAAGCGTGCTCATTAGCAGGCACTTTTGGTTTGGGTAAGTTAATCGCTTTTTGGGATGATAACCAAATCTCCATTGATGGCAAAACTGAAGGCTGGTTCACTGATAATACGCCCAAACGTTTCGAAGCTTATCAATGGCATGTGATTCGTGATGTTGATGGTCATGACAGCCACGCGATAAAACAAGCGATTATTGAAGCACAAGAAGTTACTGATAAACCAACCTTAATCTGTTGTAAAACGATTATCGGTTTTGGGGCACCCAACGCGCAAGGTGGTGCAAAGTGTCATGGCGCACCATTGGGTCTCGATGAAATTGAATTGGCAAGAGAAAGTTTAGACTGGACGTATGGCGCTTTTGAAATACCGGAGACCATTTATCAAGCTTGGGATGCCAGACAAAAAGGCGAAGTCAAAGCACAGCAATGGCAAGCGAATTTTGAGCAATACCAAAAGCAATATCCTGATTTGGCTGCTGAATTTTTACAATTTGTACAAAAAGAAATGCCTGCGGATTGGTCTGAGTTATCACAGACATTTATTCACCAATGCCAAGCAAACCAAGAAAAAATGGCAACGCGAAAAGCATCACAGGTTTGCTTAAATGCCTATGCACAATTATTCCCTAATTTAATTGGCGGTTCGGCAGATTTGACGGGTTCTAATTTGACTAATTGGTCGGGGTCTCAAGCCATCAGTGCTAAAGATTTTTCAGGCAACTATATTCACTTTGGTGTGCGTGAATTTGGAATGACTGCAATAGCCAATGGTATGGCGCTTTATGGCGGATTTATTCCTTACACAGGCACTTTTTTAACTTTCACGGATTATGCCAGAAATGCCGTGCGGATGGCTGCATTAATGCAGTTACAAACTATTTTTGTTTACACACATGATTCGATTGGACTTGGTGAAGATGGACCAACGCATCAACCCGTGGAGCATATTGCGATGCTGCGCGCTACGCCCAACTTGAACGTCTGGCGACCATGTGATGTTGCTGAAACAGCTGTTGCTTGGCAACAGGCACTTGAGGTGAAACAAACGCCTAGTGCTTTGTTATTATCTCGACAAGGATTAGTGCATCAAGTGCGAAATGAACAAATGCTTGGTAATATCAGCAAAGGTGGTTATATTTTACATGAATCACATGATACGCCAGCGATTATTCTGATGGCAACAGGTTCAGAAGTGGCCTTAGTTATGGATGCCGCCAAGCAATTAGCGCAAGATAATATTGCTGTACGTGTTGTTTCTATGCCGTGTATGGAGCTGTTTTTACAACAACCGGTAGATTATCAACAGACTGTTTTACCAAGTACTGTAACATGCCGCATCGCGGTTGAAGCTGGCGTACGTATGCCATGGTATCAGTTTGTTGGCACAAAAGGCACCGTAATTGGCCTTGATCATTTTGGAGAGTCTGCACCAGCAGAAATATTATTTACTGAGTTTGGGTTTACAGTTGAACAAGTAATAAAAAAATCATACGAGTTACTAGGAGATTAATAATGACAATTAAAGTTGCGATAAACGGTTATGGTCGTATTGGTAGAAATATTTTACGGGCAATTTATGAAAATAATCGCCAAGACGAAATTAAAGTTGTTGCTATCAATAACTTAGCCAATTTAGAGGCTGACGTACATTTGACCAAGTATGATACGACACATGGTCGTTTTAATGCAGATATTCAAGTAGTTGGGGATGATGCAATTTCAGTAAACGGCGATAAAATTCAAGCATATGCAACGCGCAATCCAGCAGATACGCCATGGGGTGAACAAGGTATTGATATTGTATTTGAATGTACGGGTGCATTTACCAGTAGAGAAAAAGCGAGTAAGCATTTAGCAAGTGGCGCAAAAAAAGTATTAATTTCAGCACCTGGTGGTGAAGGCATTGATGAAACAATTGTTTATGGTGTGAACGATCATCTCATTAAAGCAGAACATACCATTATTTCTAATGCTTCATGCACGACTAACTGTTTAGCACCATTAGTACAACCTTTATCAGATGCTTTTGGTGTCGAACAGGGGTTAATGACTACTGTGCATGCCTATACGAATGATCAAGTATTAATTGATGCAAATCATAAAGATTTACGTCGGGCACGTTCGGCAACTATGTCAATGATTCCAACTAAAACGGGCGCCGCCAAAGCCGTTGGCTTAGTTTTGCCTGAATTAGATGGTAAGCTGGATGGCTTTGCGGTGCGTGTTCCAACCATTAATGTATCAATGGTTGATTTAACTTTTACAGCCAAACGTGAAACGACGGTTGAAGAAGTGCACCAAGTGTTGCGCGAAGCGGCGAATGGGCGTTTGAAAGGGATATTGGTTTATAACGATGAACCTTTAGTGTCTGTTGATTTTAATCATCATTCAGCTTCCTCTATTTTTGATGCTACCTTGACACGAGTAATGGGTAAGTTAGTAAAAGTGGTGGCATGGTATGATAATGAATGGGGTTTTTCAAATCGCATGTTAGATACTGCTGTTGCCATGATGAAGGCTAAGTAAGTTGGCTATTGAAGATAGTGCGGGGTTGAAAAGGAGCCAATGATGCAAATTATGCGTATGAGTGATATTAATTTAACAGAACAACGCGTCATGATTCGTGAAGATTTTAATGTGCCGATAGAAAATGGAGTGATCACAAGTGATGCGCGTATTCAGGCAGCGATTCCTACCATAAAATTTGCACTAGAGCAGAATGCAAAAGTCATATTAATTTCACATTTGGGTCGGCCAACTGAAGGACAAGATGATGCTATCCATTCACTAGAACCGGTTGCTAAAAAATTGACTGAATTATTAGGCCAAGCCGTACGATTTGAAAAACACTGGCTAGATGGTGTTGAAATTAATTCTGGTGAAGTAGTCTTATGTGAAAATGTTCGTTTTAATATCGGTGAAAAAGAAAATAATGAACATTTAGCAAGAAAAATGGCAAATTTATGTGATGTTTTTGTGATGGATGCGTTTGCCACTGCACATCGAGCACAGGCCTCAACACATGGTATCGCTTGTTTTGCGAAAACAGCTTGTGCAGGCCCTTTATTAATACACGAGCTTGAAGCATTAGAGCATACGTTACAAAATCCGGCTCGGCCTTTGCTTGCTATAGTGGGCGGTGCAAAAGTTTCAACAAAATTGACTGTACTTGAGCAATTACTTGATAGTGTTGATTATCTCATTGTTGGGGGTGGAATTGCTAATACGTTTATTCGTGCCACTGGGCATTATGTGGGTAAATCTCTATACGAAGAAAACTTACTTGGTGAAGCCAAAAAGTTATTGGATAAAGCGCATGGGAAAAATACGGTGATTCCTATTCCCGTGGATGTTGTTGTTGCAACAGCATTTTCACCGACAGCAAAGCCAACAATAAAAAAAGTTGAGGCTATCCTAGACAATGAAATGATTTTAGATATTGGTCCAGAAACGATTAAACAATATCAATCTATCATTAAAAACGCGCGTACGACATTATGGAATGGCCCTATTGGCGTTTTTGAATTTGATGCTTTTGCTACAGGCACAAAAGCGGTTGCTGAGGCAGTTATAGATAGTTCAGCTTTTTCACTTGCGGGGGGGGGAGACACCTTGGCTGCGCTTGATAAATGGCAATTAATGGATCAGTTCTCGTATATTTCAACGGGGGGGGGTGCTTTTCTTGAATTTATCGAGGGAAAAAAATTACCTGCAATTGAAATTTTAGAGCGACGTGCGCAAGATTAATTGAGTCTATACTCAAATGATGAAGTTTTAACAAAATATATTGTTGTACTTGAACGTCTGAGATAAATAATAATGAGTTATTGTGCGCCGAAAAACGTTTAAGCACAGAATAAGTTATCGTTAAAAATCGTATATTGAGGTGGTTTAAATCTATGAAGCGCATGAGACGAACAAAAATACTGGCAACCTTAGGCCCTGCAACAGATAGTGATGAAGCATTATTGGCATTATTAAAAGCGGGTGCTGATTTGGTGAGATTAAATTTTTCTCATGGCGTTGCAGATGCACACCAGCAGCGAGCAAAGAAGGTTCGCGCATATGCTAAGCAATTAGGTAAAGAGATCGGTATCGTTGCAGATTTGCAAGGGCCTAAAATCCGTATCGCTAAATTTAAAGAACAAAAAGTAGTTTTGCGCCAAGAGCAGACATTTATTCTAGATGCCGCGCTTGATGCTGAGCAAGGTAATAACATGCAAGTAGGAATTGATTATACGGCTTTACCAAAAGATGTTGTTGCCGGTGATATTTTGTTGCTTGATGATGGGCGTTTAGAGTTAGAAGTTTTACAAACTGATGGTACTAAAATTACCACAAAAGTCCTAGTTGGAGGCGAACTTTCAAATAATAAAGGCATTAATCGTAAAGGCGGTGGTTTATCCGCTAATGCCTTAACAGAAAAAGACAGGCAAGACTTAAAAACAGCAGTGGCCATTGGTGTGGATTATATTGCTATTTCTTTTCCGCGTAATGCTGCTGATATTTTTGAAGCAAAAGAATTGATAAATGCCGCGGGCGGTCGCACTGCTGTGATCGCAAAAATTGAACGTGTTGAGGCGATTGAGGCCATTGATGAAATTATTGCTGTTGCTGATGCGATTATGGTTGCCCGTGGTGATTTAGGTGTTGAGATTGGTGATGCAGAGTTACCTTCAATTCAAAAAATGATTATACAAAAATGCCGTGCATTAGATAAAGCAGTGATTACAGCAACGCAAATGATGGAGTCAATGATACATAACGCTATTCCAACCAGAGCAGAGGTGTTTGATGTAGCTAATGCAGTTTTAGATGGTACAGATGCTGTGATGTTATCTGCTGAAACTGCTTCAGGTAAACATCCCGATAAAGTGGTTTCTGCCATGGCGCGTATTTGTATGGGCGCAGAAGAAAATCGTATTAATCAAATTTCAGGACACCGTGTAGAATGCCAATTTCATCGCATAGATGAAGCTGTTGCAATGGCGGCGATGTATACCGCGAATCATTTTAAAGTAAAAGCAATTATTGCACTAACAGAATCAGGTTCAACCCCGTTATGGATGTCTCGTATTCGTTCAGGCATTCCTATTTTTGGCTTATCAAGACATAAACAGGCTCGAGGATTAATGACACTTTACCGAGGCGTTTATCCAATTGATTATGATGTGACAACCAAAGAAAGAACAGAAGTACATGCAACAGCTGTAGATCAGTTGGTAAAGCGTGGATTATTACAAAATGGTGATTATGTTTTATTAACGCGTGGGGATTATATGGGCGTGCATGGTGGCTCTAACACTATGAAGATTTTGCAGGTCGGACATATCTTGTAGGCCATATTCGAATTATTTTAATATATAATTTTTAATGATATTTTTTTGTGCTTAGACGTCTCTCAGCGCATAATAATTAGTTATTATGCACCTCAGAGCGCGTCCAAGTACAAAAAAATGTTAAAACTTTGCATTTAGAAGTTATTTGAATACCAAATTTAATTATATTGTTGTTCAAATTGACCGAACTGATGTTCTAAATGCCATTGCAGTTTAGCTTTAGGGTTTTTATCTAAGAAATTCTTACAAGTAGTGCTTGGTGTTTTAATGCCTATTTTATCACCTTTACATGCTGCAACAGGTGTTAATGTACTGGCATTTGCCCATAAGCTATCACCATCTAAAAAGCTATAAGTAATACTATTTCTTGCAAGGTTTTTTAAGGTTGGATAAGACAAGTGATACGTTTCAACAGCGCGTTGGTATTCACGGGTTAAATCAGTTCTTAAAATACCTTCATCATCAGTTGATAACACCACGGGAACATTATGTTTTAAATAGTACATAAATGGATGTTGTTTGCCTTCAACGCCAAGAATTTCAGCATTGCTAGATAAATTAATTTCAACAGCAATTTTTTGGTCAGCCATAGTTTTAATGGTTTGCTTTGCATTATTTTCATAAGGAATATCAACACCATGACCAATACGGTTGGCTTGAGCAATGTTCACAGCACCAGCAATATGGTTATTTAAATATTTTGGGGGTACTAATCCAGGTTTTAGTTCACCCGCATGAATTGAAATTTTAACATTGGGAAATTTTTTGTGGAGGAACGCAAACATTTCCATTTGTTGTTGATATTGCTCGAGTGTATAGCGATCATCTTCTGCCCCAACAATATTAACACCAACAACTAGGGGATTTTGATTTGCTAGCATAAATCCTGCAACTAATTGTGGGAAAATTTCATTGGCGGGTAGCGTTCTTAGTGCTGTATATTGATAACGCTGTGTTACATGACAGCCAGCTTTTGCTTGAGTCGTGCCACAAGCAAGTGATTTTTTCATGTATTTTTGTTCATTAGCAATTTGTTGATTGATATCATCTACAATATTTTGAATGCCGTTTTGTTGTAAAGCTTGATAGGTTTGTTCATAAGATACTTTATTAAATTTATCTCCTAGCGGTATTTCCTTATCATTATCTGTAGTAATCATAGTTTCAAGGTATATTTCATTTTGTTCACCAGCACGCTCAGTAATTTCTGTTAAAGTCTGTGAGCGATGGGTTGTAGTAATAGGTAAAAAATTTATAGAAAATTTTAAAGAAATGATCATGTGCAGTATCGGTACTTATATTGTAGTGCCGCATTGACCAAGCATTAATAAGTTGATTTTTTAAAATCCAGTTATCTTTATAATTAGATAACGTATTTACTTTAGCGCAATTAGGATTTAGGCTGACAGAAAGTGTTTTTGGGTCAACACAGTATTGTTTATTTTTAGCATAATCTAATAAATTTTCAGTATAGGCGGCACCCGAACGATGATTATGTAAATCACCACCTTTAGGCATAGTTTTTAAAAAAACACTTAATTCAGCAGGATCATGTTTAATTGTATCAAAATAATGGCTGGGATTTTCTTCACTGATTGAGTCAGCATAGATTCCTTGAGTAATTAGGACGGCACATAGACAGCCGAGTCGTATATATTTATTCATTATCCCTCGCTTGGTTAAACTTTAGGCCGTTGTATTATATACCCAAATCGCTGTGGAATGCGAAATTTTTATGGGTGAAGCATTAACAAAAATCTTCGAGAGTAAATACTTAACAAATTTAATTATGTACGCAATGGTATCTCTTTTGCGGTAAAGACCATCAGTTGTAACTACAGCGAATTTGATAGAGGAGCCAATGTAAAAAAAGTTATTCCTTTCCCATTGATAAATACTGATCTCATCGTTAATATTTTGTTTAAGATAATTTTTTTATTGTTGAATTCCTCTCAATTAGTTTAAGTTGAATTAACATTTTATCAAAAACAGCTTGCCATTTTTTTCTTTTAGTTTGACGAAATAAGCGCATAGATGGATACCAAGGTGATTTTTCTCGCAGAGTAAACCAGCGCCAATCATGATGTGCGCCGAGCATGATCCAGACAGGTTTATTTAGAGCACCAGCAAAATGCGCTACAGCGGTATCAACTGTAATAATTAAGTCTAGATTATTGATAATTGCAACGGTATCTGAAAAGTCTTTAATTTCATTAGCAAGATCAATAAAATTATATTGCTTAGAGATATTTGCGTCTACATCGAGTTGTAAGCTAAATAATTGAGTTTCTTGTGGTATATTCAGCTGGTTAAAGTAACTAGGATTAATTGAGCGATAGTGATCAGTTTTATGTCTAGGATTTCCTGACCACACAATGCCAATTTTAATATATTTTTCAAAGGGTAAAAAGTAATCTTTCCAATATTGATTTTTTGATTTGTCAACTTGGATATAAGGGGTTTGATGAGGAATCGTACTGATTTTTGTTTTAAATAAATGCGGCAAGGATAATAAAGGAATGTAATAGTCATGCTTAGGATAAGGTTTTTGACTGATAATAACGGAGTCAATATTTTTAACTGTCTGTAATACAGGAAAAATTGCTGGCCGGCATTCTACAATAATATTACCTGTGCCTTTATTAATGAGCGGAATATAACGAATAAATTGTATTGTATCCCCATAGCCTTGTTCTGTAATGATGAGTAGTGTTTTATTATCTAAGGATTCACCTTGCCATCGTACATCGGTAAATTTTTCTGTGATACTAATAAGATCGGGATGTTTCCAACGCCATTCGTAGGTTTGGAATCCCTGCAATAAATTTTCTTGAATTAATAAAATGAAAGCTAAGTTAGTATGAGCGTTGACTGCTTGAGCATTAATTTCTATAGCTTTTTGATAATATTTTTTTGCTTCTTCATAATCACCATTTAAATGAAATAAGTATCCATAACTAATAATTGCATCGACAAAATCAGGGGATTTTTTTAGCACAAACGACAGTATTTTTTTTGTAATTGCCAGTTTGTCAGCCGCAATAAGTGTATTTGCCAAATTATGATAGTAGTATATATTTTCGGGATTAATGTTAATTGCTTTTTTAAAACATTGTATTTCATTTCTTAGGTTTCTATTTATTTTTCGTTTTAATGCGACACCTAAATCACTCCAGTAACATGCCGTATTTGGCTTAATTCTCGTGCATTGTTCAAAAAAGTTTATCGCTTCTTTAAACTTGTTACAATTATATGAAGCAACACCTAAATAATATAAAAAATCAGCATTATTTAGATTGTCAGGCAATTGTTTTATTAATAACTCATAACCATTTTGATATTCTTTTAAATAGACAAACGCAATACCTTTATAAGTTAAACAGGTTTTGTCATTAGCAAAATATTTTAATGCGTAATTAGCGTATTGTAATATTTTTTCATATTGTTTTTTTCGCATATAAAGTTTAAATAATGTTTTAAATATAGTTTTTGGCGGATTTGTTTTATTTATTTCATTTTCATAAAGTGTAATTGCTTTATCATTTTTATTTTGAGCGATATATATAGCGCCAAGGTTGATTAAAACAGAAACATCATTGGGAAATAAATTTAGTGTTTTTTCCATTAAACGTAGTGCAAATAATGTTTTTCCTATGAACTGTAAAGCTAAACATAGCATATTGATAAATTGTGGATCATTAGGGTATGTTTTTGCTAATTGGAGATAAATTTTTGCAGCTGAACGATATTGTTTTAATTGAAATTGCTGCCAAGCTTGCTGCTTTAAATTTTTAGTTTTTTTATCATAGTTGCTGTCCATAAATGTTAGTATTCCATTAAAGTTTCATAACTTTGTTTAAGTTTTGCAAAATAGCTTTACCAGCTTCTGTTGTTGGATAACTAATAACGAGTTCACTTTGTGGATCAATTGTATATAAGATTTCTAAATGACTATTTTGTGTACCTTTCGGCAAAAGCTCAAATAATCTTTTAAATTGCTTTTGAGTCGCCGTGACATAATAAATTTTAGGTAAATAACTGCGAAGAAAAGCATACATTGCATTTGTTTTTGCTTCTTCCGGTGTTGTTATTACCATTAGATAAAATGCTGGATATTGTTTTGAAATTTTTTGCTTAATTTGTAGCATTTTAGTAATGTTACTAACGCAGTTTGTTTCACAAACGGTTGGTGTGATATAAACTAGTCCCCAGCGATTATAAATGGTAGGCAGTGATAAAGGTAAGCCATCTGAACCAAATAATGATACTTTTTCTAATTTGGTGGGCGGATTTAAGACATTTTCACGATTTTTTGTGCCCATATTAAAATATTCATTTTGTGTTTTTATTAGTTGTAGTAACATAAATGGTAAATATAGAAGTAAAAGAATAAGAATGGCAATTAGCCATTTAGGGACTTGTTTTTTTTTTCTTGCTGCTGTTAAAAGTTTTCTAGTCATCGTTTTTTTGCCGTATTGTAACAAAATGACAGGATTGATTTTGCTTTAACCACGAGTGGAAACTAAACTGCCCTACAAAATCATCGTGCCAAGTTAACATACCCATTAAACCTTGTTGCTGAATAAAAGTATGTTGAGTTTTTATGTGTACTCTATTTAAAGTCTTCTTATCAGTATAGTTAAATTGTAGCGGATGTGGCATTACCGCTTTAATCATATCAATTGCAGTAAATTCAGGAGGTAATAAACAGTTAATATCAGATGCGCCTGTATGAAATTCTTGGTGCAAACATAGTGTAGATAGTTTTTTTTGGCATTCTATTTTACTATAGTTTTCTAGTGTTTGATCAATATTCAAGTTAGGCCAAGTTGTTGGTTTGAAGTCTAGGGTAATATTTTGGCGATGTTTCTTTAAACTGTTTTTGCCAAACCCATAAAGATAATAATTATCAAAATGTATAAAATATGCAGGTAAACTTACTTTTTTATAATGTTGTATAAAGGTAGAAAATTCATGTGATGATGATTTATGAATAAATTGTATTTCAGATATGTCATGATTAGTGATAAGTTCATCATCATCTGTTATAATAATTTGTGTTGATATTTCATTTATTTTTTTCTCTAATGAAACCTCAGTGGTTATTTGTTCAGCAAGTGCCATTAATCTCTCGTTGGCCTTTTGATGAGCGTGAGTAATAATTGGATCAATATATGTGATTAACCACATCTGTTGTTTTTTATGATCAATAACAAGAAAATCATCACAGAGCATAAATGCAAAATCAGGTAAATTATTGCTTGCCATGGGGGAAAATTTTAACTGTGTGAATTCACACAGTGTTGCACCCATGTAGCCAATAAGTCCGCCTGAAAACTGTGGTAATATCTCAGTTCTTGGCGTTGTATGATAACTATGATAGTCATTTAACCAATCTAATGGATTGATAGTAGGAATTGTGTCAATTTCAAATTGTTGAAGAATTTTTTTATTTTTTTCTACTGTTATTATTCTATTGTGATAAGTCACTATCTCTGTGGCAGATAGTGCAAATATAGAAATATGCTTACATAGTTCGTCTTTAAATTCTAACAAAGCGCGGCTTGATTTTTGAAGCAAAGATAAAAATTTATCACTAGAGACGTCAAGCTTGAATGAATGATACACAGGAATACGGTTATAACCTGATGCAGCAAAATCTTCAAATGCTCTAGCGTCCATCAACAACTCCTGCAATTTCTTTTTTCATTGATGCAATTATTTTTGCATAATCATCGCTATTGAATATAGCGGATCCAGCGATAAAAATATTTGCACCATGTTTAGCAATTTCAGCGATATTTTCAACTTTAATGCCACCATCTACGGCGATGTCTAAAGATTTATTGTTTTCTTTAAGAAAGGCTGTTAAGTGTTGAAGTTTTTCTAGGCTATGTGGAATAAACGTTTGGCCACCAAAGCCAGGATTCACCGACATCACTAAAATAAAATCTAATTTATCTAGAACATGCGATAAAATTTGAATAGGTGTTGCAGGATTAAGTACTAGACCTGCTTTTAAACCATGATGCTTGATAAGCGCTAAACTACGATCGATATGTTTTGATGCTTCCGGATGGAAGCTGATCATGTCTGCGCCAGCTTTTGCAAATTGTGTAATTAAATCATCAACGGGCTCAACCATTAAATGAACATCAATGGTCTGTTCAATGCCATATTGACGTAAAGCTTTACATACCATGGGCCCCATGGTTAGATTGGGGACATAGTGATTATCCATGACATCAAAATGGATAATATCAGCGCCAGCTTGTATTACTTTTTTGGTGTCTTCTCCCAGCCGTGCGAAATCAGCAGAAAGAATTTAGGGAGCAATTAAGTATTTTTTCATAATAATTTTTCTATTCCATCAAAAAATAGTTGCATGATATTAATTCCACTTATTTTTTCTATTTCTCTAGCACAAGTCGGACTTGTTACATTGATTTCTGTTAAATAATCACCAATGACATCTAGTCCGACAAAATATAAACCTTTATCTAATAGTTTATGTCGTACTTGTTCACAAATCCAATAATCGCGTTCTGACAGTGCTTGTACTTTACCAATACCGCCAGCTGCAAGATTTGCTCGGGTTTCACCTTTTTGTGGAATGCGTGCTAAAGCATAGGGTATCGCGTGTCCATGCACCACTAAAATACGTTTATCACCTTGGGTAACTTCAGGGATATAGCGTTGTGCCATAATAGGTTTATGGCCATGCTGACTTAACAACTCAATGCCTACAGAAAGATTTGGATCGCCATGTTTTAAACGCAAGACAGCTTCGCCACCCATGCCATCCAAGGGTTTAATAATAATGTCACCTTGCGCTTGTGCAAATTGTTTAATTAATGATTCCTGACTGCTAACGAGGGTTTCAGGGCAACATTGTGGAAACCAAGATGTAAAGAGTTTTTCATTCGCGTCACGTAGACTGGCAGGTTTATTCACAACAAAGACACCTGTTTTTTCAGCCAGTTCCAGGATATAAGTACAATAAATGTAATCCATGTTAAATGGAGGGTCTTTACGCATTAAAATAATATCAAAGCTATTTAATGACGTTGTTTTTTCTGAAGTAAATTCAAACCAAGCTTCAGAAGTATCTTGTACCGATAAGACCTTAGTTAAGGCATATGCTTTGCCATTTTGCACAAATAAGTCAGTAATTTCTGCATAATGTAGCTGATATCGACGCCTTTGTGCTTCTAGTAACATCGCAAAACTTGTGTCTTTATGTGGCTTAATTTTGGCAATTGAGTCCATCACAATCAGTAGTTTTTTTGTCATTTAACCACTTCCTGCTTTTCTTTTGCAGCAGCTAATGCTGCCAATCGAGCAACAACGCCATAAGCATAAAATCGGTTAGGGGTTTCATGTCCGCGCAAACTAGGATTTGCGCAACAATCTGCAAATGCTAATGCTTCGAAATGTGAGCCAGGTGCATTTAAGCTCTCATAACTGCTTTTATCTCGATGCACTCGGTAGAAACCACCCACAACATGTGAACCAATTAAGTAAATAACAGGCTCTGCGATTGCTTGTTCTTCACCCACTGTTTCAAAAGAAGGGACGCCTTCTTGAATAATGACATGAGAAACATTTTGTTTGCCCTTGGTTGCTGACATTTTATTACGCTGTTTGCGATTTAAGCTGAGGATATCTTCTGGTGTTCTTACGGTCATAACACCCATGCCATAAGTCCCAGCATCTGCTTTTACGATAACAAAAGGTGTTTCTGTGATGCCGTACTGTTGATATTTGCGTTGGATATTTTTAAGTAATAGTTCGATATTATCGGTTAAGCAAGTCTCACCTTCGCGCGTCATAAAATCAATATCACCGCATTGCCGAAATAAGGGATTGATTAACCAAGGATCGATATTAATCAGTTCACTAAATTCAGCGATAATTGTATCATAATGTGTGAAATGTTGTGATTTGAGGCGATTTCTCCATCCTAATTCGACGGGTGGAATAATAGGTTGTTTGATCTCATTAAAAATATCTGGCGTGCCTTCAGATAAATCATTATTAAGTAAAATAATACAAGGTTCAAAGGATGCTAGTTTTAAATAATTTTGTTCACGTATTATTGGATGAAGCGTAATTTTTCGTCCTGAAGGTAACTCTATTTGTTTAGCTTGCGAAAGCTCAGGTAATAGAGAGCCAATTTGAGTATCATAGCCTGCTTTTATTAAAATATTTTGTATCACAGCTAAATTTTCAAAATAACCAATGTTACTAGTATGATTTTCCGGTATTAACAGTATTTTTTCACAATGTGGAAAACGTTTTTCTAAGGTATTTTTCGCAGCTTGTATACAAAGAGGCATGAAATCTTGATTAAGATTATTAAATCCAGCAGCAAATAAGTTAGTATCAATAGGCGCTAACTTAAAGCCGGCATTGCGTAAATCAACCGATGAATAAATTGGCGCAGGCGTTTGTTCCCACGCTTTTCTAAACCATTTTTCAATAATTATTTGATATTCAATAATATGTTTTTCAAGATGGCGTAATGGCCCCGTTATAGCGGTAGTTAAGTGAGGAATATATAATTCAGTCATTTTGATGCTCAGCGTATTTATAGTATGATAAGATTCTAGCAAAAAAAATCAGTGCTGACGCAGGTAGGTCAATAAATTAGGTGAAATTTTATAATTGTTGTATAACGTTTTATCTAGTTTATTATTGTTTGCTCATAAAAATAGATGATATGTAAAATTTTTCAGATTTTGAGTGAATTGCAGCCGGAAAAAGAGGATCGTTATGTTTAAGAAAAAAACTAATAATTACGTTTCTGATGTGGATCAGACATTAGCAGAATTGCGCGAACATTTGCCAGTCTCTGAAAGTCAACATAAAGAGATTAATAAACATACAAAAATTGCCCAGCATCGAGATCGCAAGCAAAGTAATGAGCAATCTACAATCTGGGAAAATTTTTAAGTAGTTTTGTTAACCGTTTTACTTAAGCTTCTAATTCACGCAAATAATTAGTCGCGACACGTAAACCCTCGGAGAGATTGTGTCGTACTTCTGGACGCATGTTTTGTTCTTGCGCATCTAATTCATTTTTGCAATCGAGAATTAAGTTACGCAACTGTAGAATTTTTTCATCTTTGGAGACTGATGATTCATAAATTGTTTTTGCATCATGTTTTACATTCATAAATTTAAGCCCTCACTATTAAGTTAAACAAAAGATTTCATTTCTATTACACAACTATTTTCATGCTGCTTTTTGTCTGAATTAACCATAGATAAAAATACATTACGGTAAGTTTTACAGTCAGCCTCTGAAAAATCATGGTAATTAAATATATCAGGCCGACAATGACATATTAGTTTACAACAATCAACCACTTCTTGACTGTAGAATTTATAATTTTCATTGTCAAATATGTTTTTCAATTCATTTATAATTTCATTTTTGTATGAATTATTTAATTGAGGTTCAAATAAATTATAGATTTTTTTTAATATATTTTTTGAGCAAACAGCATCGTCTATCAGTGCCAATTTAATGCGTAAAATGTTGGTGGGAATATCATTTTGTATTTTGCTTAAACCTTCACGTGCTTTAGTAACCATTTGTTTATGCTGTTGAGCTTCATCTGTCGCTTTTTTATCAAAATCTTGAAGATTTTCAAGATTTTCAAGATTTTCTAGCCTATAGTAATAAAGTAACTTGATTAAGGCGAGATTGCCATATGAATATCCTTTCTCTATAACTTTATTTATACCGGCAATAAGCGTTGATTCATCGCCATATGGATAGTCATATTGAAATCGTAAGAGCTGATGTAATAGTTTAGCTGGAAGTAACCTTAGGTTAGCAGCATTATTTGCATAATAAATTGCCATATCTAAATGAGGTCTGTTTTGTTCTTTATTTAACTCAAACTCACCATGAGATTTTGCCAACATGTATCGAATTTCAGCTAAGAGAAGGTTTTGTTTTGCTGTAGTTAACGTGTCATTTTCATCACAGACTTGCGTTTTTACATACGCATAAAAATCAAGCAGTTCTTTGGTATTCTGTGCTTTATTCTTACCCACAGCATTGGATATCTTCTGGTATGTCAATGAATGTAGTGTTGATGGTTGTTGTGTCTCATCGTGAATGTAATCATTATACAATGATTGAAATTTTTTAGGGCATGTGATTATCTCTATACTATTTTTTTCTTGCTTTATATGAGTCTCTCTTTGATTGTCTGAGTTATTTTGTGTATGAAAAAAATGCATATTCAATAATCTGGTCATAGTATTCTCCTTTTTACGTTTGCAAGTGCAAATATAACTGCTCTATCCTTGATAGGTGGCACATTGAATCCTAAGTCCATGGTAATTTTTATTGATATAACGCCTATCCAATTGGCATTATTGATAAAGTGTTTAGAAGTAAATCTGTTTATTTAGCCAGGTAAGTATAGGTTGAAATATTTAAAAAATGTAAAAATAGGTGAGGAAAAATACTAATTTTAGATTAACCTTATGTATTTAAATACAAAAATAATGGTGTTTTTTCTTAGTTATAGTTGGAAGTTCTATGTGAATCTAAATGTGCGTATAAAATATACAGATTTGTTAATTTGCCGAAAGGTTGTTTTTCAATTGGCTATTGATAATACGGATAAATATGGTACAATTCAGCGGTATTCATTTTTCTAATTGAAGTGGATGCATTTCACATGGAAAAAACTTTACAAATTTCCTGAATGAAGGGACATAAATAGGAGTGAAGACAGATGTCAAAGGGGCAGACTTTACAAGACCCTTTCTTAAATGCATTGCGCAAAGAGAAAGTTCCTGTATCAATTTATCTTGTTAATGGGATTAAGTTACAGGGTCAGATTGATTCATTTGACCAATTTGTAGTTCTTTTAAAGAACTCTGTTAGCCAGATGGTCTACAAACACGCAATTTCTACTGTTGTACCGGCAAGAAATGTTCGTGTTAGTATGAATGCAGTCAGCGAAGAAGAATTAATCCTAGAAGACTAAATTAATTAATGACTTACAGGTGATAATTTTTGTTTGAACGACCTACCGGTGGTGAACGGGCGCTGCTCGTTCACGTCAGCTTTTCCCAACTTCGTGATACCGATGAACTCAATGAACTTAAACTTTTAGCTATCTCAGCAGGTGCTGAAGTTATTGATATCTTGCATCTAAAGCGCAACAGCCCGCATGCAAAATATTTTCTTGGAACAGGCCAAGCAGATCATATTGCACAATTAATTCAGCATCATGTCATCGAAGTCGTTATTATCAACCATAACCTGTCCCCTGCACAAGAGCGTAATTTAGAAAGACTTTGGCAATGTAGAGTGATCGATAGAATTGGCTTAATTTTGGCTATTTTTGCAAAACGTGCTCGGACACATGAAGGTAAGTTACAAGTTGAACTTGCGCAGTTAGCGCATTTATCAACACGATTAGTACGCGGCTGGACGCATCTAGAACGTCAAAAAGGGGGGATAGGTATGCGAGGGCCAGGCGAAACACAGTTGGAAACGGATCGCCGATTATTAGGTCAGCGTATGTCTACAATTAGGCAGCGATTACAAAAGGTACGTGGCGCGCGACAGCAAGGTCGTAAAAAGCGTAAGAAACAAGCAATGCCTACGGTCTCTCTCGTTGGTTATACCAATGCTGGAAAATCAACATTGTTTAATCAATTAGCTCATTCTACTGTTTATGCGGCTGACCAGCTATTTGCAACCTTAGATCCAACATTAAGACAAATTTCTTTAAAAAAATATGGTGAGATTGTCCTTGCTGATACGGTTGGATTTATTCGTGATTTGCCGCATGAACTCATAGCAGCGTTTAAAGCAACATTAGATGAAACTAAAGAAGCAGATTTATTATTACATATTGTTGATGCGCATGATAATGACAATCGAAATTATTGTGAGCAAGTTAATTTAGTACTGGAGGAGATTGGCGCTGCACATATTCCTCAATTATTGGTTTATAATAAGATTGATTTATCAGATAGACCTGCCCATCTAGAGCGTGATAGCCGTGGACAGGTTCGAGCAGTTTGGGTAAGTGCAACTAATGATCTGGGTATGGATTTATTAAAAGCTGCAATTTGTGAACGATTAAGTCAAGATTTTGTATATAAAACTATCACACTTAAGCCAGAGCATGCATATGTTCGAGCAAAACTTTATGCGAGAAATGTTGTTCATGGAGAAAAAATTAATCAAGAAGGCATTATAACGTTGGAAATTGGGTTGCCGCAGTGGGAGTATGAGAAACTATTACAAGATTTGGATGACACTTTAGGCTGATTTAGATAAGCACTTGTTAAACGTGAATATGTTTGCGAAAATGATATACATCTTCGTGACTCGAAAACCGTTTTGTTTCTTTAGAGAAGCAATAAAACATTGGGATTATTTCTAATATGAAATTGAATGAACAGAAAATGGCTTGGAATGAGCCTGGCAACAAAAATCAAAAACCGTCTTGGGAAGGTAAAGAAAACTTATCAAGTTTGGAAGGTTGGTTTAAAAAATTAAATAAAAAGTTTTCGAGTGGTAGCAATAATGACGGCTCACAAGACAGTGATGGTTTTTCAATGTTTTGGGTTGCTATCATAGCAGGGATTTTATTAATTATTTATGTGATTTCAGGCTTTTTTATCGTAGAGCCGCAAGAACAAGGTGTTGTATTACAATTTGGAAAATATAAAAAAACCGTTGAGTCTGGGCCTCATTGGATTCCACGATTAATTGATTCAGCAATTGTGTTAAATGTTCAAGGTATTCAAAATTATTCTTATTCAGCAAATATGTTAACGCGAGATGAAAATATTGTTGATGTTGCGGTTGCAGTACAGTATCGAATTAAGAATCCTGAAAACTACCTATTTAATGTTGAAAATCCATTAATAAGCTTGCAGCAAGCAACAGCTAGTTCATTGCGACAAGTTATTGGTAATACCAATCTTGATGATATTTTGACATCGGGGCGAGAAAAAGTCAGTCAAGATGTAAAAGAGCAGTTAGTTGAGATTTTAGATAAGTATCAAACTGGCTTAGAGATCACAGAAGTTGCTTTACAACCAGCAAAAGCACCTGATGCAGTAAAAGACGCATTTGATGATGCTATCAAAGCACAAGAAGATGAGCAGCGCTATATTAATCAAGCTCAAGCATATAAGATGCAAGTTATTCCACAAGCAAATGGTAAAAAACAGCGAATATTAGCTGATGCAAGAGCATATAAAGAGCAAGTGGTTTTAAATGCCAACGGTGAAACAGCACGTTATTTAGCATTATTACCTGAGTATCAAGCTCATCCAGTCGTGACTCGTGAGCGTTTATATTTAAGTGCATTACAAAATATTTTTACTAACAGTACGAAGATATTTGTTGATCAGAAACAAGGAAATAATACATTGATGTATTTACCAATAGATAAACTGCTTTCAAATAGTCAAGTGAACACACGTTTAAGCCAAATACCGCTGGCATTAAATGCACAACAAGCACAAGCTGACACTAGAAATAATACACAAACAACAAAAAAAACCGCAGATAATTTTTCAGGTTATGGCTCAAATCAAAGTACAAATTCATATGATTTTTTAAATGAGGGCAGAAAATAATGTCAAAACAAATTAAAATATTATTCGCTGTTATCGTTTTTGCCATCATTATTATTTCATCTTGCTTGTTTACTGTGCAAGAAGGGCAGGAAGGATTAGTTTTAAGGTTAGGTAAACTGGTAACACTTAAAACGTCACAAGGTGAAAAACATGCGCTACAATATGTGCCAGGTTTACATTTCAAACTACCAATTATTGATACGATTAAAAAGTTTGATATGCGATTGCAAACGTTAGATATTCAATCATCTCGTATTGTTACTAAAGAGAAAAAAGATGTCATTGTTGATTTTTATGTAAAATGGCGAATTTCTGACTTGCCTTTGTACTACAAGCGTACTGCCGGTGATTCACAAAAAGTTGATACTTTATTAACTCAACAGTTAAATGACGGTTTGCGTGCGCAGTTTGGACGTAGAACCATTAAAGAAGTCGTTTCAGATGATCGAGCACAAATCATGACGGCTTTGAATAAACGTGCTGATAGCAGTGCAAAAAATCTTGGGATTGAAGTAATTGATGTACGTATTAAACGTATTGATTTACCTGAAGAAGTTTCAAATGCCGTTTATGAACGTATGCGCGCAGAGCGTGAACGTGTTGCAAAAGAACATCGATCTGAGGGGCGTGCACAGGCTGAAGCAATTCGTGCGAATGCTGATGCACAGGCGACAGTTATTGTTGCGGGCGCAAAAGCAGATGCAAATAAATTAAGAGCAGCGGGTGATCAAACAGCTGCAAAAATTTATGCAGATGCATACAGTAAGGATGCTGAGTTTTATGCGTTCATGCGTAGTTTATCTGCTTACAATGCATCATTTGCACAAAAAAATGATATTTTAGTTTTAACGCCGGATAGTCAATTTTTCCAATATTTTAATTATCCCAATGGCGTAAAAAAACAAGAACGAAGCGAATAATTTTTAAATAGGATATTTGATATGCGTTGGCAGGATTTGATTATTGCAGTAGGTTTGTTATTTGTTTTCGAAGGTATTTTTCCTTTTCTGTCACCGGAAAAATGGCGCAACTTCGTACGTCAAGTAGCAATACAAAATGATAAAAATTTACGAATTATGGGATTGATTTTCATGATTCTTGGTGTCGTAATTATAACGTTAATGCATTTAACGATAAAATAAAGTAGGAAAAATATGGGCAAGAATGTTGTTATTTTAGGTAGTCAATGGGGAGATGAAGGCAAAGGTAAAGTTGTTGATTTGCTGACAGATCAAGTTGATACTGTTGTACGTTTTCAAGGTGGCCATAATGCAGGGCATACATTAGTTATTAACGGTAAAAAAACAGTTTTACGCTTAATTCCATCAGGCATCTTGCATGATGGTGTGATGTGTATTATTGGTAATGGCGTTGTGTTATCACCTGAGGCATTCTTGACAGAAGTTAAAGAGTTAGAGAGTCAAGGCGTTGAAGTAAGAAGTAAATTACGTATATCTAGTGCATGTACTTTGATTTTACCTTACCATATTGCCATAGATCAGGCACGAGAAGCTAAGCTTGGTAATCAAGCTATCGGGACAACGGGTCGAGGTATTGGCCCTGCTTATGAAGATAAAATTGCGCGTAGAGCATTAAAACTTTCTGATTTGGTTGATATAAAGTTATTTGCTGAAAAGTTAAAAGAAGTCATGGCTTACCATAATTTTCAATTGACGCAATATTATGGTGTAGAAGCGCTTGATGAACAAAAAGTACTAGAAGAAACATTAGCAATGCGAGAGGTCTTGTTACCTTTGATGGCAGATGCGCCTGAGCTATTGAATGAACAGCGCATTGCGGGAAAAAATATTTTATTTGAAGGTGCGCAAGGTACATTTCTTGATATCGATCATGGTACATATCCATTTGTTACTTCGTCCAATACAACGGCTGGTGGAACAGTCACTGGTTCGGGTTTTGGCCCTCTATTTTTAGATTATGTACTAGGCATAACGAAGGCTTATGTGACACGCGTTGGTTCTGGCCCTTTTCCAACAGAATTATTTGATGAGGTGGGGCAAGGTCTAGCAGAACGTGGTCATGAGTTTGGTTCAAATACAGGAAGAGCAAGGCGTTGTGGTTGGTTTGATGCCGTGTCGATGCGACGTGCTGTCTATATAAATAGTATCAGTGGATTATGCATAACAAAACTTGATGTCCTTGATGGTTTAGAAACAATAAAAATATGCACTGGCTATAAATTAGATGGTGAAGAAATTATTAATGTTCCTAATGACGTTGAAATATTAAAACGCTGTGAACCTATTTATGAAGAATTATCAGGGTGGTCTGAGTCAACTTTTGGAATTACTGATTATGATCAGTTGCCTGAAAATGCAAAAAATTATTTACGTCGTATTGAACAAATAATTGATGCACCAATAGATATTATTTCAACAGGCCCTGACCGTTCACAGACCATTATTTTGCGTCACCCTTTTGAGACCCTATAACCTTGATTTTGGTTTGAGCGTTAAAATAAAGGTTCCATGTAGTGTGATATTCTGTTGTTATTCTTCCAGAAAAACGCCCACAGAATGTGGGTTGTTATCTATTAGATTTTTAAGTACCTGTTAAGGAAATAATTTAGCAGTTTTTTAGAGACAGTTAATCGTAGGCAAGCATGTTACAATTTAACTTAGAGAACCATTGTTCTTTAAAAAACTACTGTAGCAACAACGGTATCCAAATACATACCGGGCGTAACGGCTTGCTCAGCAGGAATTTGTCCATAGATAGTATAATTACGTGTCACTGGTGCGAGTAGACTAATGAGGTATCCATCATTGATTAAGGACGTTCCACTACTGCCATCTCCCCAAATAATACTTCGGCTGGCATCAATGTAGAAATTATAAGTGAGATCATTAATACCATCGACTAATGTTCTTGCTGTGTAATTTCCGCTACTGCCGGGAGAAAGTTCAATATTATAATTAACGATTGCATTTATGACTAAAGCACTACAAGTTACAGAGACGGTACCCGTTGTATTATCATTAATGCTAGATAAGGGATCATACGTACCAAAATTAAAAGCAGCCGTAGAAACACTACAACTACATCCTAAACCAACACAGGTCGCATAACTCGATAAGCTCACAAATAGTGTGCATAAAAAACAAATAAAATATTTTATTGGCATTTAACTTCTCCTAATTGCTGTACATAATCCTGATTTTTAGGAATATTAATACTGAAGCGACAAAGCTGGGTTGATTCACGCACAATACCAGAGAGTGTGTTAATGGGTCTATGACTTGTTATAAATACTTCGCCATGATAACCAATAGGAAAACTTTTCTTCAGGCTTTCGATATATACGGTATTACCTGGTGCTAGGATATCATTATTCTTTGCTTTTAAGAAAAGATCATAATTGTAGGTTTGTTGCATTGGAAACTGAATCAAAACGCCACTATGGTAATAGGGTTTGACATCAATTTTAGTTTTTTCAATGGTATCGTTTAATGGTAAATCATTTGGATTAATGCTTATAACATTATCTTGATAAGCCTGAATATTTGGAATAAAAGCATAGCCATCTTTATTTGTTTTAACTATGGGTTGATTGCTAAAGTATATGGGGACATTAGCTTGCCCAGGTAAATTAACAAGTGCAAAACTGTTCGTTATTTGTCGGGTCGCATTAAGTTGATTGGCAAAAAGTACAATTGCACCATTTACATCTACTTCGTAATTATCTGTGCTATCGACATGTGAATATTTCGCTTGGTATTGTCCATATGTAGATTGTGCAATTAGGTTTGCTTGTGTTTGAGGATCGCCCCCTGTCGTTTGTGAAACACTATAACCAATACCATTATTTGTTGGCAGATTTTTACTAAATTGTATATATCCTTGGTCACCTGATTGTTCTGTTTTATTAAATGCAACATTCGCAGTATAACTAGGCGCGGGCGTGTAAATAAAATTAATATATAATTGTTTACTTTTATCATTACCAAACTGCTGAGTATAGTTCACACTTAAAAATGTTTTTTTACCCAGTGGTAGATTATAACCAAAGGTTGCAATACCAATGACAGGTTCAGTACGTCCAACACGATTAGTATAACTCACGCTTAATGTACCATAGCGCTGTGAATTAATACTTGCACTCGACTGTAATAGAAATTTAGGAGATAATTCGTCATCAGTTAAACCAAGTTGCCAAAAATCTTCACTGGTTGTTTCTGCTTGAAAACCAAGACTGTACCTAGGTGTTTGTCGTTGTATACCAGCAAGCAATAACCCACCTTGTTTACTCTCATTGTTACTTGCGGCAATTGCTGTATTAACAATAGCAAGATTATTTAAATTATACGCGCCACTTAAACCAATATCTTGTTGATGCGCTAAAATTTCGGAATGAACTCCAGCAGTGAAATCATTACTTAATCCTTTTTTGTAACTAACAACACCCGTTGGATCGCTATAGTTATTACTTTCTATACCATAATCATTACGAATCATACCTAAATCATATGAAAAGCTGGATAAGCCTTTTTGTAATAAAGAAGCACTTGCATAGTATGGAACAGCAACCACGGTTTGTTTACCTGTAATATCTTTTGTCTGCACTAAAATATCACCTGCACCGGTAATTACAGGTAAGCCTTGGATATCAAAAGCACCAGAATTTACATTTTGACTATTGAGTAATTGATTATTGAGATAAAAGTCAACAGATGTTGGCACAACAGCTTGTCCTTTGACGCTGGGTAATGGAAAAGTAATATAATTAGGTTGAGTGGCAAAATTGGTTGCATATTGAATACCACCAAAGCGTACTGCACCCGTCCAAATATCTGTGCCGGTGATACTATCTCCAAATCGCCAGCTTGCTGCTTTTTCTGGCTCATCTAGTGTCCAGTTCGTATCAAGCCTTACTGAGGTTGTTTTATTATTAATATTTTGTAAAAAATATTCAAATTCGCCAACACCATTTTTATTAAAATAATTAAGTGTACTCAAGCCTGAGAGATTATTGGTATCAGTTAAGTTTTCTTTTTGCGCGGTAAGATCATAGTTTAAATATAAACCTTGCCGTTTGGGACGTATTTTTGTGGTATCCATTTTATTTAAGAATACGTTATTACTAGGATAATTTTTAACAGGGATATTAATATCAATTGTCGATTTTTCATTGTTAACGTGATAATTATTGCCAACAATATCATTGAGTAAATAATACTGTTTGTGGTCATAGATGATCTTGTGTGCTTTTTTATTTTGTAAATGACATAAATCTAACGTCTTTTTGTCTAACCATATTTGTCCTTGTTTATCTTCTAAAGTTTCAACAACTTGATTTGCAGCGATATTATTGCAATATAAGGCTAATAGGGTTGCAGAGTATGGTGTTGTGTGTGCCATTAATTTTGAGGTGAGAAGTAAGCCAGCAAAAAAGCAAATTCGCCGCAAATAAAATAAGCGATGTAAATTATATGTTTGCAAATTTTAGTCGCACTCACTAAAAACAAAAGGTACGTAAAATGAGACTAAACTAGTGCTAAAATAGTATCTTTTGCACACGTTTTGTTAAGTTCACTTTAAATAAAGTATCTTGGCTGAGGTAGGTAAGGCTTTTGTGTTTTTCAGTGGCACAACCAGTTGATATTGCGCACCAGCAAGAAGATAAATACCACGCTCTTCCATGATACCGATCGTATCATTTTTGCTATCGTTAATTAAAATACCTGTTAAAACAATATGGTGATTTGATTGGTTCACCACGGAAATACTTTGTGTTTTATTATTCTTTTTTAATAAATGGTAACTTACTTTTGTTAATGGTTTTGTTTCATTAATAAAAATTGGCAAAATATATTGCATGATTAATTGTAACTGATTTGTTTGATTGTTTTTTTGTTTTCTGGGCAACTCTTTAATAAATAATCGATAAGTTTGCTCATGACTTCTATTTTGTGGTTGTATAATTGCAAGACGAATAATTTGAGTGTGCCCTGGTTTAATCGTAAAAATTTTAGGCGTTGCTAAAAGTGCTTTTGTGGATTGATAAATATCCTTGCCATTTTTATCTTGTTGCCATTGTTTAATAGCAATTTGTAATACGATGGGTTTATTATCATGATTGGTTAATTTTATACTAGACATTGTTTGTTGAGGTTTAAAATTAATATTAACCGGCTGAATTTGTAAATTAGAAG
The DNA here is from genome assembly GCA_002707205.1 of Legionellales bacterium. Classification (GTDB taxonomy): domain Bacteria; phylum Pseudomonadota; class Gammaproteobacteria; order UBA1113; family UBA1113. The sequence continues at coordinate 33,766 of PAMH01000034.1, forward strand.
CAAAGACTATTTTACAAAGTAGTAGTGATAAAGGTAGAAAGTAGAACAATCGCATTAGTAAGTAACCGTTACCGTTATTGTGTCACTGTAAGTCCCAGGAATTGCGCCAGCTTGACTTCCGGGCAAACGACCATAAACCGTAAATTCCTGTTCGCTGCCTGTTCCAATACTTGTCATGGTATCTGTACTTGGTGTATTACCCCAAACTAGCGTTCTACTTGCATCTCGATATAGACTATAGTCTAGTGTGCTTGCACCATTTGTTAATATACGTGTAGTTACCGTTGCTCCAGTACCTGTGCCGGCATTTAATCCAATATTAAACGGAGTTGTTGCTGTGCAGGTTAAATCAATAGTCGTTGTAGCGTCATCATTGCTTGAAGAGGTTGGATCATAAGTATCAAAAGTTAAATTATTGGCTGAGACAGAACAGTCTGCAGAAACCTCAGCGGAGACCGTAAATGTTGTTGTTGATGTTGCAGCGAATAGTATTGGCGTAAAAAAAAGTGTGCCAGTCAATATAGCGATAGATTTAATATTCATAAAGTTGTTATCCTTAAATACTTTAGAATAAAGTTACGCGTATAATAAAAATTCCATTGTATTTGCGCGTAAGTCCAATGCATATTATCTCGATTTTAATCATGCATTGCAAGTCTTTGTTATCATTCTTTACTGGTTTGTACGCGCTGTTACTGGCGGCATTAAATTTGTAATTTTTGGTTTTTGTCCCATAAGATATTGATAAATAACAGCATAAGTCATTACATTTTTGACATAGTTTCTTGTTTCAGGATAAGGGATTGAATCAATCCATACATCTGCTGAAATATTACCTTGTTTGGGTAACCATGTGTTGACTCGCCCAGGGCCTGCGTTGTAAGACGCAGCAGTTAACGCAGCACTATTATTATTCATTTTCATTAAACGATTTAAATATTGACTACCCAATAAAATGTTGACTTCGGGTTTATGTAATTGTTGTGAAAGATTAGCTGGTAAATTATCTTGTTGGATTAACATATTGGCCGTACTTGGCATGAGCTGCATGAGCCCCATTGCACCAGCATAAGATTGCGCATCGGCTTTAAACATGCTTTCTTGGCGAATGATAGCATAAATAAATTCTGGTTGTAGATTAAAGCGTTGCGCCTGTTTCATGACGGTGTTTAAATAAAAACGTGGAAATCGCAGTTGTAAATCATCTTGATGAGCAATAAAACCTGTTGTTGCTAGAGCAATTGCTGTCCAGTGTTGTTGGTTTGCAAGTCTTGCTGCAATATAACGATCTTTCTCATTTAGCGCTAAAAGTGTGTGCCACCACTCCTTGATACCTGCGTTATAACGCTTTAAAGCAAAAAGTTCTTTAGCCCGTAAAAAGCCAGGATGATTAGCGACATTGTCATAATCTTGTTGTGAAATAGGTAATTCTAAATTATGTATTGGATAAGGTATATTTAATTTATCAGCAGCAAGAAAACCGTAATAGTCACGCTTTTTTGCAAGATGTTGGTAAATTAGCTTTGCTTGTTTTGTTTGATGTAAATGTGTTAATGCTTGCGCTTTCCAATATTGCCATTCAGAGGATTGTTGTTGTTTTATTGGCAAGTTATCAATCCAATGTAATAAACCGCGCCAATTATTTTCAATTAATGCAAAACGTAGTCGCCAACTCATCGCAATATCATTAAGGTATTTTGGATTAATTTGATGTAACCAAGGAATCGATTTTTGGTGTGTGGTTTTAATGAAACCAATGGCAATTGCTTGAATAATTTTTTGTGTCTGTTGATGAGTGAAACTATGTGCGTTTTGTAATTTATCCCATGCAGTTACTGCTTGTTGTGGATTTTTTTCAGCTAATTTTTCTAGGCCGTAGGTAAGAATAGCATTATTATTATTGATATCTGCTGGAAATAGTTTTGTATCATTTATTTTTTCAGGGTTTTGTTTGATTGTTATCCATTTACCAGCATCGATTTGTTGCTCAGTCGTTAATTGTAAACGTAAGTAGTTTGCAAGTGGTAGTTTGCCATGCTGAATCGTTAATAAAAAACGTTGCCAAATTAATTGCTTTGTCAGGTATCCACTCTCTTTCATTTGTTTGAAGATGACATCGCAAGCATTATCTTGAGATTTAGGAACAAGCCACAGTTGCCTACCAAGTTGATAGGCTTTTGATTTTTGATTAGTTTGGTAAAGCGCATTTGCATAAAGACATTGTAATTGTGTATTTTTAGTTTTTTGATAATATTGAGTAAACGTATGCCATTTGCCTGCATGTGCTAGTGCTAAAAGCCAATTTGTTCTGAGGGTGTCGGCAGCTGCGGTATTCCCATAGTTTTGCAAAAAAGTACTTACCTCGGTTTCTGGTAAATCATTGATTCGTGATGAAATATCTTCAGCAAGTAGGTAAGGGTATAATGGATAATTGATTAATTGTGTTTCAATTTCTTTAAATTTTTTGTAATTTTTACTTTGTAAGGCTTTTTCCGCATTTAAAAATGCGCGGCGTGGATGGCTTGTAGGATTTTGATCTAATATATTTCCAACAATATAAATGATTAAGCTTACACTAAAAATAAAAATACTTATGATAATTAAAATACGCTTCAATGCCATTTCTCCATTTAGCACTTCATTACAACATAATTTGAGTAAATTATACGCAGCTCGGGTTGCTTTTAGTCCACAAGGTGGCCAAAAGCGCTATTCATAGATATAATCTTCTCTTATGTAACATAAATTATTGTTTACAGCAATTTCCTATATGAATAACGCGTTTACGGTAAGCCTTAGCATTAGTAAATAATGTACAGACCAAAAAGTTCATGAAATTATATTTTGCATTCAATTTAACCATCAATTTAACATCTAAAAAATACAACATAAATTATCAGCCTTATTTTTTGTGAGAAATGTCTCAATACCTCGTGAGATATTTATGATAATTTTTCCATGTAAAAATATAACACATTGTTTTATATAGATTAATTAAAAATGTAGATGATAACAATTTGCATTTACTTAAAAATAGGCTTGTCTCCATTGCTAAAGTTGTTAGAATTCACTCAAGCAATTGGGCATGTAGGAACGAGTTAGCTGGGATGCAATTGCTATACAAGTTGGCACGAGGCTAACACGGATTAATATGGAAAGTATTACTGAGAAGTAACACCTCAGAGATTATTCTTGTATATGAAACTGCAAGAGTATTAGGTAGGATGCCGTAGTCAATAGACTTTTTCAGGGATGATATGCTAGAAATAGCATACTTTGTTGGGAAGAAAAGTCTTTGGCAAGGATTGCTGAGGGCTTTTTGGATGTTTGCAAGTTAAAATTTAACTATCTATATCGCGCATTCTTTTATATTACCTTCATTTTAAATTATTCTTAATATTCGAAAAAATACCTGATGAATAATCTCATATTTTGAAGATATCTGATACACTAAGGATTTATGTAAGTAAGTCCTAATACTCATTTAATATGTGTGTTCGTGTAAGGAAATATTCGTGTTAAAAAAATATTTATTATTTATTTTATTAGGTTGTCTTGTAACGAGTCCAGCTTATGCTTATTTAGATGGTGGTACGGGTAGTGTTTTAGTGCAGGGCTTTATTGCAGGAATTGCAGGCTTTCTAGCTATTGCTAAAGTCTATTGGCAAAAAATTAAATTAATTTTTCAGAAAGTTTTTGGTAAAAAACAAAAATCAAAAAAAGGGAAGAATTCGCAAATATCTGAGCAAAAATATAAACCTGAAAATAATGAATAATTTTAAGAGAGATTTAGGTTCATTTAAAGACCCTGCTGGTTTCATCATCCATGATGATAGTAGCATTTATCGTATAATTACCAAGGTTGGTTTGGCAGATTATAAGGCCGTTAGACAAACACCAGTTATTCGTGAATTGATAGAAAGAGAATGGCTGCTTGATGAAAAAGCATTATCAATAGAGCAGGCAAGTGCTATTTCAGTGGATGCGGCAAGCATTTTGATGCATCCAAAAATACCCTTTATTTCTTATCCTTATGAGTGGACATTTTCAGCACTCAAGCAAGCGGCATTGAGGCATCTTGCTATTCAGCAACATGCGTTGATACATAATGTTTCTTTAGTTGATGCGAGCGCCTATAATATTCAATTTTTAGGTGCATCCCCTATATTTATTGATCATTTATCATTTCGCCCTTATAAAATAGGTGAGTTCTGGTTAGCCCATCAGCAGTTTTGTGATACTTTTTTAAATCCATTATTGTTAAAGGCTTACACGCACATAGATTATCAGGCGTGGTATCGCGGAAGTCTTAATGGTATATCTACCGTTGAAATTAATCGTTTGTTACCTTGGTATCGAAAATTTAATTTGGCAGTATTTGTTCACGTTGTATTACCTGCGCATTTTGAAAAAAAGAAAAAACAACAAGCAATTAATACGTTACAACAAAAAGCATTTAGTAAACAAGCATATTTGAATTTATTAATTATGCTTGAAAATTGTATTAAAAAATTAGTATTACCTAAAAGTCAAATAACGCAATGGCAAACTTACGCAAAAGATAATCATTATCAAGCAATAGAAAAACAAAATAAATTACGTTTTATTCGAACATTTATAGAAAAAACAAAACCAAAGCAATTATGGGATTTGGGATGCAACAGTGGTGATTATGCAATTGCAGCATTAAAGGCTGGTGCTGAATATGTAATTGGTATGGATACAGATATTGGCGCCTTGGAAAATGCTTATGAGCGAGCAAAGCAAGAAAATTATAATTTTCTGCCATTGCATATAGATTGTATGAATCCAACACCTGCACAAGGTTGGGCCAATACGGAGAGATACGCTTTACAAGAGCGAACCAACGCTGATGCAATTATGGCATTAGCAATCATTCATCATTTAGCACTGAGCGGTAATGTGAGCTTATCAGATATTATTGATTATTTATTACAATTAGCACCAATGGGGGTCTTGGAATTTGTGCCAAAACAAGATCCTATGGTGAAATTAATGTTAGCAATAAAAGGTGACATATTTCCTGATTATCATTACGATAATTTTATTAACTTATTGAGTAGGCATGCAGAAATTATTCAAACAGAAACAATCACAGAACATGGCAGGGTCTTAATATGGTACGAGAAAAAAAAATAAAAAAAGTTTTATTTTTTTGCATGCCTATGCTTTTACTTTTATCACCGTATGTTTATTTTATTCAATTTAATGTTTACGGCTTTAATCATTATGAATCGATAATGTTATGTTTATTAATAATTATTGTAGGCTTTACCTCAGGTGCTTTATTAGTCACGCATTCTTGGATATTGCGGACGGTAATTTTTATCTTATTGGTAAGCATAACATTGAGCTTTTTTCCTTTGTTTCAAAATGGATGGGTTTTAAAAGCAACTTTCATTATTATTGTTTTGTTAGCTATTTTTTGTTTAGAAAAAACTGTGCCAATAATTTGTGTCATGAGTGCGGTTTTTATTGCAACCTGTATTTTAATGCCAATGAAGCAACAGTTTGTTCAACCAATCGATACAAACTATAAAGTTTCAATTGATAAGAAACTACCAACAGTCGTACATATTATTTTAGATGAGCACATAGGTATCAATGCTATACCTCAAAATATTTCCCATGGAGATAGTTTAAAAAAACAATTAATACAGTTTTATCTCAGCAACGGTTTCACATTGTATTCTAATGCTTATAGTCATTACTCACGCACTTATAATTCTATTCCTAACTTATTAAATTTTTTGCCAAAGGCGCAAAATGCGACTTATTTTGCTGATGGTTTAAAACATTTAGATTTATATAAAAATTCGGCTTTTACATTACTTTCAGAGAAAGGTTATGCGATTAATATTTTTCAACCTCAGTATATTAATTTTTGTAAAGCAAAAAATATTCGACTGGAGCAATGTTATACTTATCCTGTGCATAGTCTTGAGTATGCTAAAAATTTATCCATTTCAAGAAATCAACATCTTATTTATTTAAGTAAAAGCTTTTTATTACTGTCATCGATTTATCGTTCGTTGATGATAGGTTATGAATATTATTTGAGACCAAGTTTGCTTCATTTATCAATTAATTTACCGCACTGGTCTTGGCATCAAGATCAGGTAAGTGCCGCAGCGGTACCAGAGACGTTAAATGCTTTAGCAAACGCCATTATCGCGCACCCTAAAGGAAGAGTATATTTTGCACATATACTATTACCACATTCGCCTTATATTTTTAATCAATATTGTCAGCCAAATCCTAAGGTTAATCAATGGATGATGAATTATGATTTAGGTCCTTATAGTAATACGGATAAGCAACGTGCTGTGCATTATCGTTATTATGAAGGGCAGTTAAAATGTGATTATCATTTACTTAACCAGTTTGTTAATAAGCTTAAAAAAGCTGGTGATTTTGACAATACGATTTTTATTATAAATGGTGATCATAGTTCGCGTATTGCTCAAGTCGCACCGTTTCCAGATAATGCAACAAAGTTTACACAGCAAGATTTTGAAGATAGTTTTGCTACCCTATATGCTGTAAAATTTTTGCATGCTTCTCCTCGAATTGTTGCAGACCAAGTGCCGATAACACGTCTATATGCTGAAACAATTACAAAATTAACGCAACAAAAGATAACGGAAGATCTAGCAGAAAACTATATTTATTTAACAGTAAAGCGCCCCAAAAACAAGCAAAAAATGCCGACATTGTTATTGAGTCAGATACCTAAAAAATAAATTAAATAGTTTTTAGGATTTAATTTACTCTACTTTTCATTTGAAAAAGGCGCTGAACAAAAATAAGCTGTTTAATATAATGCGGTACAACAATACCAATAATCGCGCCAGCACTTGCACCCGATAAAAAGTATCGATTATCTATCAACAGCCCTAATCCAATTAAAACCACGGCGGTGATGCTTATTAATGTTGCTGAAATTAACCTTCGTGGAAATAAAATACATAGACAGGTAATCAGCGAAATTAAACGTGCAATATGTCCTGAAGGAAAGGCGGCATTAGGATCATTTAATAAATGCATACTATGGTTGTGTGCTAAAACAGCAAGTTGTGGAATGTAGCGTGAAAAAAAAGTTGAAAGACAAAAAATTATAGCAATGGTTACACTCAAACTGAGTATGATAAATAAGGTTTTATAAGCAATATGTTTATGTGCATGCCATTGATACAATATGAAAGCAACTAGAATAATATATAAATATGAAAATCCACGATTTGTACCAATATACCGAAAATAGTTTAGTGTTGAGGCAACAATTTTTTTATTTAAGAAAGCAATTTGATGCACTGAGGTGAGCAACCACTCATCCAATAAAATAAAACTTACAATTGTAAAAAAAATAAGAAAAATTGATAACCAATATAAATAGGGCGGTAATTTTTTTTTGGACGTCGTCATATTAATAATCCTTTTCTGCAATCATTAATGCAATTTCGAGTGCTTGTTCGTAATTGAGTCTGGGGTCAACCAAGCTTTTGTAAGTATTGGTTAATTGTTTCTCAGTTATGCCCGTGCTGCCACCAATACATTCTGTCACATTTTCCCCAGTCATTTCAAAGTGTACGCCGCCGAGAGGCACTGCGGAATCTTGATGGATAGAAAATGCTAAGCGTAATTCAGCAAGTATATCGTCAAAATGCCGTGTTTTGATACCACTTGCTGTATGGTGGGTATTGCCATGCATTGGATCACAGCTCCATAGTACGACGAATCCACTATGTTGTATTGTTTTAATTAATGGTGGTAAATGTTGTTGAATATTTGCAATACCAAAGCGATGTATCAAATTGATTTTCCCCGGCTCATTTTCCGGATTAAGTTTTGATAAAACTTTAATGAGCTCATTGGGGTTTGTCTCAGTACTAATTTTAATTGAAAGTGGATTGGCAATGCCACGCATATATTCAATGTGCGCGCCATTTAGCATAGACGTTCTTTTACCAATCCAAGGAAAATGCGTAGACAAATTATACCATTTGGCTTCTTGTTCAACATAACGTGTTAAAGCTTGCTCATAAGGTAACAATAATGCTTCATGACTTGTGTAAAAATTAATTTGCTTGGGGTTATAGGCTTGAGCGCCAGGCAGTAAATGCAATTTATCTAGTGTTTTTTGAATATCTTTGCTTGATGCATCAAATTGACGTTTGATTTTTGGATTGAGTGCATAGTCTAAATGCCAGTATTCTGGATGACGAAGATCTGCAAAACCACCGTCCACTAATGCACGTAAGTAATTCATCGTTAATGCTGCGTAATGATAGCCTTCTAGCATCCGGTGTGGATTTGGCATTCTGGCTTGTTCGGTAAACTCAGCACCATTGATGATATCACCACGATAGCTTGGCAAAGTTTTTCCAAAGCAAGATTCGGTCGTATTTGAGCGAGGTTTTGCATATTGTCCTGCAATTCGGCCAACATGAATAACGGGTTTTTGGAGTCCATGTAATAGGATAAGGCTCATTTGTAATAAAATTTTAAACTTATTGGTAATAAGCGATTCTTGGCATTCAGAAAATTGTTCAGCACAATCACCACCTTGTAACAAAAAGCACTCACCCCGTTGTGCTTGTGATAATTGAGTTTTGAGCGCATGAATTTCAAGTGGTGTTACAAGAGGGGGTAAACCTTCCAAGTGATCGGTCACTTTTTTTACATCTGAAAGGTTAGGATAATCAGGCAACTGCATTGCGGGGTGTGTTTGCCAGCTTGTTTTCGACCAAGGTTTCATAGGTATCGCAGTATTAACTTTTTAATGTTGTTATTATACCCAAACCACTTTAAAATGCGATTTTTATCTATGGCCAAAATGTATTCATCATGTTATGATGCGCGAAATACAAATGGGATTAAACTTCAATTTATAGGTTCAGATAACTAGAGGATTAAAATGACTGGGAAAAAAATTCCAATGACCGTAACAGGCCATCAAGTTTTAGTTGATGAATTAGATAATTTAAAGCGCGTTGTGCGTAAAGAAGTCATTGCTGCAATTGCTGAAGCGCGTGCACACGGTGACCTCAAGGAAAATGCAGAGTATCATGCAGCAAAAGAACGGCAAAGTTTTGTTGAAGGGCGTATTGCTGAACTTGAAAGTAAATTATCATTAGCACAAGTAATTGATGTGAGTAAGATTCCACATACTGGGCGTGTTGTTTTTGGTGTCACGGTTGAGTTGATAAACATTGATAATGATGAAACTTCAAGCTATCAAATTGTTGGTGAAGAAGAAGCAAATTTGAAACAACGAAAAATTTCAGTCACTTCGCCAATTGCTAGAGCATTAATTGGAAAAGATGAAGGTGATATTGTTGATATTACAACACCAGGCGGATTGGTGTCGTATGAAATTACTCATGTAAAACATACTTAATTTATTTCAAATAGCATCGTTTTCGAAGTGGATTGGATATATGCTGTAGTGAAAATAAGGAAGGCAAATCATTATTTTCATTTCAGTTGGTGAGGCAATATAACTGTTACTTTAAATGTTATTTAATCTAGAGTAACTAAAACATGAACATGCGTTAGCGACTTTTTCAAGTCGTTAGCGTATGCGTTTTGTGCGTGAGTTAGTGAAACTATAGTTGATTATCAAAACTAAGGAGTTCACTATGAAGCTAAAATCGTTTAGTTTTTGCATAATTGGATTATGCGTTAGTTTTTCCACTTTTGCTTTTCCATTTTTTCAAAAATCTTATAATGTGACAGCGGAAAAAGCACTTACCTTAAATAAATCAGATCTTTCTGGCGATGATAAAAACCTGGATAATAATGTGTTCAAATATGCTTTAAAGGCCTATGCTTGTGCAAGAAAGCGGGGCATGGACAAGCAGGAAATGTTAACCATTATTGATTATTCTAAACCGGCTGTAGAGCCTAGGCTTTGGGTTATTGATTTAAAACATTTACACGTTAAATATGCAGAACTGGTCGCCCATGGTGAGAAAAGTGGTGATATGGTTGGAAAATATTTTTCAAATCAATCAGGCAGTCATGAATCTAGTATTGGTACTTTTCTTACCAAAAGTACGTATGATGGCCATAATGGATTAACACTACGACTTGAAGGATTAGAGCCTGGCATCAATGATCATGCGATGTCTCGATATATTGTGTTGCATGGCGCTAATTACGTGAGTGAAAATCGTGTGATGCGTGAAGGACGTATAGGCCGAAGTTTTGGTTGTCCAGCAATACCAAAGCGTATGGCTAAACCCACAATTAATGCGATTAAAAATGGCACGATATTGTTTGCCTATGCACCGCAATCTTCATGGCTTAAGCATTCGGCTTTTTTACATTGTTAAAACTTTGTATTTCTTACCCAGTATATGTTTCACGCCCATGCGCACTGACGCATGGACGTGAATAAATTTAAAAATGCTCAGCTGAAGCTTGCGTCCAATGATAAGCAAAATCTTTAGGTAAGTTTTCTATATCTTCGATAAACGCTTTATGCTTAAGTTGCGGATAAATCTCAGCCAGACTGCGATTCTGGTCATTTTGACCTCGACGAAATACATCCCAAGGGCTGATGTTATCAATATGTTTAAAGCCCATTGCGCCAGCAATTTCTAAAAAGCTTTTAATTGTTGCATCATGAAAATTTGCGACACGCATATATTTACTTTCTACATCTAGGCCACGCATGAGGTAGGGATTTTGTGTTGCTACCCCAGTTGGGCAAGTGTTTTTATTGCACTGTAGTGATTGAATACAACCCACGGCAAACATCATACCACGTGCAGAATTTAATATATCTGCACCTAAGGCAATTTTGCATAACATATCAAATCCAGTGATAATCTTGCCGCTGGCTATTACTGTTATTTTTTCACGTAATCCACAGCCTACCAGACTGTTATGGACAAAGGTTAATGCTTCATCAATAGTTAATCCTAGTCGATTTGTAAACTCTAGTGGTGCAGCACCAGTACCACCTTCTGCACCATCAACGGTGATAAAATCAGGTAGTACATTTGTTTTGAGCATGGCTTTACAGATGCCTAAAAATTGCTCTTTTTTACCAATTGAGAGTTTAAAACCGATTGGTTTACCACCCGATAATTGACGTAATTTAGTCACAAACTGTAATAACTCCTCGGGCGTATCAAATTCAGGATTGGTTGGTGGAGACATACAATCTTCGCCCAGTGGAATATTACGAATTTCAGCGATTTCTGGTGTTATTTTCACAGCAGGCAAGATACCACCATGTGATGGCTTTGCACCTTGAGAAATTTTAATCTCAATCATTTTTACTTGGGCATGTTGAGATTTTTTCTGGAATAAATCTGGATCTAACTTGCCATCTTTCGTACGAGCGCCAAAGTTCGCTGTACCTAATTGCCAAATAATATCGCCGCCACCGGCTAAATGATAAGGACTCAGGCCACCTTCGCCAGTATTATGTGCAAAGTTGCCATATTTTGCGCCTTTGTTTAATGCAAGCACAGCATTTTTACTAATAGCGCCAAAACTCATTGCTGAGATATTTAAACGAGAGGCATGATACGGTTGTTGACAGTCAGCACCGCCAACACGAACACGTGATTCTATTTCTGAAATATGAGTCGGTTTAAGTGAATGTAGCGCTGACTCATAACCTTCGTCAGTAATATCATGCTTGGTACCAAAAGGAATTGTGTCCAATTCTTTCTTAGCTCTTGCATACACAATGCTACGTTGTTCACGGCTAAATGGTCGCTCTTCTTCTTCTGTTGCAATAAAATATTGTTGAATTTCTGGGCGAATAAGTTCAAACAAAAATCTTAATCGTCCAATGGCTGGGAAATTACGCAAGATACTGTGTTTTTTCTGCATAAAATCATAAGCGGCAAGCGTCAATATAAAAATGATAGCGCCGAGGATAAATAATCTTGTATGGTCTAAAAATACGCCTAATAAGACAAAAAATAAGACAAAGGTTGTTGCAAAAACCAATAATCTTTTCATAGGGATTCCTCTTTTTTCTTTTTCCAGCAGTAAGCATAGCACGTTAATAATGCATTGGGTGTTATATTTATTTTAGGATGATGCACTAATGGCATGTTTGTATTTAATTAAAGTAATGTTTTATTTTTTTTTCCAGCAATTTCTCTTACCAACTTTGGCACAAGGTAACCAGGTAGGTAAGCCTGTAATTGTTGATGCAAATTTAATGCAACGATGTCAGAGACAGCAAAGTGTTTTGCATTTTGCACTTTATCCATTTGGTGTAAGTAATAAGGTAGAATTTGCATGTCGAATAAGCGATGACTTAATGCGATAAGTGTATCAGCGTTATCATTAATACCTTTCATTAGTACAGATTGATTTAAAATGGTTACATTTTTTTGTTTCAGTTGTTGTATTGCTGTGTATACCTCGTTATTTAATTCTTGGGGGTGATTACAGTGAACAACAATGATTAAATTAAAAGGTTGCGCATCAATCCAGTCTAAAAAAGAATGATCAATTCTTGCCGGTAATACAATTGGCATACGACTATGGATACGCAACGTCTTGATTTGTTGATATTGATTGAGCAATTGAGTGAATTGATGCAGTAATTGGTCATTAACCATGAGAGGGTCACCACCGCTAAGGATAACTTCATGAATTTCAGGATGTTGTTTTATATAATCAAAGATTGCGTTCCAGCCTGAGCGACCCACATTATTATTGGCATAATCAAAATGTCGACGAAAACAATACCGACAGTTAATTGCACAAGTACTTGTTAATGTCATTAAAATGCGACCATGATATTTGTGTAACATACCAGGAATGGGATTATGTGCTGACTCATTTAGTGGGTCAAGCAGATAATCTGGGACAGATATTTCTTCATCAGTTAGAGGAATGACTTGTTTCAATAAGGGATCATTTATGTCACCTTTTTGCATTCTATTTACGAAACTGAGTGGGACTTTTGTCGTAAATTGCTGGTGGCCAAATTGGCTAATGTTATGGTGTTCTTTGCTTAAATCTAAGTATTGTAACAATGCCTCTGGTGTTTTAATGGCAGATTGTAATTGTTGTTGCCAGTTTTGTGTCATTAATGGTTCCGTTATTAGGCAAAAAGTGGTAAATTTTAGCATTTATTTTAGTGCTTAAGCAAAGTTCATATTTATAAAAGGTGGAAAGACATGGCAACTTATAGTACCAACGAGTTTAAACAAGGTTTAAAAATTCTTTTGGATAATGAACCTTGTAATATTATTGAGAATGAATTTGTAAAACCCGGTAAAGGTCAAGCATTTAGTCGAGTTAAATTACGTAACTTAAAAACCGGACGTGTTTTAGAAAAAACCTTTAAATCAGGTGATACAGTGCCTGCGGCAGATGTCATGGATATTGAAGCACGTTATCTTTATTGTGATGGTTCAGCTTGGCATTTTATGGATGAAACAAGTTTCGAGCAATACTTAGCGGATGAAACAGCTGTTGCTGATGCTGTGAAATGGATAAAAGAACAAGATGTGTGTGTTGTAACTTTATACAATGGTTCACCCTTAAGTATTACGCCACCAAATTTTGTGACTTTAAAAATTGTTGAAACAGATCCAGGTTTACGTGGTGATACGTCAGGTGGAGGCGGTAAACCAGCAACCCTAGAGACAGGCGCCGTTGTTCGTGTACCGTTATTTGTGCAGCAAGATGAAGAAATTAAAGTTGATACACGCTCTGGTGAGTATGTTTCACGTGCAAAGTGATGAGGCTTTTGGTTTTGTCGGTTTTTGAATTAAATAAACTGATTTTCAAGTTAGGGCTTACTTCATAGGACGGTGCAAGGTACATCTATAACAATTATTTTACTGAAAAAGAAATCTGCATTAATTTCAGATTTCTTTTTAATCGCTAAAATTGTATTTTATATTTTCATTGCCTTTTGATTGAGCCCTTCATTTTCATAATTTTCTATTTCACCAGCAGCGCTCCCCCCGAAAAAGCCCATTGCAGAAGAACTTACCAATGCAACAATTGTAATTGCGGCCAAAAATGACAATGCTGCTGCTAAAGCTACCGGGGCAAGCGGAGGAAAATAAATTGCTTGTACTACGATAGCTGTTGCTGTAACTAAAGGAGGAAGATATGCACTTGCAGCGCCAAATTTCGCCATGTTCTTTTTTCTATGTAATTTTTGCAACTTGTTTGCGTTCACTTTATCCGACACTTCAGGTTCTTCAGATTTTTGCAACTTGTTTGCGTTCACTTTATCCGACACTTCAGGTTCTTCAGATTTTTGCAACTTGTTTGCGTTCACTTCATCCGGCACTGTTTTTTTCAATGCTTCAGGTTCTTTAGGTTTTTGCAACTTGTTTGCGTTTACTTCATCCGACACTGTTTCTTCCGATGCTTCAGATGCTTCAGATGCTTCAGATGTTTCAGATGCTTCAGATGTTTCAGATGCTTCAGATTCTTCAGATTCTTCAGATTCATCCAATTTATCGAAATCACGTTGAGTTAATGTTGAGAATCTCCGTCCTATATTCTTCGGAGCTTGTTGGTTGTCTTCATTAGAACATTCTTTTCCAAGTGCATCTCTTATTTCTAGTCGCGTTATTAATATTTCAACAAATTTAAAGAGCAAATATTCTCGATAATTTATAGCATCGATATTGATATTGCTATTGTTAAATCTGCGTTTTTGTTTTTTATAATACTTACTTTTCTTAAGCTCTTCAGTAGAAAGTATGTCCTTCTTTACTAAGCTGTCAATCTGCTTATCAGTATCCAGAATTTTTATGAGTTCGACGATATGACTTTTTTCTCTCGGAGTAAGCATACAAATTACTTGTAGAATCTCATATATTGACGATGTTATTTTTTGCCCATTTAAAGTTTTCTCTAATTGACGCACCTGCCGAAGATGGTGTTCTCCTATTAAAAAATCACCAAAAACACCTAAATTCTTTAGTACATCTCGTGTTTCTTGGGTATTTAAGAATTTAGTAATAGATAATATGCTTGGCCAAATATCCTTTTCTCTTGAAGCAGCATCAGTTGTCATTAGTTTCTTCTCACCTAGTAACTGCTCATCATAAACTCTCTCTAACTCTTGATACTTGTCTATTATCTCGTTGTACTCAAATGCCATTAAAGTGTTACTTAATTCCTGCAGTTTCAAGGCTATGGCTTCGTCACTATTCCCTATTTCACAACCAAAAGCACGAGAAAGTCTGTTGCTCTCGTCCATAGTTAAATCGAGCTTAAACTTCTTTTGGTCTGCGTTATTACGTAAAGCTGTATCCAACATGCGGATTCTAAAGTTAAAAGCTCTATAATGTTCAGTAAGTGCTTTTAATTGTCCTATAAATTGTTTTTCAGTTTGATACTCTTCATCTTTAAATATATACGTCGACATAGCGCCTATCCTTAATTATTTTAATGTGTTTAGCTTCTAATGTGTTTAGCTTCATCGCTATTTAACTTGGGGACTAATATTCATTCTTAGCGATAGTGGCGAGGTTAAAAAAAAACAATAAATAAGTCAAGAGGTTAAGCTAAATAATAACGTTCTATACCCATGACACTTGAAGTGATGAACTAGGCAAAATTTAGTTGCTGAAAATTATCATTAATTTTTTATGTGTTTGATGTTGTGGATGAGAGCTATCAACAAAATAAATGATTTCATCTTCATTGAAGGAGAATTTTAATAATTCATCGTATTTAATAAACACCTCTTGTTGCTGTACATTTGCCTTAACACCGTTTTGTGCAACCGAAAATTCGCCAAATGGTTAATTTGATTTTAACGAGTACACTTTTTGGCGCCGATTTTTCCTTCTTGCCCCGTGAGTAAGTTTTTTATATTTTGTCTATGCATGAGAATAATTATTAAAGAAAGTAATGAGCATGCCATGAGGTAGTTTTGATTTGAAAAAAGGGTAATAAACATCGGTAATAAGATAAAACTGATTAAGGCAGCTAATGAAGAATAGCGAAAAATAAGCGCAATAACTAACCAAGTTGCGATCAGCATTAAGCCAACAGGCCATGCTAAAGCCAAAATACCGCCCAAGCCAGTGGCTACGCCTTTTCCACCTTTAAAGCCAAGAAAAATGGGAAAAATATGTCCCAAACATGCAAGTAAAACAACAAAAGCTTGAATAACTGGTGATAAGCCAAAAGCTTTAGCAAGTAAAACTGGAATAACGGCTTTTAAACTATCGCCCAATAAAGTTGCAAATGCTGCCGTTTTGCTGCCTAGTCTGAGGACATTGGTTGTGCCTGGGTTTTTTGAGCCAGTGGTGCGGGGATCGGGTAATCGCCATAGTTTACAAACAACAATCGCACTGGAGATTGACCCCATTAAATAGCTTGCAATTAAAAAAATAGTGTTGAGAACAATATGCATGTTTATTCCATTGGTTATTTAGGTATCTATTGTATACTTAAATTACCCTAAAAAGCGATTTCCAGCTCACAATTGTCACACAAAATATGTTTTTTGTTAAAAGTTCAGGAAGAATGCTCAGGGATGAAAATATTTTATAAAAACTTCACATTTCTATATACTGCTACATTAAAACCATTTTAACATGCGAAGTTTTAATAGAAAAAAGATGGCGTTAAAAATCGCATGTTAAGGTAATTTGAGTATAAACATTTATGATAAACAAAGGTATAAAATGACAAAGTCTGTAGATAATTTAATTTGGATTGATTTAGAAATGACAGGACTTGATCCGATGCAAGATCGGATCATTGAAATAGCAACAATTGTTACAGATGCACATTTAAATATTCTGGCTGAAGGGCCAGTGATTGCAATAAAACAGACAAATATTGTACTTGAGGGTATGGATGCTTGGAATACAAAGCAACATGGTCAATCAGGGTTAACTGAGCGTGTGAAAAATAGTCTAGAGACGGAAGCAAGCGCAGAGGCTAAAACCTTACAGTTTTTAGCTCAATATATCGAAAGTGGCGTCTCACCAATGTGCGGTAATAGTATTTGCCAAGATCGCCGGTTTTTAAATCGTTATATGCCACAATTGGAAGCTTATTTTCATTATCGTCACATTGATGTGAGTACCTTAAAAGAATTAGCTCGTCGCTGGAAACCAGAAATTATGTCTGAGTTTAAAAAAGTCTCAAAGCATTTGGCATTGGATGATATTAAGGATTCGATTGAGGAATTGGCATTCTATCGTTCAACCTTTTTACAGATCTAATAATTCATATTTAACCGTGCAGTTAGTTTTTTTCGTGTAAGATCTTGGCGTTGATTGGAACCTGTTTGGTGACGATTCAATGCCCAGATCACATGTTCTTTGACCATTTCATTAGGATAAGTTAAACGGGATTTTAAGGCTTGAATAATTTCAGCATTACTCGGGGCATTACCTAGCGCAACGGCGATATTTCTTAACCAGCATGCATGACCAATGCGTCTTATCGCTGAACCTTCTGTCTTTTTTAGAAAAGTGGCTTCATCCCATAAAAACAAATCGACTAAATCACGATTATCCAGATCATGACGCGGATGAAATTGCACTTGATCCGTTGCTTTGGCATAACGATTCCATGGACAGATAAGTTGGCAATCATCACAACCATAAATACGATTACCAATGAGAGGTCTTAGCGATTCAGGAATAGCGTCACGTAATTCTATCGTTAAATAGGAAATACAGCGTCTTGCGTCTAATTGATGCGGTGCAACAATTGCGCCAGTAGGGCAAACGGTGATACAGGCGCGACAATGACCGCAAGCTTCTTTTTGTGGTGTTTGATTGATTGGCAAGGGTAAATCAGTAAATAATTCACCTAAAAAAAACCAAGAGCCAGCATTTTTGTTCATTAATAAAGTATTTTTACCAATCCAGCCTAAACCTGCTTTTTCAGCTAACGGTTTCTCTAAAATTGGCGCGCTATCAGTGAATGCACGATAACCAAAGATACCAATTTCTGTTTTTATTTTATCGGCTAACTGGGTTAATTTCTTACGTAAGTACTTATGATAATCTCCACCCAGCGCGTAACGTGAAACATAGGCTTTTTGGTCGGCATTAATCACGTTAATGGCATTTGTTTGTTCGGGTAAATAGTTCATACCTACACTGATAATACGAATAGTCTCAGGCAATAACTTTTCAGGCTGGCAACGTAATTGTACATGACGTTGCATGTATTGCATTTCACCATGAAAACCTTGTGCTAACCAATCTTTAAAATCATTATGATATTGGCTCAAGTCACAATCCGTAATACCCATGTGAGCAAAGCCAAGCTCGTATGCCCATTGTTTAATTTGTTTAGCAAGGTGTGAAAAATTTATAGATTGTGTCATGATGCATTAATAGTGAATGTTAGTTAATGCCATTATTTTATCAGGAAGCATTTTTTGCGCAAAGGAGAATTTTATGAGTCTAGACAAAATAATAGAAAATTTGCCGGTGGAAATATACCAAACGCAGCAAATTCGCGACTTGGAACAAATCGCAATAAATCAGTATTTGATTGACGAAACACAATTAATGGCGCGGGCAGCGCAAGCTGCCTTCATGCACCTACAAATGCTTTTCACAAATATTAATGCTATCGCCGTTTTTTGTGGGCCAGGTAATAACGCCGGCGATGGTTATTATTTAGCGAAGCTAGCAAAAGATGCAGGTATAGCCGTTACGATTTATTATCTCGTCTCACCCGATAAACTGCAAGGCGCTGCAGCTTGGGCAGCAGCCGAGGCCAAAAATGCTAAGGTGACTATGCATGCGTTTGATGAACATGTGTTATTAGAAAATGTTGATGTTATTGTTGATGCATTATTTGGTACAGGTTTGTCAAAATCCATCATGGGTGAATATGCACAAGCGATCACATGGATTAATCATCATTTTGTACCTGTTTTATCATTAGATATACCAAGTGGTGTGTGTAGTGACACTGGCGCTGTTAAAGATATTGCTGTCGTTGCTGATTTTACAGTTACTTTCCTAGGGTTAAAAAGTGGTCTTTTTACAGGTGATGCCGTTGATTACTGCGGTCAAATTACTTATGATGATTTGGCTTTGCCAGCTGAACTATTTTTACAAATTGAACCTTTTGCTGTTCGTTTAATGCCTGAAATAGTCGCTGATTATTTAATGCCAAGAGCACAAAATTCGCATAAAGGCCAATTTGGACATGTCGTCGTTGTGGGCGGTGACTTTGGTATGGCAGGGGCTGTATCCTTAGTCGCAAATGCGGTGCTTCGCGTTGGCGCTGGTAAAGTGACTGTCGTTACGCGCGCAGAGCATGTCGCACCAATTGTCAGTTTTAGGCCTGAAGTGATGGCGATTAGTAGTGAACATGTTAACTGGACAACCTTACTAGCAAGTGCTGATGTGATAGTTCTTGGTTCAGGGTTAGGGCGTTCTGATTGGAGTCAGTCCGTTTATCTAGCTGCCACGCAAACAGATAAGCCACTTATTATAGATGCGGACGGCTTGTATTTTTTAAAGCAATATCCGTGTAAAGCTTCAATGATATTAACACCGCATCCAGGCGAGGCTGCGCTATTATTGGAGCAAACAACACAGACAGTGCAGATGAGTCGCTATCAAGCACTCCACCAATTGAAGCAGCAATATGCTAATGCAGATATTGTATTAAAAGGTGCGGGTAGTTTAATATTAGAAGATGATGGTATTTTCTCTGTGTGTGACCGTGGTAATGCGGGTATGGCTACTGCTGGTATGGGAGATATTTTAGCGGGCATGATTGCTGGTTTATGGGCTCAAGGGTTCGATAAATTTACGGCACTTGAACTTGGCGTTTTAATACATGCAATGGCAGGCGATAGGGTCGCTTTATTGCAAGGCGAACGAGGTATGTTAGCAACAGATTTATTGTCATTGTTGCCCGTGTTTGTTAATCCAGAAATAGAAGAAGATGATGACGAAGACTTATATCATTGAACATGAACAAGCGATGCTAGATTTTGCTCAGCAGTTCTCGCAGCGTATTAAACCTGGCCAAACTATTCATTTAATCGGTAACTTAGGTGCAGGGAAGACTACTTTTGTGCGTGGTATTTTACGGGCGCTAGGACACTATGGCGCAGTTAAAAGTCCAACATTTACGATTGTTGAACCTTACCAAATTAATCAACTGATGCTTTATCATTTTGATTTGTATCGAATTGAGGATCCAGAAGAATTAGAATTAATAGGTATGCGTGATTATATGCATAAAAATAGCCTATGTTTTATTGAATGGCCAGAAAAAGCGGACGGTTATTTGCCAAAACCTGATATAACTTGTTATATTGATATTCAAGGAAATGGGAGAGTCATCAAGGTTGATGAGTAACATGGCGCGTTTTTATAAAGCATGTTTTATTTTTCTTATGGTAATGTTATTGCCAAAGATGGCCTTTGCTTCTGTAAATTTATTATCAGATATTCGAATAGGTAAACAACCACAAAGTCATACACGTGTGGTTCTTGATCTGGCCAAGACCGCTGATTATCGAACTTTTCGTTTACACAATCCAGAACGGCTCGTGATTGATATCAGTGATACTGAAAATAAAGTGCCATTAAACCATCTTAATTACCGAGACACCTATATCAAAGATATTCGAATAGGTGAACACAAAAATCATACTTTACGTATTGTGTTAGATTTAGCTTATCCAGTAAATAGTAAGATTTCGACATTAAAAGCAAATAGTTTATATGGTGAACGTATTTTGCTTGATTTGTATAAACATGTGGTGATAACAACGTTAAGTCAACCTGTTATGCGAGCTGATGCAAATCAAGGCGAGCGTGATGTTGTTGTGGTTATTGATCCGGGTCATGGCGGTAAAGATCCAGGTGCAACCGGGCCTGGTGGTATCCATGAAAAGGATGTGGTGCTAAAAATTGCAGAAGATTTGCAAAAGCAAGTAAATCAACAACCACATATGAAAGCAGTTTTAACACGTCGTCATGATAATTACATTAGTTTGCGCCAACGTTTAGCAATTGCTCGAAAAAATAAGGCAGATATTTTTATTGCAATACATGCAGATGCATTTAAAGAATCCAGCTCGCATGGTGCATCAGTCTATGCGCTTTCTTTGCGTGGTGCCAGTAGTGAACAAGCACGATGGTTAGCCGAAAAAGAAAACTATTCAGAATTGGGTGGGGTGAGCCTGCATGATAAGGGTAATATGTTACGTTCAGTTTTAATTGATTTGTCACAAACGGCGACGATTAGTTCTAGTCTTTTATTAGGAAAAGATGTTTTAACGAATATCGGACAATTTAGTCGCTTACATTACCGAAAAGTTGAGCAAGCAGCTTTTGTTGTCTTGAAATCGCCTGATATTCCATCAATTTTGATTGAAACAGGATTTATTTCAAATCCACGCGATGAAAAAAATTTAAATAGCACAGCGTATCAGAAAAAATTAGCTGCAGCTATTTTAAAAGGTATTGAACACTATTTTAATCAACGACCACCTGTAGGGACATATTTTGCAGCGCGGCAGGCAAAACGCCATGCCTAAATGAGTGATTATTTTGATTAAAGATGATGGGACATTCAAGTCCCTAAAGTTGACTTGATGAACATTACTCAATTGTTAACTTGCTAAGCAGTGAACGTACGATAATTCGTTTTTAGTGGTACTTTTCCATTTTTTTCTTTAATAGACGGAAAAAATTTAAATGCACCTTCACGTCCGTTTATTGTATCTGATTGTTTTATTACTGTAGAAGGTAGTTGATAAAGGGATGCTGCATAACTTAATGGTTTTTTTTCTATCCAGTTAGTAACATCTTCTGTAGAAATTGAAAATAGCTTAGTTATTTTGCCAATATCACCCTCGATTTTTTTATTTGATTCCTGCATTTGTTCTTTTATAGGATGAATAGCATCTTGTGCAGATGCTTGCAGTGCTTGAATATGGCATTTGCTAATGCAAGCAAGCGCTCCAATCAAAAAGCCTATAGGAAGCAAAAGCATCGCGATTAATTTGAGATTAAAATCAAAACTCTCGTTTATAAAGGCGCCCATAAATAACGTAACTAAAATAACACTAGAAAATAAGCAACAAAATGCAAAAACCAGTCGCAGTAAGCTTCCTTTGACTGCATTATTGATATTATTATATTCTTCAATTTCATTTTTATTTTCCACATAAAAGCGCCAGATTAGATAATTTTTATAGTGTAATTTAATTGTTTCAGCATTTAATTCTCTGTATGTTTGTAGTTGTTGTATTATTGTGTTGAGTTCTAATTGTAGTTCTCTTTTAAAAATATGATATCCGTCTTGCGCTGGAATGGATGGATTTATCCCATTAATTTCCGTCTGAATATTATCAATCGTCTTATCTTGATCAATTGTTTCAAGGCAATAAATTATTAATTGAAGATAGGGATTTAAATTTTCTTTATCTATGGACGGTGAAGTTAAAGTAGCGGCAAGTGCTTTTGTGTCATCGATTAGTGTATCTTCTACGACTTGAATGACTTCTTCTACCTGCGTGACAAATCCTTTACGATCTGTGTTTGTTGATATATTCAAAAATAAGGGATTAGTAACAGAATTAATCGCTTTTTCTATAGTTAATTCATAACGGGCATTTTTTTCATCCCTAAGCATGTTTCTAAGTGAATTTATAATTGCATCAACAAAATTGCTATCTTTTGGCATATTAGAGGTAATAAATTGGCGCAGTCGCTTAACTCTTGTTTCAATGTCATTTTCGACCCATTGTTGCAGTCTTTCAATCTTGATAATAGGACGACACTCAACTTTTTTTATCTCATAGTCTATAAATGGTTGTTCAGATTTCTCAAAAATAACTGAAAAACTACCAAAGCCGAAAAAAGGATTATTATTAAAGTAGCTATTTAAGTGATGTGGTATATCCGTTAATTTTGCATTAAGTCCTAATCCTTCTTTTAGCAGTATTTCAAAACATTGCATGTAACGGCGTTCTGTCGGATCCGTTTTTACTTTTGTCAACGAATATTCTAAGGGTGTTAAATAAACTTCCTCACTGATTTTTTTTGTATTAAAAGGATTTATACAAGCATCATCATTTTTTAACAATTTTTTCAGTTCTTTTATATCTTTGTTATCAATTACATCATGAAATGGGTGTTCAGAATGTGGCATGTTTTATCCTCTTATTATGGTTATATTTAACCCAACATGGGGTTTTGGTTTTTAAGCGTTAAATTATATCGTGCTGAGCTGCAAAAGTTTGAATATAACAGCCATTAAGCGTTATAATATAACACTTTATCGCAGTGTGTCAATGCCTTATAATTTAACAATTTTAGTGAGCGCTACGCCAAGTTAGGTAAATAATATTAATTGAAAAGGTTGTTTAAGGTGGAAAGTGGGAATTTAATCAATAAAGCCAGAGAATATTGTGAAACGAAAAAACATCGATTTACCCTGCCAAGGGAGCGAGTTTTATCTATATTGAAGCAAGCTAAAATACCCATGGGCGCTTATCAAATACTTGAAGCATTATCTTCTAGTCATGAAAAAGTAAACCCACCAACGATTTATCGAGCAATTGAATTTTGGTTAAAGCATGGTTTTATTCATCGAATTGAAAGTATGAATGCTTTCATTGTTTGTTGTGAACACTTGCAACATGATAATTTTTGTATCTTTATCTGTGATGGTTGTCAGCAAGTTATTGAATTAGATATGTGCCATCTTCCCGCACCCATGACAAATGATATAGTCAAAAAACAGTTAAAGATCACGCATGCAAGTACTGAAGTGCATGGTAAATGTCGCCAGTGTCAATAACACTTATTCTGTAAAAATTTTTATTTCATACATCATTGATCAGCTTATTTTTTTGATTTTAAATCGTTCCATAATCTTTGAAAATCGTAGTTTCTTGGCCAACTTCATGGTATGATTATGCACAGATAGTTTAAGCGTAGGCGATTAAGGTCGCTTGAGTGTGTCTCTTAATACGCAGATCACAAACAAGTATATTATAAGTAAGTTATTAAGTTTTGAGCAGAATCTCAAAGGCCATCAGTAAAGTTTTCTTTAAAAGTAAATCGGTGACAACTGAGGATGTTGTTTGTTCTGCAAAAATTATTAAACGTAAACAACATCGTATTTCTCGTCAACAAATCAGTCCTAATGCTTTAAAAGTTTTATATCGTTTAAGTAAAAATGGATACAGTGCTTATTTAGTTGGTGGGGGTGTTCGAGATTTATTATTGGGCTTAGAACCAAAAGATTTTGATATTGTTACTGATGCTAAGCCAGAACAAGTTAAAAAATTATTCAAAAATGCATTATTAATTGGTAAGCGCTTTCGAATAGTTCATGTTCGCTTTAGACATGAAGTAATAGAGGTTGCAACATTTCGTCAAGCTGCCATTATTGATTCTACCCAACAAATGGAAAGTGCGCACGGCATGTTACTACGTGATAATGTTTACGGTAGTATTGATGAAGATGTTTGGCGGCGTGACTTTACGATTAACGCATTATATTACAATATCAAAGATTTTTCTATTGTAGACTATACGGATGGTGTTGATGATCTGGATCATGGTGTTTTAAGAATTATTGGTGATCCTCAGGAACGATTGGTTGAAGATCCTGTTCGTATGCTCAGAGCTGTGCGTCTTGCTTGTAAATTAGGTTTTGTTATTGACGAAGCGACAGCTGCGCCATTTAAGGAATTAGCATCTTTGTTAACGCATGTGTCATCAGCACGTTTATTTGATGAGTCGTTAAAATTATTTTTATCAGGCAATAGTGCTGATGTGTTTGCAACACTTCGGCAATATCAATTATTTCAGCAAATGTACCCTTTAACAGAAGAAAGTTTGTTGGATGTTAAGCGAAATCATGTCATTGATTTATTTTTACTACGATTATTTACGCATACGGATGAACGAATTGCATTAGGGAAAACCGTCAATCCTGCTTATCTGTTTGCAGGATTACTCTGGTATCCTATTTTATTAAAGCAATACCATTATAAGTCTACGGGTATGCGAGAAGTTCCCGCTTTAGATGCTGCGATAAAGGAAGTAACCAGTATTCAGCAAAAATGCACGGCCATTCCACGTCGTTTTATTAATACAATGCGTGATATTTGGTTTATGCAGTTACAGTTTGAAAAACGGTTTGGCCGTAGACCCTATAAACTACTAACGCAGTTAAAATTTAGAGCTGCTTATGATTTCTTGCTACTAAGAGCAGAAGTTGAACCAACGTTGCAACCTTTAGCGCAATGGTGGACTGAATTTTATCATGGTAATGAAAAAATACGTAAAATGCTATTAGCTGATGTCAATAAAAAACGGACTCAGAAAAAATGAATACGGTAGTTTGTTATATTGCACTTGGCAGTAATATGAATAATCCGCTAATGCAAATTAATTCAGCAATACAAGTGATTCAAACAAGAGCTGAAATAACCTTAAAAGATCAATCTTCTTTATATCAGACTAAGCCCTTGGGAAATATGCCACAGGCAGATTACATTAATGCGGTCATTGCTATTGAAACTCACTTATCACCAAGCCAATTATTGGATGTGCTACTTGAAATTGAGTTATTACATGGCCGTAAACGTGATGCAACTCAATGGCAAGCAAGAACTCTAGATTTAGATATTTTGTTGTATGGTGATTTGTGTTATCACAGTGAGCGATTAACGATACCTCACTATGGTATAAAAGATAGAGCTTTTGTCTTGGTACCTTTGAATGAATTAGCACCAGATTTAAAGTTACCTGATGGGACTTCTGTGCAACAATGTTTGTCTGATTTATCTATTTCGGGAGTGGAGAAAATTCATGCGATTTAATAAGTTACATTTAACGCTATTTATTATTTTGGCAATTGATGCGATGAATTTTGGTCTTGTTATTCCTGTTTTGCCAAAATTATTTTTAGGCACATCTGCGTTGTTAGTCTCACCAGAGACCTCCGTTGCTTTGCGTTATTCATTAATGGGTTTAGTGCTGGGGGTTTATCCTTTTGCAGTTTGTTTAGGTACGCCGATTTTAAGTATCGCATCAGATCGATTTGGACGTAAGCCTATTTTATTTTTATCGTTATTGGGCTCTTTTTTCGGATTACTTTTTGCCGCATTTTCCTTGTTTCAACGCAGTATACTTTTATTATTGGTATCGCGTATTTTTCTCGGTATTTTCTCAGCAAGCCAACCTATTGCAACGGCTGCCATTGCAGATATTAGTCATACCCAAAAGCGCCCATATTATTTGAGTTTAGTTGCTTTTTCTATGACAGTGGGTATGTTAGCAGGACCTCTACTGGGTGGTTTTTTATCGGATAAGCAGTTATGGTTAGGCTTTTCAATTTATACACCATTTATTGTTGCAGCCTGTTTTGCACTGATTAATATTATTTTAATGCTATTAACTTACCGTGAAACTTTACCTTGCGCGGTTGAACAATTAGAAACGTTTAAACAATATTTAACAAAATGTAGGCAAACGATTATACAGCCAAGTTTTTTAAATTTAATCATTATTTTTGTGCTGCTAGAAATGGCGTGGAGTTTATTTTTCCAGACAGAACCTGTTTTATTAGCAAGTCAATATCATTTTAACAGTGAACAACAAAGTTTATACATTACTTTTCTTGGTGTAGTTATGTGTTTTGGCTTAGCGGTTTTATTTAAACCTTTGAGCCAAAGATTATCGTTGCCGCGACTTGCTTATATGACATTATTTGTTAACAGCCTGGGATATGGCTTATTAATTTTTTCTCCGCAATCGTGGATGCGTTGGATTGCCCCTATTGCTTTTACACTGGGTGTTGGCATTTGTTACACTGCAGTTTTAAGTCAAATGTCATTGCGCTTATCAAAACATGAACAAGGTTGGTTAATGGGTTTTACCGCTGCACTATTAGCTTTGTCTTGGGCAATCACAGGTTTTATTGGCACAAAGTTATTATCAATAAGTCCTGTATTGCCTGTTAGTATTTGTTTTGGATTAACATTAATAACCTTACCCTTTGCTTATTTTTTGCTGACAAATAAACAAACTGTAGTCATTGGACAGATAAAAGAAAGCTAAGATATATTTATATCTAGATGGTTTTTATTTATCGGGCTTGTGTGTTTTAATGAATGCTAAGATGATTGAGGTTAAATTTTCATCACAACTATCAAACCAATACATATCATCAAAACTTCTTAGCCAAGTTAATTGTCTTTTTGCCAGTTGTCTTGTTGCGATAATTGATTTTTCGCGCATGGTGGTAAAATCAAATTCTCCTAATAAATGTTGCCAAGCTTGTCGATAACCAACGCAACGTATGGCAGGTAACCCCAAAGATAAATCGCCACGCAACATGAGCTGTTCCACTTCGTTGAGAAAGCCTTGTTGCAACATTTGTTCAAAGCGTTGTTCAATGCGCTGATGTAATACTTTTCTGTCAGCAGGCGAAATAGCTATTTTTATAAATGTTTTTGAGGGCTGTTGAGCTTGGGTTTGCCATAGTTCACTAATGGGTGTTCCTGTAATTTGATAAACTTCTAGTGCACGCTGAAGTCTTTGTGGGTCATTAGGATGAATTTTGTCTGCTGCAGTGGGGTCAACTTGTTGCAATTGTGTATGTAAATATGCCGCTCCCTTTTCTTTTAATAAATTATCAAGCTTTTGACGTATGTTAAGATCCGCATCGGGTAATTGTGCTAAGCCTTTAAATAGGGCATTAAAGTACATCATTGTACCACCAACCAATAAAGGGATTTTTTGCTGTTGATGTATCTTAGCGATTAATGCATTCACTTGTGTGCAAAAATTTGCCGCGGAATAGCGTTCACTTGGGTCGCAAATATTAATTAAATGATGCGGATATTTTTCCAACACTGTAGGTGCTGGTTTTGCGGTACCGATATTCATATGACGATAAATTAATGCAGAATCAACACTGATAATCTGTATAGGCAGTTTCTGGGCGATGTTAATTGCAAGATCAGTTTTACCTGAGGCAGTAGGTCCCATGAGACAAATAATTGGAGATTTTATATTTTGCATAATGGATATATTTTAAAAATTTGTCCTAGATTACCGTAAATAATCGGCATGGTCGAGTGATAAATAAACAAAAAGGCACAAAGATTACACAAAAATTGCAAAAAAATGACATTTTTGTCATTTTGCACTTGCAAAAACTTGAAATATGTAACTACAATACTAATCTATCTTTAAATAATATTTATATTATTTGGTAGGCATTTAACAATGCGTTAAATGTTTCGGAAGGTAATTCTCTGCGGACTCATGGTGAGTCCAATGTTGTACAACAAATTTTAGAGGAAATTGCAGCGATGACTAAACGAATAACTTTAGCCTTAGCTATGATTGGTCTTTCAGCTTCTGCTTTTGCAGGTGCTCCAGGTAACCAAGTAGCAATGCCAACTGGCGTTAATTTAATTGCGCCTGATAGCGTTGGTGTATGGAGTTTCGGAATTGAAGCTTTATATGCTAAACCATCAAATAATCAGTTTCAGTATGGTCAATTAGTAACTGACCCAACTTCTGATTTTCCAAGTGTTAAAAACAAGTCAGTCAGTAGCGACCATGATTGGGGCGGTACAGTTGATATGACTTATATGTTCCCAGGAAGCAGCCGTGATGTAAAGTTATCTTACTCACACATTGATTTTAACAATAGTAGTAATACCGTTGTTGGTGCTAACCAATTATTTGCATTACCTATCGGTGATTTAGATGATTTAGCAGGTGCAGGTGACACTGCTAAAGGTTCGCAAGATACTGATGTAGATGCGGTTGATTTAGTATTTGGTCAATGGATTCGTATTGGTCAGCGTGTAGACTTACACCCATTTGGCGGTTTACGTTATGCAGCGATTGATACTGATGACAAAGGTACTTATACTGATATCAGCAATACTGCTGCAAATAACTTCCAAACTGCTCAATTCAAGAGCGATTTTGACGGTATTGGTCCACGTGCTGGTGTAGATACAGCTGTACACTTAGGTTACGGTTTCTCTATCGTTGGTACAATGGCTGGATCTTTATTGATCGGTAGTACTGATAGCAAGTACACAACTTATAATCCTAACCTTACAACTGCATCAACTAATGTTTATAAGAGCGGTAGTTCAACAACAATCGTTCCTGAGTTAGATGCACGTATTGGCGTAGATTATATGTATGCTTTCACGCCTGAAACTTCTATGAATGTTCAGTTGGGCTGGCAAGTTGTTAACTACTTTGATGTAACTAATACTGATGCAGTTGATATCGCTGTTCCTAACACAGTAAATAACTCTGAAGACTTCGGTTACCAAGGTCCTTACTTAAGATTGCAAGTTAATCTTGCTTAATTAAGTTTTACCTACAAGGTAGTTAAGTTTATAAACCGAGTATTGGTTTCAATACTCGGTTTTTTCGTTTTTAGGACGTTGTTTATATGCTTAAGAACTGGTAGGATAAATCATCGGACTTTTTTAAATAAGGATATATTCATGAAACGAATCACGTTAGCGTTAACCCTTCTAGGCTTATCTTCGACGGTATTGGCTGGACACCTTGGTGATACTGTGATTACGCCAACGGGTGTTAATTTAGTTGCACCAGAAAGTAGTGGCACTTGGGCATTTGGTGTTGAGGGATCAGATGTACGTGCTTCAGGAAATGAATTTACTTACGGTCAGTTGTCGCCAATTGTTGCATCGCCAACAAATAATCATGAAAACTTACAAGTGACTAATCATTCTGAATGGGGTGCAAGTGCTGATATTGATTATAAGTTTGCAAATAGCAGTCGTGATATTATGGTGGCGTATACACATTATGACCTTGATGATGGTAGCACGACGAATGTTGGTGCTAACCAGATTTTAACTGCGCCAGGCGGCATTCCTTTGAACGGTGGTATCTTTCCATTTGGTGTATTATTGGATGGTTCAAGTGTGAAAGCAACTGTTGATAATGATGTCAATGCAATTGATGTTCTATTTGGCCAACAAATAAAAATAGGTGAACGCGTTGATTTACATCCATTCGCAGGTATACGTTGGGCAGATATTCAAAATACAGACAAAGCGCGATACAACAGCATTTTCTTGACAAACTACGTACAAAACCAATTTAAATTTCACTCAGATTTTCAAGGTATAGGTCCACGCGCTGGTATGGATGTTTCGGTTCACACAAATTCGGGTATTTCTTTTGTGGGCAGTGCGGGTGGTTCATTGTTGGTTGGTGATTTAGATAGTAAGTTTGATAATGATTTTTATGGTATTCTAGCCGCTCAAAATAGTAGTTTGGCATTTAAAAATGATCAACAACACCATGTTGTACCAGAGTTCGACGCAAGGGTTGGTATTGATTATGCCTTTGCTTATTCTCATCGAACTGCGGTTAATGTTCAGGTGGGTTATCAAGCAGTTGACTATTTTGATGTGGTGGGCATGGACTTAGCTGATACACTTACACCAAACTCTATTAACAATACAAGCAACTTTGGATATTATGGCCCTTACTTACGTGGCGTTTTGACGTTTATTTAAAACCCATTAGCTTAATAACATACAATGCGTTGGTGGTATTGAAAGCCTCAACGCATTACATGACATTTAAAATGCGATGTACTTGAGTTTAATTATCAAAAAAATTATTGCTAATAATTTCTTTTCATTAATTTATTATTTCAAAATTATTGATTGTAATTAGGTTATTCTAATTTTGATGAGATTGTGCAATGACTAGCTTTCTTATACAATGCTTGCTCTTATTGGACAGAATCATTTAGGAAGTATTAATGATGAAGAATTTCTCAATTATCATTGGAACATTATTAGCCGCTTCAAATTTATATGCTGGAAATACTGGTAATCAAGTTCAAGCACCCACTGGGGTTAGTTTACAAGCACCAAAAAGTGAAAGTGCTTGGTCATTTGGTATTGAAGCACTTTACATGAAGCCTAGTAATGCAACTTTTCAGTATGTGCAGATTTCAAATCAAAGCACGCCAACGCAGACACATCAAAATAACTCAGTGAATCCTAGTTCAGATTGGGGTGGCGAGTTTGATGCAACTTATCATTTTGCTGGTAATAGCCGAGATATCGAAGTTGCATTAATGAATTTAGATGTCGATAATACTGGCAGTACTCAAATACAAGACGGACAGATGTCTGATCCTTTTGGTATTTCAAACCGATTTACAGATAGTGCAAATGCAGACATGGATAATAGTGTTGATGCAGTTGATGTTGTATTTGGTCAAACTTTTAAAATAGGACCAGTAGTTACCATGCGTCCTTTTGGCGGTGTACGTTATGCCGATTTAGAAAGCAATAATGTTGCCCAATATTTTAATTCTCAAGCGAGTGCACCTGCCCAAGGCAATGGTAGAATAAATTCAGAGTTTGTTGGTTTTGGTCCAAGAGCTGGATTAGATGCAAGTTTCCATGTGAGTTCTCGTATTAGTGTTGTGGGAACAGTGGGGGCTTCATTGTTAGTCGGTGATATTGATACTAAATTGACAACGACAGCATATCAAGATAATCCGCAAATTATTGATAATAATGAGTCACGTGCGAGTGTGCCAGAATTGGATGCAAAGCTTGGTATTAATTATCAACAAAAGTTAAGTGCAAATAATTCACTTGATATTCAAGTTGGATATCAAGTGGTTGATTATTTCGATGTAATCAATAAAGACTTTATTGATGCATCAACTATTAACACAGTGAGCAACAGTGATGATTTGGGTTTTCAAGGGCCTTATATTCGTGCATAATTAAATATCGTTTAATCTTCAGACAAGGATGTAGTTATGTATAAAAAAATTTCCTTAGCACTCAGTTTATTAACATTGTCTAGTCAAATTTTTGCAGGCCAGGTGGGTGATACAGTCATTGCACCAACGGGCGTTAATTTAATAGCACCAGATAGTCAAGGCGTATGGTCATTGGGTTTAGAACTCCTTTCAATGACGCCTAATAATGTAAACTTTCAATATGCAACAGTAAGTAATAGTTCCATACCAACAGGAACAACACAAAACAAGTCCGTTGATGGTTCGCATAGCCTTGGTGGTACAATTGATCTTAGTTATGTCTTTCCGGGAAATGGACGAGACATACAAATTGCCTACACGCGTCTACATCTAACCGATAATGACAATGCAGTTTCAACTGCTGGCACAAGCAATACGTTAAATATTCCTTTTAGTAACTTAACCGTTTACGATAATGCTTCTGGTAGTGTTGATCAGGATTTAGATGCATTTGATTTGCTATTTGGGCAGTGGATTCGTATTGGTTCACGTGTAGACTTACATCCATTTGCAGGCTTGCGTTATGCGCGAATTAAGCTTGATGATAAGGCAAATTATACAGACAATTCTAACAATGCAAATTACAGTACAGGTAAAATTAAATCTGACTTTAGTGGGCTTGGTCCTCGTGCTGGCATGGATGTGGCTGTACACCTGACTTCTGGCATTTCATTTATCGGTACGGCAGGTGCCTCTATTTTAATTGGTAATTTGGATAGTAAAATAACGGGCAGTAATTATCTGAATGCACAATATATAGATGGTTATCAATATAAAAATAGTAATTCAACGCAAACTGTGCCAGAGTTAGATGCACGTTTAGGTGTTAACTATACTTATCGCTTTAATCCTGGTACAGCACTTGGTTTGGAATTTGGCTATCAAGCGGTTACTTATTTTGATGTAATGGATACCGATTATATTGATACTTTGGCAGTAAACACCATCAATAATTCACAGAATTTTGGTTATTATGGTCCATATTTTAGATTACAATTCTCGGTTGTTTAGGCTAAAAGGTGATATACAAGCAGAGTTTTGTTTGTTAAATAAACAAAGTTGCTTTGAATGTAAACAGATTTTAAAAAAAATGACAAATTTGTCATAAAAATATTGTAAATTTAGATTAACAGTGTCTATAATGACTCTGTAACGTTTTTTTAATTAAAAAAGGAAGGCAAATCATGGTAAAAAAAATTGCTTTTGCATTAGCAGCAATTGGAATTAGCAGCGCAGCTTTTGCAGGACATCCTGGTGATGCGGTTGTAGCACCTACAGGTGTTAACTTAATCGCTCCAGATAGCGTTGGCGTTTGGACAGTTGGATTAGAGGCTTTATACATGGAGCCAACTAATGCTGATTTTCAGTATGCGCAAGTTGATGATAACTCTACACCAACGAATACGTTCAAAAATAAATCAACTAATCCATCTCATGATTGGGGCGGTACAATTGACGTTGATTACTTATTCCCAGGTAATAGCCGTGACGTGAAATTATCTTATACGCATTTGCATATGGATAATAACGATGGTAGCGTTTCAACAGTTGGTACAACTAACTCTTTAAGCGAACCTTTTGGTATTGCTCCAGTTAACTTTGACGGTGCTAAAGGTAGTTCTGATAACGATTTAGATGCTGTTGATTTAGTATTCGGTCAATGGATTCGTATCGGTGAGCGTGTAGATCTTCACCCATTTGGTGGTTTACGTTATGCTAGCATCGACATGAATGATAAAGGTAAATACACTGATAGCACTGATCTTGCAAACTATGGTGTTGGTAAAGTTAAATCTGACTTTAGTGGTATTGGTCCACGTGCGGGTCTTGATGCAACTGTACACGTAGGTTCTGGCGTATCTTTTGTTGGTACAGTAGGCGCGTCTTTATTAGTTGGTGACCTTGATAGCAAGTTCTCTGGCACTGAATATGTAGCTGGTGTAGCTGATAATGGTTTCAATGCTAAAAATAGCGAAGATACACACGTTGTTCCTGAGTTAGATGCTCGTTTAGGTGTTAACTACACTTATAACTTTGATCCAGCAACTGCATTAGGT
Organism: Legionellales bacterium; assembly: GCA_002707205.1. Lineage (GTDB taxonomy): Bacteria > Pseudomonadota > Gammaproteobacteria > UBA1113 > UBA1113. The sequence goes on from PAMH01000034.1 coordinate 67,638, forward strand.
GTTGAGTTAGGTTATCAAGCAGTTAACTACTTCGATGTAGCTGATAAAGATATTATTGATGCAGGATTTCCAAATACTGTAAATAACTCTGAAGACTTCGGTTATCATGGTCCTTACTTAAGAGTTCAAGTATCTATGGCTTAATTTTAAGTACATATTTATTTGTGAAAAAGCCGAGCGTAGCTCGGCTTTTTTGTGCATAATGAAAAATTAATTAACTAAGAGTTTCTTATGCTTATTGAGTAAAGTATAAGTATCACACTGTTGTATACTAAGCAGTGATACTGTTATTGATTGACTAAAAATTATTGAGTTTAAATTAAATAAAATGATTTTCGCTTTGAATAATAAATACATACATACCCAAATGACTGTAAACTGTATGGAATAATTTTATTTTATCTGCACCTGAAGATTTTCTCGAGTTATTTGTGATATTTTCCATGGAATGTTTAATGAAATAAAAATTTTTTATTATAATTTGTATTGCCCAGTAATGATGTATGTGATTAATATTTAGCGTATGTAAGTCGTTTAACTTTCATTTTTATTAATAATCATTTGATTATCGATTATAATAGTTTGACTTGCTTGATGCCGATTAAGCTGGTTAATAATGTCATAATATGGGTGCATAATAAAAAATTCGATTGAAATATAACTGGCAACTAACACAAAAAGCCAAGTCGCCAGCAAAGATTTAGAGGCATGTGTGACATCTGATTTTCCATCAAAATAGTTAAAACAGCAGCGCCAAATGAAGTAAGTTAAGGAAACTATAACGGCATAAAAACAAAATGCATATATGTAGTTAAAGTTGTCTTGATACAAGTAAATAAATAAAGCCATAGAAGTTAACCCAAATAACCCAATAGCCGCTAGATAAGTATTTAATTTTTTGCAATGACGACCTTTCCATAAGTAAAGTAAAAGTAGAAAAGTTGGTAACACAATAAAAATAGTTTGATATATTGATTGCTGTGGTAATAGATTTGGTAATCCTCCCATGGGTAAAATAATCGCTGGCAAGAATAAAGTAAAAAATGTTAAGAAAATACCTAAACTTTCTAAGATCTTTCCTAAAAGTTGTTCTCTGTATTTTAGAAAGATATATAAAACAAATAGTCCAAGCATGTAATAGTAAAAATGCAGGGTATTTAAACCTTCATACAAAAAAACCAATACAAGTAAAGCAAAACCCGCAAATAAGCCAAATCCAGCTAATACGCATAAAGCTCTAGGTTTATTGTCAGTTAAAGGCTTTGCAAATAGATGATCAAAAACACTAAGATAACCAAGAAAGATTAACAATAAGCCAATGATACCGCCTGGCTCAACTAGAATAATCTGCGGTAATAAATCATGTGGTAGCGAGGAAATACTTGGATAGCCAAGAGTGGTTAGATTAAAATTCATAAAACCAACATAGCAAAATAAACTCATAAGTCCTAGTAGGTATAAAATAGTTGTATAAGCATTGTTATGTCTTTTAGGTACATCTGCAAGGCACGTATGGTAAAACATGAATGGGGCGGTAAATATTGTATATCCCAGTAAAAGTAACACGGCCCACAATGAAAACAGTGGTATTTCTAGCTGAAGAAAGCCGATAGCAATATGTAAATTTCCAATACCCACGAATACTTCCTGAGTTTGTATAGCCTTATAATGTTAGTTTAGCGCATTTTGGCGCATTGGGTGCTGTATCACTGAAGAAATCTTATTGTTGTTCGAGTACTTCTTTTAGTGTACCAAGAGCTTCCACACAGCTTGGAAAGCCAACACAGCCAATAAGAAATATAATTAACTCAATAATCTCTTCTTTTGTCCAACCAACATTTAACATACCAAGAAAGTGGGCATGTAGTGGTAAGCCTGTTTTACCTTGTCCAATCAGAGACGAAACAACCGCTATTTCGCGTGATTTATCTGTTAATCCTGATCTGCTATACAAATCGCCATAGGCAAAATCAACAACATATTTAGCAAAATCTGGTGAAATCGTTTGAAAGTTATCAATAATGGCGTCAGCATTGTTTCCTAAAATCTCCACAATTCGTTGTTTACCTTGTTGAGTGTTCATTTTAGATATATCCTTTTTCTATTTTTTGGGATTCAATTGTAAATTTTGCGTAAGCGTGGGATAGTGTGCGGTTATAGTATTAGTTGTTTGTAGTGTTGATTGTGTATTTTGAGTGGTTAATAATGTTGGATCTAAAATAAAGACTGTCTTTGATTGTGGTTTATTAAATCCACCTAAATTTACAGTTGATACTTTATGATGCAAAATATTTGTTTGTTTTTTTGCAAGTCCAAGGTCTTGTAAGGATTTTAAAATTTTTTGCGGATCATTGCCTAATCTGGGATTTTCAGTTAAAAAGCTTTTAATGACTTCAGGGTGAAAAACAGCAGCACCATCTGATACAAAATGAACTAATCTATCTGTTCGGCGGCTTACGCCCTCAATTGAATTTTTTAACCACTCAATAAAAAGTAACCCATATTCTGCAGTGCCACTGTAGCCACTGATATCTGTGGAGGTAATAGCAATGCCGGGTGTTTTACCAATTTCATGTGAGAAATTATTTGTTTTAGTAAATTGTGTTTGCTCTTGTTTGCTAAAATTTACATCATTGTTATCAACGGGTTGGTTTTCATTATGATTAATATAGTCGTGTGATGCGGTTGCAATTAATGCTGATTCTAAATTTGGATTTTGTAATATTTTTTCCTCTATAGGTAAGATAATTTCAGCAATAAATCCACTGCGTTCAACATCATTTTGTAAAAAGGCAAGCCAAGCTTCAAATAGTAATTTATCCGAACTAATCCAAACAAATCCTTCGTGTGGCATCATATTTTTGGCTAAAATTGGACTGGTATAATTTGCAAGTATATCTCTGTTGATAGATTCAGTTGTATAACGATAGTGTGTACCTTTTTGTGCCGACATGTTACTTTCCATTGGATTCCATCGATGTCCATGAAAACCATTGCTGTCACATAAGGAAATCCAATAAATTGCTGGGATTTGACCAATTCCCCTGAAAAAAGCTGCTGTGAAAATTGCGTAGGTTAACAAGGCTGCACTTGCAGGGATTTCATCAGGTTTAAGATTTTTTACGGGATTATTTTTTCGGTGTGCAACGAGACTGTCAATGGTACGTCGTATGCCTAATTCAAGAAAACCATTATGTTTATTAAAAGCTTCATATTTCACAGCGGGTAATGCTTGAATAAATTCAATGTAATTATTTATTACGGGTTGATAGAGTACTTGCCAGTAATCATCGGTGATATATACAAGATTTTTGATGCGAGAAATGAGTAACTGCATTTTTTTGTTGCTTAACACCATTTGAGCAGATGTTACTGTGTAATGCGGGGGAATTTTTCGTTGAATTTTAGTTTTACTAGACTGATTTTTGGGCGCCACTTTTTTAAACATTGAATTTTACCTGCGTAGAATATTCGCTCCTTGAATTCGGAGAATTGTACAATAAAAAATCAGGCGGTACAAGGCCGATCTGAAAATTTATTTGCTTAAAAAGTTATTAAGGGAGAAATATTTCTAATAAATTATTCAGATAACGTCTACCATGCGCTGTCACAATCAGCATTTTATGATTGTAGGTTATGAAGTTTTGAGATTTTGCTTGCTGTAGATAAGGTATTAATACATCAATAGGTAATCTTGTACGCTCAGAAAACAAATCAAAAGACAGGGATTGTGTTAAACGTAAAGCATTGAGCATAAATTCAAAAATACAAGTTGCTTGATCGATTTTAATATCTTGAGCGTCAGAAAAAATTTTAGCCATATATGCTCTTGGTAATTTGTATTTTTGGCGGCGTAAAATTTTTTTTGAATGCATGCAAGTTATTTTACCATGTGCACCAGCACCAATACCTAGGTAATCACCAAATTGCCAATAATTAATGTTATGCTTGCATTGACTGTTGGGCTTAGCGTAGGCAGAAATTTCGTATTGCTGATAGTTATTTTCAGCTAATAAATTCTGTCCTAGACTATGCAATTCTGCAATATAATCTTCCGTGGGTAATGATGGTGGATGTTTATAAAAAACTGTATTTGGCTCTAGTGTTAATTGATACCATGAAATATGTTCAGGTTTTTGTAAAATAGCATGTTGTAAGTCTTGTAAGCCGGCATCAATCGACTGTTCAGGTAAACCAAACATTAAATCAAGATTAATATTTTTAAAGCCAGCTGTCCGAGCGTATTCAATAGCATGTAGCGCTTCATCTGCATTATGAATACGTCCTAATTTTTTTAAGTGTTGTGCATTAAAAGATTGAATACCTAAGGACAAACGGTTAATACCCGCTTGACGGTATTGAATAAAGTTTTTGATATCAATAGTTCCAGGATTTGCTTCTAAAGTAATTTCAGCCGTTTTATCAATACTGACTAATTGATTGATACGATCAAGTAATTCTTGAATACTATCACCAGAAAATAAGCTAGGTGTTCCACCACCAATAAAAATGGTTTCTATTTTTCGATTGTTACTGAGTTCTAAGTCTATTTTTAAATCAGTGATGAGCGTATTAATATATTCTTTTTCTGGGATTAACTTCCCCAGATGGGAATTAAAGTCACAATAAGGGCATTTTTTTACACACCAAGGTAAATGTATATAAAGTGATAAAGGAATATTATTTTGTGTAGTCATATTGTTTCATAATAGGTAAAAATATTTCAGTGATACACACAGTTTTCTGTTCTATGATGAAAATAGATCGGCGTGCATGTAAATTATCTGCAGTTTTAGCGATAGAAAAATGTTGCATGAGAAAGCTTTCTTGCTGAACAAAACCGTATTCAAATGGGCTGCGTAGTATATTATTTTTTTGATAAAGAAATGCTTGTCCAATGGGCTTTGTTCCAAGGTTATCAAATGTATTCTTATAAGTTTTATAAAGTGCTGAACTAATTACGGTACGTGCACAAACTGCCGCCTTGCCATCAAGTGTGTGCATAATATGTCTAACAAGCGCGCTACTTTCTTGCTGTACAAGTAAACTCCGTTCTTCTTGGGGGATGATTTCTTCGGCTTGATGGATTAAATAAAATTGGTGCTTACCTGCTGTTTGTAGGAGTGCAGTGAGATTGCCGCTAGCATTTAGCCACTTTTTCATAGCGCTATTATTTTTTATTAGTTCGTTTTTTTGCCAGCCGTAATTCATGTGAAAGCTATCTGTATATTTTTTTTAATTTTACGCGATATTTTTTTTATTATCAAAAGTAAGCTATGATGTAAAAAATCAGTACAATTTGGAATCGTTAATTATGATAGCTGATGCCCTTGAAATGTTAAAACAGATTGTCATAGATGTTGGTGATGAGATTTTGCAATGCTATGGGGACGTAGATTCTCTAGATGTAAAGCACAAAGAAAATAATACGCCGGTTACTATGGTTGATGAAATGGCACATCAACGAATTTCACAAGCTTTGAAATTATTAACACCAAAAACGCCGGTCTTATCTGAAGAAGGTAAACATTTGTCATTTGAACAACGTACTAATTGGTCTGAATATTGGTTAATTGATCCATTGGATGGTACAAAAGAATTTATTGCTAAGACAGGTGATTTCAGTATTAACATTGCTTATATTAAAGAAAATCTACCTATATTTGGCATTGTTTATGCCCCTGTCACAGGTGAGTTGTATTATACACATGAAGGTATTGCTTATAAAAAAAAGCGTGGGTCTGTCCCAAAAATAATACAAACGGCAGCGACGACTAATACATTACGTATTGCTGTGAGTCGACATCACCGCGGTGAAAAGCTACAAGCTTTTCTTGCAAAATTAAAACAATATGAATTGGTTATTATGGGTAGCGCATTAAAACTTTGCCTTGTTGCTGAAGCAAAAGCGGACATTTATTTGCGTTTAGGGCCTACTTCTGAGTGGGATACCGCTGCCGGACATCATATTCTTGCTTGTGCAGGAGGCAGACTGCTGAATTTACAAGGTGAGGAATTGCAATATAATACCAAAGCATCATTACTTAATCCCGCTTTTATTGCATTGGGCGATCCTAATTTTAAGTGGCGGCATTTATTGAATACTTTATAAATTTAATTTTATTTGAGGTCTAATGGTAACCATAATAACTCAAGCGATACTTTGGCATGTTCTAAAATATCTTTAATAGAATATATAAAATTTAGTTTATCTTCATGACAAATTTCAATAAAAAGTGAGTCCGCTCCTAGCGTAATTAATGAAATTATTTGTGAGACTTTGCTCAGTAATACGTTATAAGCATTTTGCTTATTCATGGTTTTTTCATATTGATAATTTATATGCGTTGGTTTTATACTTGTCAATGAGAGTTTTTTTTCAAACAAAGTCTCGAACAAGAAGTGTACCTCCGCCCCTAGGGAGCATAGTATTGAAAAAAAATTTTGACTATCTCTGGTGCAAGCCTGCAGAAAACGCGTAGCCGTAGTTAAATGCAAAAGTGAAATGACGCGAGAAAAGTCTGTATGTAATGTATTGATCAACATGGTTGAAGATATTGGGCTGATTTGACTATTTAGTGATCTGTTGTCCATTGTCGTTTCTCCTACATAGACGCTAAAATAGAGGACAGATGTAATGCCTGTTTTAATTTTGCTTTAGCGTAAAAATATACATTTTTTAATGCTAATGTGTTTATAAGTTGATGATTGTTAAATTAATCACACACAGATAAAAAGAGTACAAAATCTTTGTTGTTAACTCACAAAGAGTATTTTACTCTTTAATTTCTGTTTGTCAACTTCCTTTTTTTTAAAAAATCAGGTAGAATCACCGTATTAATAAAAAACAAAATCTAATAAGGAGTTACCCTGATGCGCTTTATGACAGTTAGCCAGATACTTAAACATTTAATGTTTATGGAAGATATTCGCGTTTCTGAATTAGCACGCAGAGTCAATATACCGCAACAAACGTTACAGCGCGTCGTTGCAGGATTAAGTCCAAATCCACATGAATCAACTTTAAAGCCGCTAGCTGCATATTTTCAAATAACGGTTGAGCAACTTAAGGGTTTTCAAGAAATTCCTGGTCTTGCTGCAGCATTTGACCCAGATAATAGTCCATGGAAAGAATTACCTTTGCTAGATTGGGATGAGGCGGGTAAATTAAAACAGTTGACGCCAGAATTATTGGCTGAGAAAAAACGCATTTTAACAGAAGCAAAAGTAGGTCAAAATGGTTTCGCATTACAAATGCAAGACTCTTCAATGGAACCTGTATATCCAGCAGGTACTATATTGATTGTTGATCCAACTTATCCATTAAGCGATAGACTTTATGTAATTGTGCGTTTACGTGGCGAAAGTCGAGCGATTATTCGTTGGATTACAACAGATGGCCGTGATTATTATCTAAAATTATTGAATCCAGATTTATCTAATCATTTAGTAAAATTAACGCCTGAAGATGAAATTTGCGGCGTTGTGGTACAAGCAAAACGTGATCTGGTATAATTTGCTAGATCAATAATATTCAACATAAAGGAGTTTTTTATGCCGAATAAGCGCGTGAAAGTTGCTGTTACTGGTGCTACTGGTCAAATTGGGTATGCACTATTATTTCGTATCGCCTCGGGTCAAATGTTTGGCCATGATACCGATGTGGAATTACAATTACTTGAGCTAGAACCTGCATTACCTGCACTTGAAGGCGTTGCAATGGAGTTAGACGATTGTGCTTTTCCTCGCTTGAAAAATATTGTTTGCACGACTGATTTAAACGTCGCCATGAGAGATGTAAACTGGAGCTTACTGGTTGGCGCAGTGCCTCGTAAAGCAGGTATGGAGCGTTCAGATTTACTGGAAGTGAATGGTGGAATCTTTACTAAACAAGGTCAAGCTATTAATGATAATGCAGCTAACGATGTTCGTATTCTGGTTGTTGGAAATCCTTGTAACACAAATAGCTTAATCGCGATGAATAATGCTAAAGATGTCCCTAATGACCGCTTTTATGCGATGACAATGCTAGATGAAAAACGTGCACGAATACAATTAGCTAAAAAAGCGGGCGTAGATGTTACTGATGTTTCACATATGGCTATTTGGGGCAATCATTCTGCAACACAATTTCCTGATTTTTATCATGCAAAAATTGCAGGTAAATCGGTAACTGACGTTATTGATGATACCGCATGGTTGCAAAATGATTTTATCAGCACCGTGCAACAGAGAGGAGCAGCGATTATCAAAGCGCGCGGTGCTTCATCAGCAGCATCTGCAGCTAATGCCATTGTTGCAAGCGTTTATAATGTTGTGCATGATACGCCAGCCAATGAATGTTTTTCATTAGCAAAATGTTCACAAGGGGAATATGGTGTTGATGACGGTTTAATTTTTTCTTATCCATGCCGTACTGAAAATGGCGAATTAAAAGTTATTGAAGGTATTTCTCATGATGGATTTGCGAAAGATAAGTTTAATGCAACTTTAGATGAGTTACGTCATGAGCGTGATATTGTGAAAGCAAAAGGACTGTTGGGCTAATATTGCTTGTATTTAAGCATATTCCTGCTTTTTGTGAGAATATGCTTATAATACTTTTTTTAAACTAACTCAAACCAGCTCTGATGTGATTAACGGTATTTGAGTCATTACCATAGACATTTTTAGATGGCTGTTGGCCTGCTTGTGGGTTCACATTGGGGGCAACCGGTGGAAAAAATCTATTTTGGGCGTATTGATTTATAGATGGACTCGCAGATGGGCTCGCAGATTTTAAAAAACTAATTTCAACAGAATTTTCCTGTGCCCAACTTTTCCAAGCATCAAAAATTGAACTTAAACTTAAATATTTTTTTGTTCTATTTATTTCCATTTTACTTTCTAATTTGGTTAAATAGCTCCTGAAATCAGGAGATTTTTCCTTTTCCAATAAGAAATCTTTTGTGAGTAATCTATGATCATATCGCTCTTTTTGATTGCTTAAAAATAAAGCGTTGAAATATAAAGAGTCCACTAAAGTTCGTCCATTTAAAATTTTACGCATTGAGTCGATGTTAATAGAATAAGTATCCTTCATTTGTTGAGGATAATCATTAAGATAAATCGTCTGTAATTCATTATTAGAATATTCTTTTTTAAAAAGTTCTTGTGAAGACGTATAACTTCTATAAAGTATCTCCAATAACACAAATTTAATATACTGAAAGGGAAAGTACTTGTTTCGTCTCGCCTTTTTGTCATGAGGTTTAAGAGATGATTCTATTCTTTCGTTATCATCTAGCCTATTTTCAGTATCATTTGTATTTATATGATCAAAGGCATTATATTTTTCATTAAGTAATTGTCTTTGCGTTTCATTTATATTGAAATCAAATCCAATAGGTTGATTGATATTCTTCGGCTGATAATAAAATAATAAAAAAACTAGTGTTGTAACGAAATCAAGGAGTTCGTCAGCATTTGTAACTTCTTCTTCTTGTAGTATTTTATTAATAACTTTTATTTCATCGCTAAAATTAAAATCTTTTGCCAATGAAAATTCGCTAATATAATTGATTATAACTTGAATATTTTCAGACTTTTGAGTTAATTGTATTAAATGGGTATAAACTAAAAGAATAATATCTTTTGTATGGTTGGTTATTTCGGCTACGTGTTGATGAAAATCGAAGGCTGAAGCTAAAGAGGTCAAAGTGTCTTTTTGTAGTTGCATATCAAAATTAATTGATTGCATAATTTTGCGTATAAAATTATCATCATTATCATTATCCAATAGCTCCAATAGTAATTCAAATAAAGTAATATTTTGATCTGTGATGACTATAACTTTTTTTTGTAAATCTTCTTCAGTTAATAGACTTTTTATTAAATTGTTATCTGTTGTTGTTGCTTCAATATCAATATTTTTATAAGTTAAAGGTAATTTAATGCCGCGATCGGACATTTGATTTAAAATGAGTTTTATAATCTTATAATCATTAAGCTCATCAAAATCTAAAGCAGCAACTAATGCAAATAAGTATGTTGAAGAAGTGTCGTTTGTATTTGAAATTGGATTTATATCAATATCACGTGAAAAATACAGCTTCCTTTTATCACAAATTTTGATGGCATCATTTAATTCTTGGTTTGTAAAGCTAAAAATATTATCGTATTTATTTTCGTCTAATAAAGATTCTATCTTATCTGCATTTTCATCTAAGATCGCAGCGATCAGCAGCATCCTTATTTTTGTTTCTTCTTTTGTCTCGGTTGTTGTTTCTAATGAAAAGCCAGTGCATGCTTTTTTTGAAGGAGGCTGTTCATCAGTAGTATTAGTTAAAGCATCTTGACGCTTACCCAATAAACTAGAATTAGCCGCTTCTGTAAAAGCTAAAGCAATAGAATTAACGCACTTTAACTTTTGTGTTTCTGGTATTGTTTCAGTTAACGTATTAATTGCATTATAAAAATAGCTGGCATAACTTTCTGAGTTTGAGATTTCATTTTCCTTATCTAATGCTTGAAAAATTTCATACATTTGTAAGGCATTAATTTTATTATTCGAATTTAGCAAACACAAAATTTTATTTTCGACTGTTAAAATTAATGAATTTATTTGGATGGCTAAGTTCATGTATGCTGTACGTAATTCTGGCAGAACTTGTTGCTTTAATAAATCCGCTAATTGTGCATGTAGTGATGAAAACATCTGTAACACTTGATTGTTACTAACAACTAATTTTGCTAGTTCTTTTTGTTGTTCTGTCGAAATAGAATGGTTTGCTGGAAACATTATGGATATACCTTTTAATTATAATTAGTTTATTGTTTATGATTAAGTATAAACAAGTGTGTAATTTTTTATGCTTACTTAGTATAGCAATTGACATTATATCATGTTGCCATGGTAAATGCATCTAAATTTTAACTGTTTGTCAAACCAAATTTAAAATGTTCCCCATTGTATAAACTTATCTCTATAACAAAGGATAAAATTGTACAGGAGATAATCAATGGGAGACCTATTAATTATGAGTTCTAAAGAAGAGCGAAAACGCAAAATAATTGATGATGCAACGACATTATCATAAATGGATACAGGAGAGACGTGCAAAGTGTTATTGTTGACATTTTTGCTTTGGGTTAAGCGTTATGGAGTACCTAAAGCTGTGTATGTAGATTTAAAGAATCTTTATGTATCGCCTGTTAAACGCGTGGATAATGATATTGAGAAAACGCTGAATGTATTTGAGCGCACTTGTGAGTTATTGACGGTATTTGTACGAGATTAATAGGGGTGTTTAATTTGACGGTTACAAAATAATACTATAATTCATAGTGGCTATTATGAAGAAAAAATTATGAGAACTAAGTCATAAAATTCCGTCAGATGACAGGTTTGAGCAATTATCTTCCCGTTTAGATCCCAAAAGGTTTCAAAAAGCATGCTCGGATTGGCTGTCTAATTTGTAAAAACGCTATTTTAACATTTTTCTGTAATAGACATTGCTGAATTAATTTGTGTTTGAATGCGATTAATTTGTTGCTCAATGACATCTTGAGGATTTAATTTATCATTTTTTAAATCAAGGTAATCTGCAGCAATAGTGAGTGCACTTAATACTAATTTGCGATCGAGGCTTTGATGTGGGTGTGCTTGGTGAATTTCAGCAACAGTTTTTTGCAAAAGTTTAGTCGCATCATTAACTTTATCTAGATTTTCAGCGCTGGATTTTATTAGAAACTCTTTGCCTAAAATTTCTAATAAAACTTTTTCATCCTGCATCGTCAGATAACCTCATCGGTTAGGGTTTGCAATTGGGAAATAAGCATTTTAACTTGCTCAGCTGCTTTTTGTTTTTGATTCAATAATGCTTGATAATTCTGTTCTAGTGTTTGGTGTGCTAGGAATAATTCTTGGTATGCGTTAACCAACTTTTTATGTTGAGCAACAAATGTTGCAACATTACCTTCTAGGTCATTTAGTGATTCAAGCATAATATTTACTCCATAAAGAATATACTTTTATCATATATAAAATTCTAAACTTTGTATACCCAGATTAATGTAAATTTGATATCAGATAATAATTATTGTTTTAGTATAATAAGTTTATTTTTCATCTCATTTGGTGATTTTATTGTGGTATGGCCTTTACATTTTGGGAAATGAAAATCTGATAGTCGGGATAACCAGAAGTTCAAGCAAGCATAGCGTCTAAATAGCGGCAGAAGGTCTAAGGTATCTTTTTGTAAAGCATAATGTTTTTGATAGGGGTCCAAAAATAATTGAGGTTTATCAAAACACCAATCATTGATAACAATCGCAATATCAATCAGCGTAAAATCAAAACATGCATAATAGAAATCAATGATGCCATTGAGATTTGTATTGTAAAATAAAGCATTATCTCTAAATAAATCGTGGTGAATAATGCTTTTTGATAGATGATTAAAATCAGCTTGTTGAATTTCATCTAAACTTTGCTGCAATAGCGTTTGATCATCAGATGATAGTTTATCCATAACATTATTTGCAATCGCTTGCATCCAATTAATATTACGTTTATTTTGAATTTTAAATTCAGGTTTGGTTTGATGTAGATAAGCCATTGTCGTTGCAATTTGTGCAATTTGTTCATTTGTGGGTTTATCGATTGATTTTCCTATTAAATACTGACTCATTATCACAGGTTTATTTTTGTAAGTATGAAAAGATTTTTGTTGATTAGTTTTATAAATTTTTGCATGCGGTATTTCATTAGGTAAATGCTTAATTAAATCAATAATAGGCGTAGTTTCAGCAAGCGTATGTTGCTCAATAATGGTTAAAATACAAACAGATCCATTTCTCAATTGCACAACAAAGTTACTATTTGTGATGCCCTCAGAGATAGCTTGAATATGCATGATATCAAAAGCGTAAGCCTCTCCAATCTCTTGAGCCTCATGTAAAGATAGCTGGGTAAAAACAGCCATTTGTAAATCCTGTAAAATTCTGCATAATGAGCAGTAATCGCTATTATTAAATTATACGGAAACACACATGCAAAATCCAGAACGTATTCTTATTGACGGGTCGTCTTATCTTTATCGAGCATTTCATGCTATGCCACCTTTAATGAATTCAAAAGGGCAACCAACAGGGGCAATTTATGGCGTAGTTAATATGTTAAAGCGACTATTAAAAGACTATGATACTAAACATGTGATTGTTGTGTTTGATCCTAAGGGAAAAACTTTTCGAGATGATTTATATCCAGCATATAAAGCCAATAGACCTTCGATGCCTGATGATTTACGCGTACAAATTGCACCATTATTTGAAATTATTAAAGCCATGGGATTACCTTTAGTTATCGTTGATGGCGTGGAGGCTGATGATGTGATTGGTACCATGGCAAAGAATGCAGTACAAGAAAACAAAACAGTACTTATTTCAACTGGCGATAAAGACATGGCGCAATTAGTTGATGAGCATGTTACATTAATTAATACGATGAATAATAAGCTTATGGACATTGATGGTGTTCAAGAAAAATTTGGTGTGCCACCTGAATTAATTATTGATTATCTGACTTTAATTGGAGATACCGTTGATAATGTACCTGGAGTGCCAAAAGTTGGCCCTAAAACTGCGGTTAAATGGTTATTAGAATATGGCAACCTTGATAATATTATTGCTAATGCGGACAACATTAAAGGTAAAGTTGGTGAAAATCTACGTGAAAGTATTACCTATTTACCATTATCAAAAAAACTCGTTACTATTAAAGTAGATGTGACATTGCCTTTTGATGAGGATGAATTAATACAAAAAGCGTCGCAAAAAGAACGTTTAATTATGCTATATAGAGAAATGGAATTTAAAACCTGGTTATCTGAATTATTATCTGATGATCAAACAGTTTCAGAAGATGCCCCATCAAAAGTATTACAGGTAGATTATCAAACTGTTTTAACGGAAACTACTTTAGAAAATATTATTAAAAAAATAAAAGCAAAAAAAATCTTTGCAATTGATACAGAAACAAATAGTTTGAATTACATGCAAGCTGATTTGATAGGTATCTCATTAGCAATAGAGGTTGACCAAGCCTATTATATTCCTTTGGCGCATGATTATCTTGATGCGCCTGAGCAATTGTCAAGAGAATATGTGCTACAACAATTGAAACCATTACTTACCGATGAGAATATTCAGAAAGTAGGCCATAACTTAAAATACGATATTAGTATATTTGCCAAATATGATATTGAACTAATGGGTGTTGCATTTGATACTATGTTAGAAGCGTTTTTATTAGAAAGTGGTTCAAGGTTAGATATGGATACTTTGGCATTAAAGTTTTTGGGGCACAAAACGATTAGCTTTGAGGATGTTGCAGGAAAAGGGGCAAAACAAATTAGTTTTAACCAAGTTGATATTAAAACGGCAACACAATATGCGGCAGAAGATGCTGATGTTACCTTAAAACTTCACCATCTATTTTGGTCAAAAATAAAAAAGGATGATGCACTTGCTGAGGTATTAACGCAGACGGAAATGCCACTGGTAAACATTCTATCAAAAATAGAACGTACAGGCGTATTAATTGATGCTGATATTTTACATCAGCAAAGCACAGACTTAGCAGCACGTCTACAGGTAATTGAAACACAAGCATTTGAGCGCGTAGGGGCTCAATTTAATATGAATTCACCTAAGCAGTTACAAAAAATTCTTTTCGAAGATATGGGTATTCCTGTCATAAAAAAAACACCAACAGGTCAGCCAGCTACCTCAGAAGAGGTTTTGCAGGAACTTGCACATGACTATCCTTTGCCAAAATTAATTTTAGAGTATCGTAGTTTAAGCAAGTTAAAATCAACTTATACGGATAAGTTACCTTTGCTTATTGATCGGGGTAGTGGGCGAGTGCATACCTCTTATCATCAAGTGGGGGCAGCAACAGGGCGTTTCTCGTCCTCAGATCCTAATTTACAGAATATTCCAATACGCACAGTTGATGGTCGTAAAATTAGACAGGCATTTATTGCACCAGAGGGTTATCAGTTACTCGCTGCAGATTATTCACAAATAGAATTACGCATTATGGCGCACTTATCCGAAGATAAAGGCCTATGTGATGCATTTGCACAAGGTTTAGATATTCATAAAGCAACGGCGGCAGAAGTTTTTTCTGTAGCGCTAGATGACGTGACAGATTTGCAAAGACGGAGCGCCAAAGCAATTAACTTTGGTTTGATTTATGGTATGTCAGCTTTTGGTTTAGCAAAGCAATTGCATGTCGAACGTGCTGATGCGCAAGCTTATATTGATATGTATTTTGAACGTTATCCTGGCGTTAAAGCATATATGACTAACATCCGTGAACAGGCACATAGCAACGGATATGTTGAAACCTACTTCGGACGAAAATTACACCTGCCTGCAATTAACGCCAAAAACAAAATGCAACAAAATGCCGCTGAGCGTGCGGCAATTAATGCACCCATGCAAGGTACAGCAGCTGATATTATTAAGCGCGCAATGATAAAATTGGATACGCTGATTACATCTAAATCATTACCCATTAAAATTGTAATGCAAGTGCATGATGAATTAATTTTTGAGGTGGCTAATGACATTGTGGAGGAAGCGAAAGTTTTGTTGGCAACTACTATGGAAAATGCAGTCAAATTACATGTGCCATTGGTTGTCGATGTGGGCGTTGGTATAAATTGGGATGAGGCACATTAGAAAAGTTATGAAAGATAAAAAATTGCAATCAACGATTCAAACGTTATCAAATAAAATTATAGAAGCGCAAAAAGAAATTCGTATTCTTGATGCAATTAAGTGGGATGCTGAAATTGCGCATGATTTTTTTGCTAAAAACTGTCAAGTTTTGCCAAAAATTAATGCTGAATATTATCAGCAACATACACCATTGTTATTTAATCCTGAACTCAAGCTGAACGAATTTTATGATATTGAGAGTCAAATTAAACAAAAAATTGGTAGTATTAATCCCGTTGGTAAAATCATGATTCATATGTGTCAAGAATATCGAGAAGTAATACATATGTTGATGGCACGAGGAACGCCACAATTTTCACAAATATCACAAACGCTTTATGGAACAAGCACAGAAGCATTTTATGCAAATGGACCTACTATTCATGATTTAGCCATTTTAATGAATCAATATGCATCAAATTTAATTTTACAAACGCAAAATGTTAAAGATGAAAAAAAATATGATGCACAATATGCTTGTAACTATTTAAATCAACAAATACAAAGCTATTTTAAAGATCATAAAAATTTAATTAGTGTTGATATTAGTGACACTTTAGTATCAGATGCCGCTGCTGGTGCAGATAAAATTCGCGTACGAAAAGATGCCATCTTTAGTGAGCGTGATTTGCGTATGCTCGAGGTACATGAAGGTTGGGTTCATTTGGGTACAACTTTAAATGGTAGTCTACAGGAAACATGTACTTTTTTATCTAAAGGTACACCATCGACAATTGTGACCCAAGAGGGTTTAGCTGTCTTGATGGAGATTTTGACTTTAAGTAGTTTTCCAGAGCGTGTTGAACGTATTATCAGTCGTATTGATGCTATTCATATGGCAGAACAAGGCGCAAATTTCATTGAAATTTTTAATACATTGCATGCCCAAGGTTTAACAAAAGATCAAGCTTATAGTCGTGCAGTTCGTGTTTTTCGAGGCAGTACCCCCGATGGCAAGCCATTCACTAAAGACTTGGCTTACAATAAAGGTTTTGTTTTATTGTATAACTTTATTCGTATTGCGATTAAACAAAATAAATTACACTTAATTCCATTATTATTTGTTGGAAAAATTCGTTTAGAAGATATTCACCATATTGATGCGTTACATGCAGAAGGTATTATTCAAGCCCCACATTATGTGCCTTATCCGCTCAATGATATGGCAGCACTTAGTTGTTGGTTATGTTACTCTCTCTTTATGAATAAATTGGATCTTAATAAAATGGAAAGTGACTTTAACTAAATGACTTATTGCAGTTTAGCGTATGCAGCAACGAGCCACTTAGTGCCCGCATGTTCAAAGTTAACTTGCACACGAGTATGCGCACCTTTGCCTTCAATATTTAGGATAACGCCCTCACCAAATTTAGCATGCATGACTTGTTGGCCTAGTTGGTAACCTGATTCATGAACTTGTTTTTTCATTCTAAATGGTAAATTTGCTGTATGCCCCACGGGTTTAATAATTTTAGTTCGCATACGCACTTCATTGACACAGTCATTGGGTAATTCAGTTAAAAAGCGTGACGGACGATTTCGTGACTCAGAACCATACATACGACGTGTTTCAGCAAAGGTTAAATAAAGATTTTTCATTGCTCTTGTCATGCCAACATAACAAAGTCGACGCTCTTCTTCAATTTGGTTAGGGTCGTTGACAGATAAATAGTGTGGAAATAAACCTTCTTCCATTCCGCCGATAAATACTAATGGAAACTCCAGACCTTTTGCCGAGTGTAGTGTCATTAATTGCACGCTATCGGCAAATGCTTTTTCTTGTCCCTCACCGGCTTCTAATGCAGCATGCGTTAGAAATTCAGCAATTAGCGGTAATTCAGATCCATCTTCTGGCGTAAATTGTTTTGCAGCGACAACAAGTTCTTGTAAGTTTTCAATACGAGCTTGTGCTTTTTCACCGCTTGCATTTTGATACATATTTAACAAGCCGCTACTGCTTAATATGTGTTCGACTTGTTCAGCTAAATCAACCTGTGTTGTTTCTTTATCCGCAGTATTGATTAATTGAATAAATCCATTAAGTGCGGTACTTGCTCGTGCAGGTAATTGTTTATTTTCAAGTAATAACAAGCTAGCTGTCCATAACGAGGCTTGTTTTTCACGTGCTTCATGACGAATTTGAGCAATCGTTTTTTCACCAAGCCCACGTGTTGGTGTATTTATAACGCGTTCAAATGCTGCATCATCATGTCGGTTAAAAATTAGACGTAAATATGCTAAAGTGTCTTTAATTTCTTGACGTTCAAAAAAGCGTAATCCGCCATAAATACGATAAGGAATATTAGCTTGAATCAATGCTTCTTCTAGTACACGAGACTGTGCATTTGAGCGGTATAAAATTGCACATTCATTACGATTGTTACCATGCTCTATCCATTGCAAGATTTGTGCGGTGATGAATCGTGCTTCGTCTAGTTCATTAAAAGCAGCATAGAGCTGAATTTTGTCTCCATCACCATCGTGTGTCCAAAGGTTTTTGCCCATACGTCCTTGATTGTTAGCAATGACTTTATTGGCCGCTTTTAAAATGTAGCCGGTAGAGCGATAATTTTGTTCTAAACGAATAGTTTTTGTGTGCGGAAAATCTCGTGTAAATTTATGAATATTTTCTACTTGCGCACCACGCCAGCCATAAATGGATTGGTCATCATCACCGACAATTGTGACATGATTGTTCTGCCCTGCGAGTAAGTTGAGCCAAGCATACTGTAATTGGTTAGTATCTTGAAATTCATCAATTAAAATATACTGAAATCGATTTTGGTAGTGTTGTAAAATATCTGGATTATCTCGCCATAATTCATGAGCGCGCAAAAGCAATTCTGAGAAATCTACCAGATTCGCATTTTGACAAATCTCTTCATAAGCTTGATAAATTTTAATTTGTGTTTTTTTGATGATATCACCATCATCGGATAGATGATGTGCACGTAGCCCTTCTTCTTTATTGTGGTTAATAAACCATTGCTGTGCTCGTGGCGCCCATTGTTTATCATCAAGATTTAAACTTTTAAGCAAACGCTTGATAATACGTAATTGATCTTCGGCATCTATGATTTGAAAGTTTTCATCTAATCTCGCAGCTTGCCAATGTTTACGAAGGAGTTTATGTGCAATACTATGAAAAGTACCCACCCACATGCCAGTGGCTTGAAAACCGAGTAGCTGTTCAATACGTGCACGCATTTCACCCGCCGCTTTATTGGTGAATGTCACCGCAAAAATACTATAAGGTGATAAAGATTCTGCTTGAATCAACCATGCAATACGTTTGACTAAAACACTTGTTTTTCCACTTCCGGCACCTGCCAACACCACAAGGTGACTGGATTCGGCCGTTACAGCTTCGCGTTGTGCTTCATTTAAATTTTCAAGTATGTGTGTCATATCCATGCGAGGATTGTAACGGAATTTTAAGGGTAAGGGTAGAGATAAAAAATAGCTTAAACCCAGAATGCGAGTATTGCCATACAGCTCAAGCCTAAAATGAGAAAAATTAATTCACTTATTGGTAGGGTTTTGGGGTGTAAAATCCATGGAATGATTGGTCCTTCAGCCGTGGCAATATAAATAAAGGAACCGGCGGCAAAAGCACTAAATGCAGCCGTCAGCATATTTGCAGCAATACCATTGAGACTATGGAAAGCAAAAGCTCCAAGTAAAATACCTAGAGGTGTCATTAGTGAGAAGAATGTCAGTAGGTAGAAGATTCGTTTGAAGGTGAATTGGTATTTTTTCAATATAATAAGCAATGTAAAGCTATCAAAAGCTTTGTGTGCAACAATGGCAAAAAATAAAATATATAGCATATTAGTGACATGTACAAAACCTAAAGCTAACCCTGTGATTATACTATGGAAAGTTAGAATGCCAAAAATAAACCATGGAAATAATCGTTTGTTAAGCTGATAAGTTTTGCCTATTTGGGTGAATCCAGCAAATAGCACTAAGCTTGAACTCATGATGAATATTGTTGCAGTATGAGAATATGGTCGTTGAGTTAGTTGAAATAAATGTGTTGCATCTGGCAGTAAGTGAAAAAAAGCAGCGCCGAGGAAAATACCACAAACAAAAGCTTCACTTTTTTTGAAAAATAGATGATTCATGGTGAGACATAATGGGATAATGCCTGCTAAAAAAGCAATTAAAAAAATAATCAATGATAAGGAAAATTTGATAAAAAGCATTGCTCGTGGTACGCAGGTAAGTAATATTATTTGAGGGTATTATATACCCAAACCACCCTAAAATGCGAAGAAATTGACACATAGCTCATTTGTTAGTAAAAAATATCGTTTTTTTATATTCAGTTTATTAATGTTATTTTAATTAATAGCTTTTATTATTTATCATATTTATTAATAAATTTTCTTTATCAATAAAAAATGTTTAAGTCTTATAAGAGAAATTTTATGCCGACATTGACAAATAAATGTTACGAGACATCATTATCTAAATTAACAAATAAAAAGCCTGAAGAATTACCTGAATGTAAGGATTTTTCAATTAAGGCATTTGCTGAAGTATTGAATAAAGACTTGAGCGAGGCTGATGCGCTTCACATTCCGGAAGGATTAGAAGAAGCATTAAAAAAACATATTGGCGAACAGTCAAATTATTCCTTAATAAAACAATTAAAAGCAGCATGTTGGCGTGTTTATCAGTACTTAAAACACTCAGATATGTCATTAAAAGAGCGAGCAAGTTTAGTCGTTGAATTGTGCGAGGACATTCAAGAATGCACTCAGGGTTTTCATGAGCGTATATCGAGTTTTTTATTAAAAATACAACGACCGGTTAGTATCGATGATTATCTACGTCGTATAAAACTCAATATCATTCAAGAAATTGCTGCTGAGATGAGTCGATCTAGGGGGTATCATAAGAATAGACAGGAAGGCAAACACCTTCACACGATAATGCAAAATTACGCACACACAGAAAAAATGGGTGTTCCCGATTCATCAACAAAGCAATGCTATGACATTGCATTTAATGACCGTGATAAAAGGGACTTTAAAGACGCATTCAATAAAAAATATAACGCATTAAATTTATTAATTATGTTACAGACAGAGATAGAAAGGGAATTAGAGGCATATTATGATTACAAAGGGTTCAACGAAAAAGGATATGAATCTGTAGTTTACGAAAAAATAATTACGCATTTAAAAAAATTACTTGGTAAAAAGGTGACTTACGGTAATATTTTTTTGTTAAAAAATGATAAATTAGTTGATATTAACTACCTAAAGCTACAAAAGTTTTCATTTGAAAAATTACGTATTGACCAGTATATTAATTTTACAGAACTAGAGCAAAAGCTGTTTGAGGCAATTTACTCTGAGGAAGCTAAATTATTTCAGGACTATTTAGATTCAGAAGGAGGTATTGAATGTATCAAAGCGTTGCGCTTATTTTCGTATGAGGCATTATTTAATGCGCCAAGTAATGAGGCTAAATTTAATATGCTGATAGCACGTTGGTTTTCAGACGAAGAAAACAAAAATCAGTTTTTACAGTTACCCGAACGAAAATCAACTTTAGTGTGTAGAATAAATATTTTAAGTATGGCATCAAAGAAGTTAATTAAGTCTATTTTTACGTCAATGCCAATGACACTAACCAACATCTATGTCCTCGCGGCTTATAGCTTAGTTGCTATAGAGAATAAGTTACCCTTGGTAGATATTTTTTTAAATATTTTATCTGAGCAGGATGAAGAGTTTAAAACGGCTTATTTTACTAAGTATCATTCACCGACTCGCAAAGTTTCTATTTTAATGCAAGTGATGAAATTCTTTCCTGAAAAATTAGGGGTGTTTTTAGCGCAAATTTCCAGTTTATCTGTAGAAAAACAAGTTGAAATTTTTTCTTATATCACGCCAATGGGATTTAATATTTTTAATATCCTACAAAGCTCGCCTAGAATCGGAGTCATCCTTGCTGCGCCAATCAATAGCTGGGAAAATAACAAACAGGCAGATGACATGATACGTCAGCTTATTGCAACGATAGAAAAATTACCATTAATTGCACAATATAAAATAAGTCAAAAAATGCCACAAAATTCAAGTATTGAGCTATTTATTGAATATTTAAATAATTTTCAGTCTAATGTTAAAAATAAGATAAATGCACTGAAAAATTCGGAAAACGAGATTGATCGCACTATTTTTACGTTAATTAATAAACTACACTATAATGCTGAAGAAAAACAATTATGTATACTGGCTGCCTATCATGAGCTTAAATTTAACTCAAACTCTGATAACCTCTTAAATAATGTTAGTCAGGCAGTGAATAATTCTGAAAGTGCATTATATCGCGCATTAAATATGCCAAGAGCACCAACATTAACGTTCTTGAATAGTTTGTTTTTTACCCAGAAAGAGACGTGTCAGTCTTTACAGTTAATAAAGACTAAGCTTGAGGAACATAAGCGGATAACAAATGCTGTTAACTAGATGTATTAACAAGGAAGTCCTTTTTGATTTATTATCTTTATATTATTGAATGTCAAAATAACGCTTATTACACAGGCTATACAACAGATATTAAGCGTCGATATCGTGAGCATTGTAATGGTAGTTCTAAGTGTAAATATACCCGCAGTTTTCCACCTAAAAAATTATCAGCTTATTGGTCAATGCAATTATCATTGGCAGAGGTATTAAAATTGGAAAGAGCGGTGAAACAATTATCTAAAGTACAAAAAAAAGACTTAATTCATAAACCTGATTATTTCGTGCATTTTTTACAATTAAAAGGATATGATCAAGCTTTAATGAACTTTATTCAACGAGGAAGTGACGTGTCATCGTAGGGGATCTTGGTGTTTGAGGCAGCATTTTATCAACGTTATGAAAGTTGCTGCCTCTTAGGATGGCTTTATAAATAAAAAGTTAGATTAATTAAACCTTCATTGTATCTTAATGCTGATATATTATTTGAAAGTCCCGCAGATCCTGCATCAACATGATTAAACTCGGCACCAAGTGAAATATAATCATTTAAGCCACGTTTTAAACCAATACCATATATCGCACTCCAAGATTCATGTGGTCCATCAATTGATGTCGCATTTTTGATGAGGCTGTCTTGAGAATAGTTTGCATTAACTTGACCCAAGCCTAAATTTGCATAGAGCAGTGTTCTCTGAGTAATCAAGATACCGGGAGTCAAGACGATAAATGCGGCATTATCAACATCAACTTTTGTATCATTTTTAGAAACTTTAGCATCAGTAAACCCTTGATATTTTGCGCCAAGACCAAGATAGAAAAAGTGTAAAATACTATGTCCTAAACCTGCATCAATGTCCCAAACAGGGCTATCAAAATTAGCACTGGTGACTGAGTTAGTGACACCATCAGAAAAATGTGTTTTGCCTGAACTGTACCCGCCAGCGGCACCTACATAAAGCCCATTAAATGTAGATTGAGCCATTGCTGTGGAGGTGGCAAAAAACGCAAAAATCGCAAGTAAAAAGTATTTTTTCATTGTAGTTGTCCTCATGTACATTTTATTTATTACCTGTACTTACATTAACCTGCGCTATTTGTTTAATGATGATTAGAAAAATTTTCAGGCATTGTGCGTAGAGCTTACAATAGAAACACGTTTTGCCTTAATCAGTTATTTTTACGACAATCTAGCCCAAAGTTTAATATAAGTTTAGGTATAATTTTCAGTTGGTATTATAATGAAAAATGTCAAGAAATACAGTAATGCTGATTTTTTTTTGCAAATAGCAATAAAAATCATTTCGGAGAATGAGTGATATTTGTATTTTTTAAGAAATTTTTCATATACTTAACATAACTCTCATATTAAAAGGTTGGTTATGCGTGCGATTAAAAAATTAATAGCATTGGGGTTCTTTGTTGTAACATTATCTAGCAATGCTTTAAGTCAAGTCTCTGATTATGATACTAGTCTTCTTAGTGCTTTACCAGGGATTTGCCCTCATAAAATTAATTGTTCACCAGGCACAAATTTTCTTTCTATTTCTGATGCTGATTACTGTGGCTGTTGTAAGTGTCATGGCGGTGTTTCTGGGTGTGCTGGCGGTGCAAAAGGACGCGTGATTTGTCTAGATGGAACCGTTTCAAGTAGTTGCAGTTGTCAATATTCACTCAGCAAATAATATTTTACACGAAGAGCAAAATTTGAGATTAAATGTCGTACTGCACTAAATCCAGTCAGGTAAATAGTTATCCGCGGTTTTTAATATTTTTTTATTTTCTTTCCAATGAGCATCATATCGTGCTACACAATGCCAAAAATTGATGGAATGATTGAAATGTATTGTGTGCACCAATTCATGGATCATTACATGTCTTACAAGAATCGAGGGTAAAAAAAGGAGTTTTGCATTGAGGCTAATATGTTTTTCACCGTTACAACTGCCCCATTGCGCACGATGATGTCCAATTGAGACACTATTGTAAGGCAACGTAATTTCATGGCTAACTTGCTGTAGCCATGGATATAAAGATTGTTTAGCTTGTTGTGTCAGCCAACGCTTGAGTAATTGAACAACTTCTATTTTCGTATAATTACCATAAATAATAAAGCTATTTTCATTTAATGACATTAGTTTTGGTTTACTTGGCGTTTTTTGATATTCAATATGCCACGTTTTATCTAGGGCAGTTAATTTGATATTTTCAGGGAAGCAGTTATTTTGTGAATTTAAGTGTTGTATTAGATGTCCCTCGATCCATGTTTGATTATTCTTGATAATTTGTTGATATTTTTTGGCGGATAATGGATAGGGTGATGTGATGATTATCTCACCTTTATGATTGATACGTAGTGAAATATTTTTACTATTTTTACGAATTGATTTTTTTATAATAGTTGTCTCGAGCATACAGTTAATTAATTGCGGGTAAGTAATGTGAAAGTTCAGCATTTATTTTTTGAATGATTTCACATGCAGCTTTATTATTATAGGCGCGACTTGGTAAGCCCCAAACAGGGGAAGGCCATGCACTATCTGTTTTAAATCTAGCAATAATATGTACGTGAAGTTGCGGCACTTGATTACCAATAGCAGCAACGTTAATTTTATCACAAGCATAGAGCTGCTTTAGCAATCGACTTACTTGGCTAGTTTCTTCAATCAATTGATCTTGCAGTTCATCCGTTAATTCAAATATTTCAGTAACATGATTTACACGGGGTACTAAAATTAACCAAGGAAAATCTACATTATTGTATAATAATAATTGCGATAGTGCTAAATCAGCAATAAAAAAACAATCCTGCTGTAGTTCGGGTGCTAAAATAAAAGGTTCATTTTCAATAGTCATGCTGTTTATTCCCAAAAATCGATTGTCTTTACGTTAATTTGTTTATATTTAGCATTTTCTTTAAAATCTTTAATGAGTTCGACAACATCATAAGCAATGGACTTTGCATTAGAGCAATCAATAATTACAGTAGATTTTTCTGGTAATGCATCTAAAGCTTGCATGATATTTGCTTTATTAAAAAAAGACACCTCCTCTGCTAAAACGAGATGATGTATGGGTTCATTATTTTCAGTTTCTAGGATATCTTTCATATAATAGGCATTGCGATAGCTATGGCGCAAAGTAAAGAATAGGCCAAAGCACATACCAATAATAATTCCTGTGAGCAAATCCGTGATTAAGACACTGATAACTGTTGCCAAAAAAGGCACAAATTGTTCTGCACCTAATTGATACATTTTTTTAAAGAGATCGGGATGTGCTAGCTTGTAACCAATAATAATTAAAATAGCAGCTAAAGAAGCTAATGGTATCATATTAAGTATCGGTGCAATCGTGATGGCAAATAATAATAAAAATAAACCATGCATAATCGTTGATAGTTTAGTTTTGCCGCCAAAATTTACATTTGCTGAGCTGCGAATAATAACTTGGGTTATTGGTAGTCCCCCCAACAAACCTGAAATCATATTACCTAAACCTTGCGCTTTTAATTCACGATTCGTTGGTGTAATGCGTTTATGTGGATCCATTTTGTCAGTTGCTTCAACACACAGTAAAGTTTCAAGACTTGCAACTATCATTAATACGATAGCTGTTTTCCATGTAATAAGTTTAGTTAATGCAGAAAAGTCAGGATGTGTAAATTGTGTAATAAATTCAGACCAATTTTCTGGTGTAGGAATTTGAACAATATTTTCTTTTCCTAAAGTTAATCCTAAAAAACCCCATTGATAAAACCAATAAAATAAAATACCGAGGATAACAACAGCAATGGGGCCTTGTATGATTTGAAATACCTTATGTTTTTTTATTAAAATTTTATCCCATAGTATCAGTGTCAATA
Organism: Legionellales bacterium; assembly: GCA_002707205.1. Classification (GTDB taxonomy): domain Bacteria; phylum Pseudomonadota; class Gammaproteobacteria; order UBA1113; family UBA1113. The sequence continues at coordinate 93,756 of PAMH01000034.1, forward strand.
ATGAAAATACCGAAATAATGGTAGCTGCAAAATTACAGTGTCCAAGTGCTTGATAGATGGCATTAAAGGTTGTATCTCCACTTAGCTGATAAGAAGAAAGATCGATGATTGCATTGGTATTATAACCGATAGCATAGGGAATTTGCTTTAGAATAATTAATAAACCAATACCTGTTAAAACACCTTTCACAACAGAGAGAGGAAAGAAATAAGCGATAAATCCTGCTTTACAATAACCTAATATAATTTGCATTAAACCAGCAAGTACAACACAGGCTAAAAAAGCTTCCCAAGATCCCAATGCTTGAATAGCAGATAAAACAATCACAACTAAGCCAGCGGCGGGGCCACTAACACCCAAACTGGATTTGCTTGCAAAGCCAACAATAATACCACCAATAATTCCTGCAATAATGCCGGAAAATAAAGGAGCGCCGGATGCTAGAGCTATTCCTAAACACAAAGGTAGTGCAACAAAAGTGACAATAATGCTGGCAGACAGGTCATTTTTAAAATAAGTAAATTCTAGTTCCTTTAGCATTTTAAGCATAAGTTCCTCTCTATGTTTTTAATTTAAAAAAGTGACTTTGCCTGTTGCAATGTCATATATTCCACCAACAATTTTAATTTCATTGGTTTCAACTAATGTTTTTAAAGTGTCACTCTTTTGTAAAATAGTATCAATACTATTGCGTACATTTTTTTCTGTGACATGTGTTAAAAATTCTGTTTTATCTTTTTCATAAGTGTAGTTCTGCGCAGTAGATTCAACGGCTGGCTGAATTTTATTAAGTAAGGTGGTTAAGTGTGACATTTCCACATGTTCGCACGCGCCTTGAATTGCACCACAAGAGGTATGGCCTAAAACAACAATTAATTTAGAACCTGCAATTTTACAAGCAAACTCCATGCTACCTAAAATATCTTCATTGACGATATTACCTGCAATACGAATACTAAAAATATCACCTAACCCCTGATCAAAAATTAATTCAGCCGTGGTTCTAGAATCAATGCAGCTTAATATTGTCGCAAAAGGATATTGTCCACTTGCAGTTTCATTAACTTGCTGTAGTAAATTTCTATCAAAACTCAAGTTGTCAATAAAGCGTTGATTACCCTTTCTTAAAAGTTCAATGGCTTGTTCTGGGGTAATTTTTTGTTGCATGGTTTGTGTTAGTGTTTTCATTGAGTTGCTCATTCCTACAGAACTTACTTAAATATGTATTATATACCCAAACCACCTCAAAATGCGAAGTCATTTGGAGATATGTTATATTTTAAAATGATTTACGTAAAAATATGTTAGACTGGGACGGTTAAAAAGTTTTTGCATATGTCAATGGAAGATAAACGTCAATTTATTTATAAACTAAAGCCTCAATTGGTTATTTGTTGGGTGTTATTATTAAAAATGTCAGCAGTTTTCGCGGGCACTAATGATAGTAATGGTTTGTGGGCTGGCATTAATATTGAAAATCGTTTTCAACCAAACTCAAAATGGCATTATAATGTATTGGTTCAGCCACGATTTATTAATAGCCAAGTGATGCTTCAACAAGTAGAAGTGAGTCCCGCAATCTTTTATCAGCAAAATCAGCATTGGTCTTATTGGTTAGGGTATGGCCTTTTTCCAACGACGCCTCAGGGTACAAGTCAAACATATCTTGAACAACGTATTTGGCCACAAATAGAATATGATACAAATATAGGAGACCGATTAAAGCTAAGTGCGCGATCTCGGTATGAAATTAGACAATGGAGTGATAGTGCTCAAATTGCGACAAGATTTCGACAACGATTTGAAGCGACTGTAATTGGCCATAATGCGCTTAATATCAGTTATGATGCTTTCTATGAGGGCTTTTTAAATGTTAAAAATGCAGATTGGGTAACGGATGAGAGAGTTGATCAAAATCGTTATTATTTAGGTATTGAAATCCCAACTACAGCAACAACCGTATTAAACTTTGGTTATCTCTACATTTATAGACCCAGAGAAGTTGAGTCTCAAGCTGAACATATTTTTTCCATCGGCTTAAGTGTAAATTTAGATAAGCGCGGAGTAGGGCCAGTTTATAGTGTCTAATTAAAAATCAAAAGATAATACAATATAAATTCCTATAAATGCAGCTGTTACTCTGGCGTTAACTATCAAAAAGGGTTTGATTTAATGCAAAATCCTTTGCAACTGCTTTTGCAATAATGTTTTGTTCAACTAAAGTTTTTAAATGCATATCAAGTGTTTGCATGCCCATTTGATGTCCAGTTTGAATCGCTGAATACATTTGTGCAACCTTATCTTCGCGAATGAGGTTGCGAATAGCTGCGGTACAAAGCATAATCTCGCAAGCAGCAACTCGACCACCACCTATACGCTTGATTAGAGTTTGAGAAACTACTGCTTGTAATGATTCAGATAACATTGAACGTACCATTTCTTTTTCACCGGCAGGGAAAACATCAATGATCCGGTTAATCGTTTTAGCTGCAGAGTTAGTATGTAAGGTTGCAAAAACCAAATGACCTGTTTCAGCGGCAGTTAAAGCGAGTTGAATTGTTTCAGGGTCTCGCATTTCACCAACCAGGATAATATCTGGGTCTTCACGTAGGGCAGAGCGCAAGGCAGCACTAAAGCTTTTGGTATGCTGATGTACTTCTCTTTGATTGACAAGAGATTTTTGACTTTCATGAACAAACTCAATGGGGTCTTCAATGGTAAGGATATGTTCGTATCGCGTTTTATTTAGTTGATCTATCATGGCAGCAAGCGTAGTACTTTTACCAGAGCCTGTTGGACCTGTAACCAAAATTAAGCCATTTTTTTTATTGGATAAGGTTTGTAAAACCGGTGGAAGGTTCAGTTCATCAACAGTTGCAACCTTTGATGGGATTGCACGAAATACGCCGGCAGGGCCTCGTTCTTGTTGAAATACATTGACACGAAAACGTGATAATTTTGGAACATCAAAAGAAAAATCAGTTTCCCAGTTTTGCTCATACATTTTCTGCTGACTATCAGTCATGATATCATACAATAGAGAATGTACGGTTTTTGCATCGAGGTTAGGTAAATTAACTTTGCGTAAATCCCCATCCACACGAATCATTGGTGGTAAACCGGTAGAAACGTGTAAATCAGATGAATTATTTTTTACGGCGAAAGCGAGTAATTCAGTTATATCCATTGAAAACCTCAGGTTAATCTATGTCAGAACAAAATATTGTAAACAATTTAAAAAATGTACATAAAAGAATTATAGACGCTGCAGCTAACTCTGGTAGAAATAACCGAGAGATAATATTATTGGCAGTGAGTAAGGCAAAATCAATTGATGATATTTTAACCGCCTATCAGTTTGGACAACGCCATTTTGGTGAAAACTATGTACAAGAAGCTCTTGAAAAAATCTATAAGCTCGAGCAGTATGCTATTATCTGGCACTTTATCGGTAGAATACAAAGTAATAAAGCGCAGGCAATTGCTGAAAATTTTGCATGGGTGCATACAGTAGATAGTGTTAAACATGCAAAACTATTGAATCAATATCGACCTAAAAATTTGCCGCCCCTTAACGTTTGTATACAAGTTAATGTCAGTAATGAAGCAAATAAAGCGGGTGTTCGTGCTGATGAATTAATGGATTTGGCGGGTCAGATTCGTCAATTGCCGCAATTAACTTTACGGGGGTTGATGGCGATACCAAAGTTCAGTATTTATATTGAAGAGCAAAAGGCGTCAGTACAGGCATTGCGTATTTTGGCTGATTTATTGATTGGGCGAGGATATAATATGGATACTTTATCTATTGGTATGAGTAAAGATTTAGAGATAGCAGTGGCTGAAGGGGCAACAATAGTACGTGTTGGTACTGCTATATTCGGTAAAAGAGAGGTAAATGATGATAGCAAATAGCAAAATCGCGTTTGTTGGCGCGGGAAATATGGCATATAGCTTGATTAGTGGTTTAATTAACTCGGGCATTAATCCCAAAAATATTTATGCATCAAATCACAATACTGAAAAGCTGAAGACTTTAGAGCAACAGCTCAATATTCATGTGGATACAGATAATAAAAAAATTGTTCACGATGCACGTGTTGTTATTTTATGTGTAAAACCCAATAAAATAAACTTTTTATTAGAAGAATTACAAGAAATTTTACTTGCACAAAATCCATTATTAATATCATTAGCAGCTGGTACATCAATTGAAGCGATTGAATATTTACTTGGTAAACATTTATCTGTTGTGCGAGCTATGCCAAATACGCCATCCGTCATTTGCGCAGGAGCAACGGGATTATATGCAAATGGATTAGTTTCCGAAAATGAGCAAAGTATCGCCGAGTCTATTTTCCGAAGCGTTGGGATTGTTGTTTGGGCAAAGCATGAAAAAGAGTTAGATATTATTACTGCCGTGTCAGGTTCAGGGCCTGCTTATGCTTTTTATTTGATGGAAGCAATGGAAAAAGCGGCAATTGAAGCTGGACTGTCGTCTGAAACAGCAAGAGTATTGACGATCCAAACTGTATTTGGTGCAAGTAAGTTAGCATTAGAAGATGACGAACATCCACAAGCATTACGAGAAAAAGTGACGTCACCTAACGGTGTTACTGCGGCTGCGATTGGACATATGATAGAGCAACAGCTTGCACAAACGATCAATGATGCGATTAAGGTAGGTATTAAACGTGCAGAAGAAATTACGCAGTCAGTACTTGATGCGAGTAAGGATAAATAAGAGCAAAGTTAGTTTTATAAATCTTTACCTGTACAATTACAATTTAAATAAACGCGCAAGAGGCAAAAATGAATTCAACCGAACAAGCATTTGAATTTTTGATTAATGCAGCATTTGATGCAGCCATTTTACTATTTTTATTTCGGTTTATTTTACAAATAGTGCAAGTGGATTATTACAATCCGTTGACGCAATTTATTGTAAAATATACGAAGCCTATATTAAAACCTTTATCAAATATTTTACCCACAATTAAAGGTTGGAACTTAGCTGCGTTAGCGGTAATGTTGCTTTTGGAATCGATAAAAATCTATTTAAACATAGAAATAGCAACTGGTATGATGCCTAATATTCTGGGTATTTTAATTTGGGCGGTTGGAGATTTAATTTATTATTTTTTACATTTATATTTATTTGCAATTTTAGGTTTGGCTATTTTAAGTTGGGTAAAACCTACTGGCGGCAATGCCTTGATGGAGATTTTATATAAAATCACGATGCCGTTAATGCGACCAGTTCGCCGAGTAATTCCACCAATGGGAGGTATTGATATCAGTCCAATACCAGTGCTTATTGGATTAAAATTTTTGTCAATTTTACTGGTAGAGCCAATTGTTACTGTAGGAATGCGGCTTGCAGGTAGTTAAGGTCACAAAATTACTTGAAAAAAACTCAAAAACCGATATGATTAAAAAATTTTCAAGGATATAAATTATTATGCAATCACTTCAAAAAAATAAGCATTTGATTGGTGCAATGAGTATTGCAATGATCACTATCACATCCGTAGATAGTATTCGTAACTTACCTGCTATTGCATTATTTGGCACATCGCTTATATTTTTCTTTTTAATTGGTGCCTTATTCTTTTTAATTCCGAGTGCTATGGCCGCTACAGAATTAGCAACAGGCTGGGATGGCGGCGTATATCACTGGGTTAAAGAAGCATTCGGAAAAAAATATGGATTTCTCGCAATATGGTTTCAGTGGGTAGAAAATATTATTTGGTATCCTACGTTGTTATCATTTATTGCGGGTACCTTAGCATATTTAATTTCTCCTGAACTAGCACACAATAAATATTATTTAATTAGCGTAATCGTTGTGACGTTTTGGGGGGTGAGCTTAATCAATTTTGCAGGTATAAAAATGTCAGCGCGATTAAGCAGCTTATGTGGCGTGCTGGGCTTGATTTTCCCAATGATTTTAATTATTGCCTTTGGTATCGATTGGCTAATTCGTGGAGAATCTATTGCAATTAGTTTATCGCCGGCAGCCATATTACCTAACCTGACTGATCCAACGTTAATGGTTTCATTAACTGCGGTGGTTTTATGCTTTTGTGGTATGGAGATTGCTACCGTTCACAAACAAGATGTAAGAAATCCTGCTAAAGACTATCCTCGAGCAATGTTTTTGTCGGTTGTATTTATTGTCATAACCATGCTACTGGGTACACTCGCAATTGCAGTGATTGTGCCACAAAATCAATTAAGTTTAGTTGCTGGTATTATGCAGGCATTTGATATTGTTCTAAAGGCTGAACATTTTACTTGGTTAGCACCCCTAATCACAATTTCGATAATTTTTGGTAGTTTAGGTGGCTTAAATAATTGGATTATTGCACCAAATCGCGGATTGCTTTATGCCATGGAAGATTTAAATTTAGGTGAAAAAGTTAGAAAAACAAACAAACGAGGTGTGCCAGTTAAAATTATTTTAATTCAGGCGATTATTGTAACATTACTCAGTTTGGTATTTTTATTGATTCCAAGTGTTAATGGTTCTTATTGGATTCTAACAGCTATGACTGCGCAACTTTATATGGGTATGTATATTTTAATGTTTGCTGCTGTAATTAAATTGCGATATTCACAATCAGATGTTGTAAGACCTTACAAAATACCGGGTGGTAAATTTATGGTTTGGCTTATCGCAGGTATTGGCTTATTAACTAGTATTTTTGTGGTAGGTATTGGTTTTGCGCCACCGCAAAATGTTGATGTTGGTAGCGTATTTCATTATGAAATGATTATGATTATTGGTTTGCTAGCATTGTCACTACCACCTTTTGTTGTTTATGCTTTGCAGCAGTGTAAACAACGCCGAAATGGATAGGTTATGAAAATTGTTTTAGCCAGTAGTAATCAAGGCAAAATAAAAGAAATTAATGACATGTTACAACGACATAATGTCGTTGTTGTGCCACAAAGTGATTATCAAGTGCCTGACGTAGATGAGACTGGACTAACGTTCATTGAAAATGCAATTCTTAAAGCTCGTCATGCATGCGCTCATACTGGATTGCCAGCCATAGCAGATGATTCAGGATTGGAAATAGATTACTTAAATGGAGCGCCGGGCATTTATTCAGCGCGGTATGCCGGCGAGCATGGAAATAATCAAGCAAATAATCAAAAAGTATTAGCGCAGTTACTAGATGTGCCAGTTAAGTCACGTGCAGCAAGATTTCGCTGTGTTATGGTGTTGCTGCTTCATGAAAAAGATCCTTCTCCTGTTATTTGTGAAGGTATCTGGGATGGGCAAATTGCATTTGAAGTTAGTGGTACACAAGGTTTTGGTTACGACCCTATTTTTTATGTTCCAACCGAAAGTTGTACAGCGGCAGAACTAAAGCCTGAAGTAAAACATACTTTAAGCCATCGCGGCCAAGCAATGAAAAAATTGTTAACTTATTTTCAACGATAAGATAATTAAAATCAACTCAACTCAAGGAAAAGCAATCCAGCGGATATTTATTGCGTACATTTGCGCTAAATTATATTCTGTCTGAGGACGGCATTAAAAAGATTTGTGTATAAGAGAAAGCACTTTTAATTAAGTTAAAGTGTGGCTTTTGAATATATTTTTTATTGTTATAATTCTGTATTTTTAAGTTGTAAAGTCTTAAAAATTAAGCCTTTGTAGTCAAACACATATTTGTCATTGTTTCTAAAATTCGTAGTGGTGATTTTTCTGGCATTTGTAAAGCTTCTACTGGCAAATAAAAAGTTTGTTCGAGTAAGTACTGGCCCGATAAAGCGGCATGTGACGCTTGGTCTGTAAAAACAATCCAAGTACTATTTGGTTGAAACTCAAAACGTAATTTTTCAACCGTATTTTGATAATGTGTATCTTTTTTCATAATATCATGCAGTTGCAGCATATAGTGATCATACGCACTTCGTAGTGATTTGGTTAATTTGCATTTATGTAAGAGTTTTGCTTTGGCAGAACAGTAACTTTGTGCTGAAGGTAAAAAACGTTTAGCAACATCATTAAAAGGCTCACCTAAATGCCATACTCTGGGCATATGCTCGGGATTGATATTACAAAACACACGCAAAATTCTTAGGCCTTGGACTGGAGTTGAAACAAATGCATCAACATGCAGCCTAGAATCATCTTTACGGTAAGATGTTTTTCTATTTTTAACCTCTGCGGGACGAAAACTTGTGCGGCCTATGGTTAAATGCTGCTTATAATGCGGTAGAAGGTTACCAATTAAATCCTGTGCATATTTAGCGTATCTTGCCATGAAATGGGTTAAAATATCACGTTGCTCTGTTTGATAGTCGGAGCCTGAAATTTTTTGATTCATTGTGTTATAACTTACGTTTTTTGCATTTTTAGCTAGCGTGTTTGGTGATAATAAAAATGCCTCGTTTTGAGCCACAGAGAATGCACAGTGCGGTAATAAAAGTACCTGTCCAGATTCTAATGCATGAATTGCTTGATTTTTATCATCGCTTGAAAATTTAGTATCGTACTTATCTTGAAATTGATAAATAGGGTTATGCATGGTCAATTTTCCTAAATATAGCATGTCTCAGTTTATGAGAAAATTATTTTGAAATACAATATTTGACGTTGTTTTAATTTAGTAGTCTTGTAAAACGTACATCAATGTGCGTGTAGATAAACGATAAATTGTGTATTTCAAGCTCACTGGGGGTCTATTTTGTATAAAAAATAGTGATAATGCAAGTTTTGAGCAGTTGATTTACCTGTGATTTTTGTGTAAGTTTTAAAAGAATATACTTAAACTAAATAGAGTTTTCTTGTGACAATATCAATTATTGCCGCTATGGCAAAAAATCGTGTTATTGGCTTTGAAAATAAAATGCCTTGGCACTTACCCGCTGAATTACAGTATTTTAAGAAAGTCACGATGGGCAAGCCTATTATAATGGGGCGAAAAACATTTGAATCAATTGGTAAACCATTACCGGGTAGAGACAATATTATAATTACCAGACAAGTAGACTATCAATTTAATGGGACTATGGTTGCGCATAGCCTAGAAACCGCTTTGCGGCGCGTGCAACATCATCCTGAAGTTATGATTATTGGTGGTGCTAATATTTATAAACAGGCTATCCATTTAGCAAATAAAATGTATTTGACGGTTATTGATGCAAGTTTTCAAGGCGATGCATTTTTTCCAAAATGGGATGCTAAGCAGTGGCACATTACAGCTCAAACCTTTCATCAACCTGATGAAAAAAATGATTATTCTTACACGACACTTGTTTTAGAAAAGAAATAATAGCCTTAACTAACCCAACTTCCTTAAAGTGAGATTGTTAATCTTTTTGTTCTGCGCTCAGCCGCCCTTATAAAAAATTATATTTTGCAAATAACTTCAATTAATTAAAGGAGAAATTTAAATGAATCATAAAAATTATTTTGTATTAACTGGTGCAATGGGTGCTGGTAAATCTACTGTGCTTAGTGCATTAAAAGCATTAAAGCTAAGCTGTGTTGATGAACCTGCACGTGAAATTCTTGCGGAGCAGCGATATATTAATGGTAAAGGTGTCCCAGAAATTAATGCACAATTATTTACAGATTTATTATTGTCACGTGCAATTTATCAATATAAGCAATATCAAAATAAAACTGAAATTGTGATATTTGATCGTGGGATTCCAGATAATATTGCGTATGCACAATTATTTAGATTAGATACAGAAGTTTATATTAATGCAGGTAATAATTATAAATATAACGCTACTGTTTTTTTTCTACCGCCATGGGAAGCTATCTATAAAAATGATGAAGAAAGAAAAATGACGTTTGCACAAGCTAAGCAGTTTGGATTATCAGTAAAAGCCATTTACGAAAATTTAGGTTATGAAATTATTGAGGTTCCAATGCAATCACCCCAAGCGCGAGCAGAATTTATCATGCAGTATTTGCTCTAATTTGATAGACATTTAATTGACCAAGGATATTGATTTTTGTTAAAATCGTTTTATTAAGTCACATCAGAGGTATTTGTCCAGTGAACATAACACTTTTTTCATAATCATTTACGCCCACATTCGGGCTATTATCATGAAAAAAGAGGTTCATTATGGCAAGTCCTAAGTCTATTATTTTAAATCATTTATCTTTTCAGTTACCAAATACCCATATAAAATTTGAGGATATCAATTTAACATTTGAGCAAGAAAAATATGGTATCATTGGAAAAAATGGTGTAGGAAAAACTACATTTCTTAAACTGCTTACTGGTGATCTAACACCTGATATGGGTTATGTCACTTTACCAACAATACAATATATTCAACAAGATTCAAGCATGATAAATGCTAAGCAAACTATTAGTGATGTGCTTGGTATTACCGTTTATTTACAAGCGTTGCAAAAGATTAACGCTGGCATAGTCGATGACAAATACTATGAGTTGATGGATAAACAGTGGGATATTGAAAAAAGAATTGAGTCAGCATTATATCATTATCGTTTATGGCCAATTAATTTGTCACAAACATTTCATACCTTAAGCGGGGGGCAGAAAACTAAAGTAATGCTTGCTAAAATTCATATTTTTCCAGCAGACTTTTATATTTTAGATGAGCCGACGAATAATTTAGATGCAATTACCCGCCAAACATTGTATCGAGAAATTGCGATGTTGAGATCAGGCGTTATTTTAGTGAGTCATGACCGAAAATTATTAAATCAATGCAATAAAATACTTGAAATAACCAGCAAAGGCTTTTTAATTTATGGGGGAAATTATGATTTTTATCGGCAACAAAAAATAGTGCATGAAGCTGCACTTGTACAGGAAGTAAAAGCTACAACTGAAAAACTCAATAAAGCTAAAAATATTGTTCAATCACGTATGGAAAAATTTTCTCAAAGTCAATCGCGAGGAAAATTAAAAATTAAGCAGCAAATTAAGGCTAAAGGTCAATATGATAAAATAGCGTTAAAATCTAAAAAAGGTAAAAGTGAAAATACAAATCGTCGCATTAGGCTACAAGCAGATAGAAAATTAAATACAATTAACGATGCATTAGAAAAAGCAAAGCAAAAAGTTGATGTGTCAAAAAAACTCGAGATAAGCTTACCTAAAACAGTTGTCCCAAATGATAAGCAAGTTTTAAACATTGAATCTTTGACATTTTTTTATAATAAACATCAATTATTAATTGATAAATTTAATATTGAAATACATGGTGCAAAAAGAGTGGCTATTTGTGGTGCGAATGGCACAGGGAAGTCCACATTAATTAAATTGATAAGAGGGGTTTTAAAACCTATCAGTGGTCATATCAATGTAGGTGTGAAAAATAAAGTTTATTTAGACCAATCTGTTAGCCTTTTACAGGATGAATTATCTGTGTTAGATAATTATTTAAAAATAAATACCCATGCAACGATTAATGAGGCACATCATGCATTAGCATCATTTGAATTTAGAAATCATACAGCTAAAAAACTCGTACGTAATTTAAGTGGCGGTGAAAAAATGCGAGCAGGTCTTGCTGTGAGTCTTATGGCTCCTGAGCCTCCGCAATTAATTTTATTAGATGAGCCAACTAATCATTTGGATTTGGAAACAATTTTGGCTATTGAATCTGCATTGAATATTTATCAAGGCGCTATTCTTGCTATTTCCCATGATGATGTTTTTCTTAAAAATATTGGAATTATGCAACATATTAAAATGTAGAAAGAGGTAGAGCAGCAATGCTTTTTAAATTTTATAGTCTATTCATTTTTTCTTAATTTTTAACCTTTATTACAGATAAGATATGTTATAATCTTAATAGTAAAAAAAGTTATAAAGGATTTTGTTATGTTAACAACAAAAGATAATACTCGACTTTTAGCGACAGCGGGGAAAGGCAATGAGTCTGCTCAAGCGATGCAATCAAAAAAAATTGAAGATCAGCAAAAGTCAGAGAAAACAAAATTGATTAAGGCTCAAATTAAGTGTGAGCAATTTGAGATAAAATCTCAAGAGAGTGACTTGACATCTACTGAAAAGAAAGAAATGGACAATAATCAAAAAGTGCGGGATCAAATGCTTGATAAATATTCGGCATATAAAGAGATGAATAGTGAAGAAATGATAAAAACATACGAAGATGAATTTAAAGAAAGCTTTACAGGTAATATTAGTGCTATTGAGTATGATAAAGAGCCAGGTAAAAAATCATTGGAAGAACTCTATGAAGAAAAATTTCCTGGGCGTAAAGATAATGATAATGAGGCTAAGAATAAGCTACCGCTTATGATTCAGCTTCTATTCGGCGGCAATGAATCTAATGAAGATGCTATGCAAAATCAAAAAAGTTTATATTTTGAATCATCTGAAGAACTCACTCAATTCCTACAAGATGCGGCTGCTGAAGGTATAAAGATGCGAATAATGGATGAAAACGGTAAAGTAATGGCTTATTCCAATGGGGATGGTAAACTTTATCATGCAGATAATGGCCTTAAATTTGAGACTGGGGATTCTTTAAGGAGTAGTGATATGTTTCTTGATGAGTTTATAGCTCAACAAACTGAGCAAGCTCAACAAAACGCGTTACCAACAATGAAACCTTAGTCATTAAGTAACAACACGTCTCTTTTTAGATATTTATTGTTTATTTTTATTAATAAAATACTGCTTGAGAGTAACGCGCGTTTCTTAATTTAATTATTGCCTTTGTAATTTATCTCAGTTAAACTTCCCTCGAATTAAACTTTGTAAGAGTTAAACCTTCATAGGGATAGGGGTAAAATTTTGAGGGAATATCAAATCAAAAAAATAATTTTTTCTATATTCTGTTTCATGGCGAGTCCAATATATGCTTATCAATCTTCAGCAAATTTTTTAACAGCCCCCAATAATAATAGTTATTATCTATTTGCTAATTTATTGTATTGGAACGTGAGTGAGGCGGGAGCTGATAATTGGGTGCAAGATATTGGCTCTGCAGGCGTCCATCAATCGACCACGGTGTATGGCGTTCCATTTGATTCAGATATGGGTTTAAGAATTGGCGCTGGATTTAATAATGCAAGTGGTTGGGATGCTAGTCTGTATTACACAGGCTACCATACTGATGCCACTGATGCGCAAACTGGAAATTTAGCATCCGCGTATCTTGGTAATTTCTGGGTTAATAATACCAATGGCGCAAGCTTTGGCCCATCTTATCAATCGGCAGATATGAACTGGGATATTAATTTAGACAGTTTAGATTTGGCCTTTGGGCATGAATTTATCGTTAAAAATATCATGAGTATGCATCCTTTCTTTGGACTCAAACTGGCGTCTATCAATCAAGATATAAAAACCAATTGGTATAATCCAATTAATACAAATAATTTCACTCAAGGTACTGAAAAAATTACCAATGATTTTAATGGTATTGGTCCTTCAGTTGGGATAGATCTTTCTTTTAAACTCTTGTCAAAAACTCATTACGCACTAAGTATTTTAGGTAGTTTTTCAGGGGCGTTAATGTATGGGCATTGGGATTTAAAAGACGTTTATAACAATAATCAACCGGTAACAAAAACGATTGATAATACGGATATGACGAATGTCGCGCCTATGATCGATGGCTTTTTGGGTTTGCAGTGGACAGGATATTCTACAAAAATTAATACCACTGTCCGCATCGGTTATGAAGAACAAATTTGGTATGATCAGCTTCGCTTTTACTCTTATAACATGGGACGGTTACATGATGAACTTACGTTACAAGGTGGTACGATAGATGTTAATTTCAACTTTAAGTAAATCAAAATATCTTGCCATTCTTGTAATTTTATCAGCAACCTCTATTTTTGCGGGAAACGTTGGAATTGATATTGAAGGTCTCTATTGGCAACCATCAGAAGCATCTTCAGCAGCGTGGGCAACTGTTGCCTCAACAGTGCCAACTAATCCTACTGATTTAACACCTGAGAGTATTGATTTTAATTCGGATTATGGATTGCGTTTAGGCGTAACATATCAACCAACAAGCGATTATTTTGATACCAGTTTATATTATACCTCTTTTACAACGGATGCGGATAATCATGTGCCTGTTGGTAATCAATTGATTGTACCTGAGTTTTTTAGTGGATTTTTAAGTGGAAATGTTTTTTTTGGTGCGGATGCAGATTGGCAAATTGCATTGCATCAAATTGACTTACAAATTAGCCATTTATATCATCCTAAACAAAGTATCAGTTTACGTCCTAAGCTTGGAATTACGGCAGTAAGAATTGATCAAACGGTTAGTGCGCAATGGAATGCTGTTATTTATAATTCAACAGAAAAAGTAAAAAATGATTTTCAGGGTATTGGCCCTAGTATAGGTTTAGATGCAAATTGGAATTTTTATCATGGCTTTAGTTTAGTTGGAGACCTAACTGCTGCACTTATGTATGGTGATTGGGATATTAAAGATACATATCAACGGCCAAGTGCTTTATTTGGATTAATTACACCAACAACTATTAATACTGCAACTACACCCTCAGATTATGGTGTAGCAATGTATGGCTATTTTTTTGGGGTAAAATGGGCACATCAAGGGCGTTCTGATGTGGCATTGAAACTAGGTTATGAAATGCAGCACTGGAGTGATCAACTCAGAGTTCAAAATTTTGAACAATTACCGGTGCATGGTGATTTAACTTTTGAAGGATTAACATGCGGAATTTATATCAACGTTTAATCATTTTGTCAGCGCTTAGTTGTACGAGTACTTTGTACGCAGGCAATGTTTTTATAGAACCATTATACTGGCAAGCAGATGAACCTGTTGATTGGGCATATACAAACAATTTAAATGCGAGTAACCAACAAGTTGCTTATCAAACATCAAGCTTTGATAGTGCGCCAGGTTTACGTTTGGGATTTGGTTTATCGGGTAAGTTTGATAATGAATTTTATTTTACCCATTATAAAACAGATACAAAAGATTCTGCGACTGGTAATTTGGTTTCTGGTTTTTTAGGGGCAACAGCAGGTAAACCTAATAATGCCTTTACTTATGATGCAGGACAATTTGATTTTGATTTAGATTATAATTTACTTGAATGGGATTTAAGTAAAGATTTTCAACTTAATTCAGCTATAAAAATTAAACCGTTGATTGGACTTGCTGGAGGAACTATTGATCAAGATTTAAATAGCGCTTTCCAAGGGAGTATTAATAGCTCAGAAAAAGTTGTAAATGACTTTACAGGCATAGGTCCTAAAGCAGGCATTGATGCAACAGTTACGCTATTAAATAAAAATCAAACAAAACTAAACTTTGATGCTCAATTTGCTAGTTATTACTTATATGGACATTGGGATTTATCCGATCAATATACTGACAATACGGGACGTGTCATTAACGTTAACTTGGATAATAAAACCATGGGTTCTTTAGGATTGCAAGCAATGCTAGGATTCACTTTGATTCATGATAAATTTTCGGCAAGTTTGGGTTATGAATTAAATACATGGTTCAATCAACTACAAATTTTTGATGATACAACAGGCTCACATGACAATAATCTTGCTTTACAAGGTTTTAATTTAACCTTGCGTTATCAATTTGGATAAATCTTTGCTTTCCATAAAGTTTGATAAGTAGATTCTGCAATCAGTCTGTGCACCTGTGTTGTTGGGTGCACCCAATCCCAAAATAGATATTTATTGGGTTGAGCACAAACTTTACCACCACCTTTAAAAGAGCCAATATAACAACGATCTGTAGTATTATTAATGCCGTACTTTTCAGGATTTCTCATCGCTTGTTTTAAAAGATCATAAACATCTATAGAAATAATCTTCACATTCTTATTTTGATTTAATTGCAATAATTCAATAGTTAATTTTTTATTATGTGTTTCAGTTAGCCAAGTTAAATGCTGTGCTGTGCTTAAATGAGGGTATTTTTTATTCCAATGTTTTGCTAAAGGCGTTACACCAATATCAGGTAAATTAAAGACTAAAAATAGCTTAGCGCCATGATTTGTTAGTAAAGTTATTGCTTGAGCAATATTTGTGATAGCTTGATCAATAGCAACCAAGTTGGCTTGTGGGTGATTGATATAATTATCACTACCAGACCAAATAATATAAAGGGCATTAGGATCAACTTGATGAGTATTAAGATATTTTTTAACTTGTACAATTAAACCTGGCGGTTTTATTCCATGGGTTTGTGCACCAGCAATTGCATAATCTTCTAGTGGGACAGATGGTGTTATTAAGTTATTCGCTAAGATTTCTGGCCAAACTAGACCATTGCTATAACGACCATGAAAATATGGCGCTTTAGGTGCGCGCCCTTGTGTGAGCTTATATAGGTTACCATTGTCAGATAGACTATCCCCAAAAACAATAATTTTATTAAAAGTTTGAGCGTGTAGCATGACGCTAATGAAAAATCCAGATAAGTAGATTATTACTTTTAGTAAGCGCATATATTGTTCCTGTTATCCATGCAATGGCCAAAAATATAAAATACATGGTAATGCGGTAATTATCACTAAAATATCTAGCGGTAAACCCATGCGCCAGTAGTCGCCAAACTTATAACCACCAGGCCCCATTACAATCGTATTATTTTGATGACCAATTGGTGTCATGAATGAGCATGAAGCACCGACAACAACCGTCATTAAGAAAGGGTCAACATTGTAATGTAAAGCTGTGGCGATATTGGCAGCTAATGGTGCCATTAAAACAGCAGTGGCGGCATTATTCATGACATCAGTTAAAATAATTGTGGTAATAAGAATAGCGCCTAATATATAGATAGGTGGTAAGTTTCCAAAGTAGCTGACGATCAGTGATGCGATAAGTTGTGCGCCACCAGTTAATTCCATAGCCGCCCCAACAGGGATCATCGCGCCGAGTAAAACAAGGATACTTAAATCAATACTTTCATAGGCTTTACGAATAGAAATAACATTAAATAAAATCATTAATAAGACAGCGCCACTGAATGCAATTTGTATCGGAATTAATTGTAAGGTGACCGTAACTAAGGCAATAGCAAAAATAATTAAAGATAAAAATTTCTTTTTTGAACCACCAATATTCAATCCGCGCTCAGCAATAGGCAAAAAGCCAATATCAGCAATATTATCTTGTAATGTTTCTTCATTGCCTTGTAATAATAAAACATCACCAACAGTTAATTTAGTATTTTTAAGGCGTTGTTTAATTTGTTGTCCTTTACGCGCGATAGCTAAGAGATTAATACCGTATCTTGTACGTAACTTTAATCGCTGAGGGGTGCTACCTTCGACGCGCGAATGTGGCATTACAACTGCTTCCATAACCGCAACATGTTCATTTTTAAGTGCTTCGGAAGATAAAGCTTTACTACCAACGAGTTCTAATTTTGCTGAATTAATGATGCTTTCAAGTTCACTTGGCGCAGCTTCTATGACTAAAATATCTCCTGCGTGAATTTGTTCATTGACTGTTGGGTTAATCCGCTTACGTTTATTTCTAATAAGCGCATAAACAACAATCAACCCCAATGCTTCAAGTTCTGAAATAGGTTTATCCACGATAGTAGAATCTTCATTGACTTTAACTTCAGTGAGGTAGTCATCAATTTGAAAAAGTTCATCAATTGATTTTGCTTTATTCGTTTTTTTAGGTAAAAGACGCCAACCAAATAAAATGATAAAGGCGACACCAACCATTGAAACAACTCCTCCGACAGGCATGAAAGAAAACATACCAAAACCTTTACCCATGAAATCTTGTCGAAAGCTTGAAACTAGAATATTAGGCGGCGTACCAATTAAAGTGGTCATTCCACCTAAGATAGAGCCAAATGCAATAGGCATTAATAATGTAGAGGGGGAACGTTTGGTTTTGATAGCTGATTGGATTGCAACTGGCATAATCAAACTTAATGCGCCGACATTATTCATAAAAGCAGATAAGATTGCAGCAAGTAATGTTAATGTACCAATGTGAAAAATAATATTTTTTGATGTAGCTGGTGCAATATAGCGCACGCAATCTTCGACAATACCCGATGCTGTAATTGCAGCACTAATGACCATGACTGCCGCAACAGTAACAACAGCAGGATTACTAAAGCCACTAAATGCATAGGAAAAAGGCACCGCTCCAACGGCAACTGTTGCCATTAAAGCTAGCATAGCGACAATATCATAGCGCCACTTTCCCCAGATAAAGAGAACTAATGCGGTAATAATAATTGCAAAGACAAAGTATTTAGTCATCCATTACCTAACTAAGTTTAAGTTAAATCACATTCTACTTTAATTGTGAAAGCTTGAGCAAGTAAATTTAAAGGCTTTATTGCAACTCAAACTTTGCTAAGGGTGTATAAATATTTTCATGTGCATTAAAAGTACTTTCAAGTAAGCTAATAGAGGCTACATACATAGGTTCTTGATCCAATGGCTGTAGAATTAGTGGATTATGCGCTGCTATTTTTTGTGCAATTCGTGCAATACTAATATGTGGTTTATAAGTACGACGCTCAACAGGAATACCATATTCAAAAAATTGTTGAGATAAATTTTCTCTAAAGGCGCGTAAAACATTTGCTTGCTTAATTTTAATTGCAAGGACATATGGTCGAGTTTCACTGGGGAATAGCTCAATATCTCCTAATGCAACTGAAAAGGCTGGAAAATATTGGCAAAACTGTTTGGTACAATTTAATAATGTTCTAATTTGCTCTAAATTTGCGTTTGCCCAGAAATGTAACGTAATGTGTAATTTTTCTGGTGGTATTACGCGCATTGTTGATAAATTGAGCGCGTTTAAGGATGGATGTAAATTGGATATTTTTTTTTGCCAATGGGGTGTTAGCATAATAGCTAAAAAAATACGCCTATGAGACTCATGCATAAAATCTTCCTGATTAGTTCGATAATAATGACTAAACTAAAATCTAGTTATGATTAATTATATAAGACTTACATTAAACGCACCATACTATTTTTGTTCTACTGTATGTGCCCATCTTAGCTTTTACTTGAAATTTGTTTTAATCATTTGATTATTAATTTTACCTAAAGTTATGATAAAATTTAGTCAAAATTATTGACGTTAAGTCTCTAGGTAAAAATAATGAGGTAAATATCACATGAGTAATTTTTCGGTGAAAAACTTGTTGGATGGTAGCACTAAAGCCGGCAGTCAGATAATAACACAAGGTTGGGTAAGAACGCGGCGCGACTCAAAAGCCGGATTTTCATTTATTGCGCTTTATGATGGCTCTTGTTTTCATCCAATACAAGTTGTTGCAGGAAAAGAATTAACAAATTATACCGAAGAGGTTTTACATTTAACTGCTGGTTGCTCAATACAAGTTGAAGGTGAATTAGTCGCATCCCCTGGACAGGGACAAGATTTTGAAATCACTGCAAAGACAATAAAAGTGTTGGGGTTTGTTGAAAATCCTGATAGTTACCCAATTTCTCCCAAGCCTCATAGTGTCGAATATTTAAGAGAAGTAGCACATTTAAGACCACGCACTAATGTTATTGGTGCAATGGCAAGAGTACGTAATTCAGCTGCACAAGCGATACATCGATTTTTTCATGAGCAAAATTTTTATTGGATTAGTACACCAATTATTACCACTAATGATTGTGAAGGTGCTGGAGAATTATTTCGCGTAAGTACTTTAGATGTAATGAATATTCCTAAAACTGAGAATAATAATGTGGATTTTTCAAAAGACTTTTTTGGACAGGAGTCTTTTTTAACCGTTTCAGGTCAATTAAATCTAGAAGCATATTGTTTAGCACTTTCAAAGGTTTATACTTTTGGTCCTACATTTCGTTCTGAAAATTCAAATACGAGCCGCCATTTAGCTGAGTTTTGGATGGTAGAGCCTGAGATTGCATTTGCTGATTTAATGGATGATGCCAAACTTGCGGAAGCAATGCTTAAATATGTATTTCGTGCAGTGCTTGATGAACGTGCTGATGATCTGGCTTTTTTCGAGCAACGCATTAACAAAGGCTGTATTGAGCGATTAGAAAGTTTAGTGACATCCAATTTTGAAATTATGACTTACAGTGATGTCATTAAACAGTTACAGGCTTCAGGGAAAAAGTTTGAATTTCCTGTTGAGTGGGGATTAGACTTGCAATCGGAGCATGAACGTTATTTATCTGAAACGATTGTTGGAAAACCTGTCACTGTTATTGATTATCCAAAAGAAATTAAAGCATTTTATATGCGAATGAATGATGATCAAAAAACGGTTGCAGCAATGGATATCTTAGCACCTGGTATTGGTGAGATTATTGGTGGTAGTCAACGCGAAGAACGTTTAGATGTATTGCAAGATCGAATGACGCAAAGTGGCTTGCAACATGAAGATTATGCTTGGTATTTAGATCTAAGACGTTACGGTACTGTGCCACATGCCGGATTTGGTTTAGGGTTTGAGCGTTTAGTCAGCTATATTACTGGATTAGGTAATGTGCGTGACGTTATTCCTTTTCCTCGAACTGTTGGGCATGCAAAGTTTTAAGGTTAATTCATGCATTTGTTTTTTTATGGCTTAATGTTGGGTTTGGGTGCTGCTGTACCTATTGGTCCTATTAATTTAGAAATGATGCGCCGTAATTTAAAATATGGTACAGCTTCAGGCATATTCCTTGGATTAGGTGCGTGTAGTGCAGATGTAACTTATGTCATATTATTATGCGCCGGTGCATTGGTATTGCTGACACACCCATTTATTTTAAACACTATTGGTGTACTAGGAGCACTGTTATTATTTTGGTTTGGTTATCAAGCTTTTTTTCTCAGTGCTAAACTAGAAAAAAATCTAGCGCCTAAAAAATCACTCCCACAAAGTATCATGGAAGGGTTTTTATTAACGTTTGTTAATCCTTATACTATTTTATTTTGGATGTCGGTCAGTGCTCAATTATTATTGGTGACACATGGTAAAAACCTTGCAGTGTTAATTGCTGCTGTAGGTGTAATTATTGGTACGCTAAGTTGGGTTATTTTTTATAATGTTATTTTAAAATTTACTCGTCATAAGTTAAGTCAAAATGTCATTCAGCTTTTAAATCGTCTCGGCGGGATTGTGTTATGGGGGTTTGCATTTTATGGCTTATATCATGTAGTTAGTGTTAATTTTTAAGCTTGTTACTGATGTCGCTTGTCTATATTTCTATGTAAAAGCCAAACACCTGTTATAATACAAAAAGCAGAAAAAGTAATAAGTGACAAACTAAAATATAAATTAAAATCACTTGCTAGACGTGTTGAAATATTCAAAGAATTTTGTGTGAAATGTGAGGCAATGTAAAAGGCTATTGCGGCAGAAAATGCTTGCGATAACCTTAGCATCCCCATAAAAAATCCTTGTCGCTCAGTTTCTTTGATAAATTCAGCAACTTGTGCTCGTAATGTAGTGATAATAATAAATTCAGCAATAGCAAAAACTGTGCGTGTCAGTAACGGCCAAAAGAGGGCAACTTGCCCATGAGCATGCCAAAGCGCAATGGTTAAAATCATAATGCTAAGAAATAATATGCCTTGAGCAACGCTAAGCATAGCAAAACGATTAAAATCATGACCCGTGAAAATATAATAGATGATGCCCCCAAATAAAATACTTGCAAGCGGGTCAGTCACTAAAACGAATAGTGGCGAAAGATGAATATTCATAAAAGTCTGATTAACATCTTGTGATAAAAATATAGGAAACTGAATATTAAAAATAGCATTGCTCAACCAGAACACACCATTGCAAAATATAATAAGCATTAAGAAAAGCAGATAGGCGCGGTTACGTTCTGTTAGTGCAAGTTTCAAAATATATAATACTGATGCAATAAAAGTAAGTATCATTAAATAGCGTGTAAAACTTGCGTACGTAATTAAGATAAACGAACATAAAGTTAATCCTGTAAGGAGTATAGGAAAAGACCATTTATTATAGTCAGGTTTTTCAATATAGAGTATACGATTTGCCGTAAATAAAAACAAAAGCAAAGTACCAGCTAGCATTACTAAACTTGCGAAGTAAAGATGCTTATAATGCCCAATGGGTGATAATGCTATGCCTAATATTCCAAAAAAACCGCCGATGTTGAGTATAAGTTGATAAGCTTGATTGCCTTGATGGCGATCATGGTTTTCACCAAAGTGAGCATTAACCAATAATGATATGGTGAGTGAGTAAAGGCTTCCAGCAACGACATAAAGCGTTACGGCTAACATTTTAATAGCGTAACTTGAGAAATTAATTAATATAAAAGCGATAATGCTAAGCAGTAATGCAATTTTGAGTAGCGTTTTGTGTGACGGTAAATATTTAAAAAATATTCCCCAGCCAATCGATGTTATTGCAAATAGGGATACAGCTGAAGTTGTTATGGCATAACACAGATGTAAGGGAAGCCCTTTATTATAAAGATATAATGAGAGAGATTCTCGTAATGTAATAAAAGCCGCTGTGAAAAATAGTTGTGAGAATAATAAAACTTTAAAGCTAACCGTGTATTTTATTGGTTTCATCATTTTATAAATATTACCAAAGCTTAAGCCTTAGTCGCTTTAAAATGTAAGCAAGCCCAATCATTCAATGTTGTTTTGCTCTGTATCTCCAATTGAGGATAGGCGGCAATAACTTGGTCAATTTGCTCGATAAGTAAGCCAGACAAAATTAATTGTCCATCATCCTCCAGTAAACTCATGAACTGTTCCGATAATGCAACTAATGGTTCTGCCAAAATATTTGCAATAATAATATTTGCTTTCATGCTTGGTAAAAGATCAGGATGGTAAGTCGTAATTTGGTTTTCTAATTGATTAATACCTGCATTGGATTGAGTTGCTTCTAATGCTTGCTCATGAATATCAACTGCAACAACATTTTGTGCACCAAGTTTTAAGGCAGCGATAGCTAAAATACCTGAACCACAACCAAAATCAATAATGGTTTTATTTTTTAAGTCTATTTCTGATAGTGCTTGTAAACATAGTTGAGTTGTTTCATGGGTGCCTGTACCAAAGGCAACACCTGGATCTAACAAGACATTTGTTGCCTTTGGATTGGGAGGCGTGTGCCAACTTGGGCAAATCCATAACGTTTCTGTAATTTTCAATGGTTGAAAATTTTCTAAATAAATCTTTTCCCAAGCTTGATCCTCGATACGTCTTAATTGATGTCGTGCAAATGCTTCTGGAAAATCTTGTTGTAGCCTTGCATAGACAGGTGTTAATTCCGCATCTTCGGCAAACAAGGCAATAACATTTGCATGTTGCCATAAAGGCATTGTGCCGGGCTTTGGTTCAAATATGGGTTCATTTTGTGCATCTTCAAATGTGACAGATAGTGCTGAAAGTTCAAATAACAAATCGCTTAAACTTTCAGCAGTGTGTTCTTCACAAGGTAATGTTAATTCTAGCCAAGCCATTATTCATGTAATCCCAATTTTTTTTCTAGGTAGTGGATATTTGCACCACCTTTAATAAAATTGGCATCATGTAATATTTTTTGTTGTAAGGGGATATTAGTTCTAATCCCTTCGATGACAACTTCTTCTAGTGCATTTTGCATGCGTTTGATTGCATGATCACGATCTTTACCATAGGTAATCAATTTTCCTATCATGGAATCATAAAATGCGGGTACCGTGTATCCGCCATATAAATGTGATTCCATACGCACACCAATTCCACCAGGTGCAAGATAATGTGATACTTTACCAGGTGATGGCGTAAAATTATTTGGATCTTCGGCATTCATCCGACATTCAATGGCATGGCCAGTGAGCTTGATATCACTTTGTTGATAGCTTAAAGGTTCACCTGCGGCAATAAGTATTTGTTCTTTGATTAAATCAACACCAGTAACCATTTCAGTGACAGGATGTTCAACTTGAATACGGGTATTCATTTCAATGAAATAAAAACGTCCATTTTCATATAAAAACTCAAATGTACCCGCACCGCGATACTTTAATTGCTGGCAAGCTTTCACACATTGCTGGCCAATTTCAGCACGTTGTTCCTCGGTAATACCAGGCGCTGGTGCTTCTTCTAATACTTTTTGATGACGTCTTTGCATAGAACAATCTCGTTCACCAAGATGAATAGCATTACCTTTTCCATCACCCAAAACTTGAATTTCGATATGACGTGGATTTTCTAAAAATTTTTCCATGTAAACCGTATCATCACCAAATGCATTTCTAGCCTCACTTTTTGCTAGATTGATAGCGTTTGCAAGGTGAGCTTCGCTATGTACAACACGCATACCGCGACCACCGCCGCCAGCAGCTGCTTTTACAATGACAGGAAAACCAATTACTTCTTTTGCTAAACGTAGATTTTCTTTAGGGTCATCTCCTAACGGACCGTCGGAGCCAGGCACACAAGGTACACCAGCTGCTTTCATTGCTTTGATGGCGGAGACCTTGTCGCCCATCATGCGGATAGTTTCAGCTTTAGGTCCAATAAAAATAAAGCCGCTATCTTCAACTTGTTCAGCAAAATCTGCATTTTCAGCAAGAAAACCATAGCCTGGATGAATCGCTGTTGCATCACAA
This sequence comes from Legionellales bacterium, assembly GCA_002707205.1. GTDB lineage: Bacteria > Pseudomonadota > Gammaproteobacteria > UBA1113 > UBA1113. The sequence goes on from PAMH01000034.1 coordinate 118,319, forward strand.
ATTTCTGCGGCAGAAATAATGGCTGGAATGTTTAAATAACTTTCTTTTGCAGCAGCAGGTCCAATGCAAATAGCCTCATCGGCTAATGCAACATGCATAAGATCTCTATCTGCGGTTGAATAGACCGCAACAGTTTTGATACCAAGTTCGCGACAGGCACGCAAAACGCGTAATGCAATTTCTCCACGATTGGCAATAACAATTTTATCTATCATACTTATCCACCTTTATTATTCTTCAATGATAAACATAGGTTGTCCGTATTCAACAGGTTGGCCATTTTCAACCAATCTTGCTTTAATGACACCACTGATATCAGCTTCAATATGATTGAACATCTTCATCGCCTCGACAATACAAATGACATCGCCTTTTTGTACTTTTTGACCAACATTCACAAATGCATCTGCTTCGGGTGATGGCGATAAATAAGCAGTTCCTACCATAGGTGATTTAACCGCATGACCTGATAATGATTCATCTTTTTCATTTTTTTCTGCGGGGGCTGGATGATTAATCGCTACTTGTTGTGCTGCTGGAGCAGGTATTGCCATTGGCGCACCTTGTGACGCGTATTGGCTAATTCGTACGGATTCTTCTCCTTCATGAATTTCAATTTCAGCAACGCCGGTTTCTTTAATTAACTCAATAAGTTTACGAACTTTACGAATATCCATAGATGTTATTACCTCTCTGTTATTTAGTGTGATTCTTGTGCAAAATATTGGTGTGCAGCACGCAGGGCATAAATATATCCCTGAGTCCCCAAACCAGAAATGACAGCCATAGCTAAATCTGAAAAATAGGAATGCTGTCTAAAAATTTCTCTTGAATAAATATTTGTGATATGAACTTCAATAAATGGAATATTTACTGTTGCAATTGCATCACGCAGGGCAATGCTCGTATGCGTAAATGCTGCTGGATTCATAATGATAAAATTTGTTTTATCCATTAAGGTTTGTTGAATGGCCTCAACCAGTAAATGTTCAGCATTAGCTTGAATAAATGTAAGCTCTAGTCCTAATTGTTTACCTAAGTCATATAAATTTTTATTTAAATTTTCTAAAGTTTCATGACCATAAATTTTAGGCTCACGTAACCCCAGTAAATTTAGATTTGGACCGTTTAATACTAGAATTTTGTGCATTGTTGAACGCTTTTTCATCATATCAAGTGTTCATTGTGCATTAAAATGTAAGGAATGTAAAGTTTTCGGGAGATGGCTACATAATCACTGCAATTAGACGCTATTTATCCCATTGTATGCCGGCGCACTGTCCTTCACCGGAGTAAACCTTAATCACGATATCAGAGATACCGTATTTTGTAATTTCAGAAGCATCTGCTGTCAAACGGTTAATAAACCAGCCTGCAAGCTCTTCAACAGTAATATTGCAAATGGGTAAGATTTTAACATCTTTATTTAAAAAAGGTATTTTTTCATCGGCGAAGTGTACATATAAATAATCGCCGTCTTTTTCTAGCCGCTGGTGTTCAGAAGTACCTGCAATTAATGTCAGTTGATTAAGCTCTTTACAAAGTTTACGTAATTTTGTTTTATAAATATCATAATCAAATGGCATACCAAGTGAATTTATACTAGCCGTGATTGCAGCATAAACCTTAAAGTTATGGCCATGTAACGTTTCCCGCTCTGTTGCAGAAAAAATTGTATAATGCGCCGCGGAAAACTTCATGTCTTCTTTAAATAATTCTATGGTTGTTAACTGCTTACTCATAATTTATAGGTTAGATAGTAAAAATATGCGCTTAAGATAACACATTTTTTTAGCAAAATGAATCCAAGAATTTTAAACGCCTGCTTGAGATTTCGTGCTTTGAGGATCAATAGTGTAGTCATAAAACGCCACGCATATCTCGCATACAAAAGTTTTCAAGTAATGCTGGGTAGTTTTTGCTGATGGCTAATAGCTTAAAGCTTTCTCCCATTTGATCGGGTAGTAGTAAGCGCTTTAAACTTTGAGCTTGTTGATACTGGGTAATTTGATCTGGTTGCTGATGTGCCAAAATATTATGAGTTAATAGAAAATCTGCTTGAGTGGTATATTGTTCAATGGTAAAACCCAAGTCAAATGCGGCATGCGCAACAAAACTAAAATCTACATGAGCAGTAATATCTTGTAAGCCCGGATAGAAAAAAGCATCATCATGTGCAAAATGTTGATAATGACATATGAGTGTTCCTTGCGTGCGTTGTGAATGGTAATAGGTTTGTTTATCAAAACCATAATCAATAAGTAAGACAACGCATTGTTCGCAATTCCGGTATAGTTTTTGCAACCATGGCGTGACTGCAAGATTAATTTCGGAGGTATAATTTTCGGAAAAAATAGTTTTAAATTGATTTAAATAAATGTGTGCATTTTCGGGTAAGACAGGTTGCATTTGAAAACAAAAATTATTTTTTTCATCAAGTGTAACGCATTTTTCAAACAGTTGATTTTGCAAGTATGAAAATAGATGCACTGGCATCGCATCAAGTAATTCATTGGCAATGACAAATCCAATATAATTTGGTGGTAAGTCATCGAGCCATATAACTTTAGATAGCATATTTGGCGCAAATTTTTCAATGCTTTGTTTTTGTGTCTGTTTTAAATTGGCGCTAACATCCAATATATAATAATGCTGTAATGCGATATTATTTATTTCAAAATAGGCAAGTATATGGGCTGCCATTAGGCCAGAACCTGCGCCAACTTCTAATATATTTTGTTGTGCTAGTTGCGGTAAAGTTGATTGCGCGCGTTGGGCAATACAAGCTGAAAATAACGGGGACAGTTCTGGGGCTGTTACAAAATCACCGTGTTTACCAAATTTCTTAAGCCCTGAGCTATAATAGCCTAATTGAGGTGTATATAAGCAATCATGCATAAATTCGGTAAAGCGAATAAATCCGTGATTTTTTATTTTTTGTTTGATAATACTTTGTAGTGAGAAACTTTGTTGTTGCAATTGCTCAGGTGGTATTGGTAATTTATTTGTCATAAAATTCGCATGTCAAAATGTTTGAATACGTATTGTATAGAAGGTAAACGATGTTTTCAAAAGTTGCATTAATCACAGGTAGCGCAAGACGTATTGGTGCTCAGATTGCCAAGACGTTACATCAACATGGTTATCGCGTTATTATTCATTGCAGAACCGCTAAGATTGAAGCTGAATTGCTGGCAAAAACATTTAATCAACAGCAAAAAGATACCGCTTTTGTATTGTGTGCTGACCTTTCTGATAGCTCAGCTTTGCAACATTTTATGAAACAAGCGTTTGATTTGACTGATCGTTTAGATTTATTAGTAAATAATGCATCAAGTTTTTATCCTACACCTATAAATAATGTCACTGAAAGCCAATGGGATGACTTACATGCAAGCAATGTTAAGGCGCCATTTTTTCTAGCGCAAGCGGCATATCCCTTATTAAAGCAATACCAAGGAAATATTATCAATATTGTAGATATTCATGCTCAAAAACCAATGCGAAATTATAGTGCTTATTGTATTGCTAAAGCGGGTTTACAAATGGCAACTCAAGCACTTGCTAAAGAGATGTCACCTGAGGTGCGCGTTAATGGCGTTTCACCTGGTGCAATTGTCTGGCCAGAAGGAGAAAATAGCTTAGATACAGTAAACCAACAAAAGTTGTTAGCTAAAATACCATTAAAAAGACATGGGCATCCTCAAGATATTGCAAATGCAGTTTTATTTTTGGCAACGCAGCCTTATATCACTGGGGAGATTTTAAATGTGGATGGCGGTAGAAGTTTAAATATTTAGTTTCCTTGCATTAAGCTTATGCCAAAGTGTTTAAAAAATATCGCTAACCTCATGAAACAAAAGTCAATTTTACACTTAAGTCAATTTTACGTTTTTAAATATATTCAACACATAATGAAAAAAATGTTTAAAAAATTGGCTACGGATATTTTTTTGTACTAGTCTTGTAAGGTAAAGAATACGAACAAGCTAAGGAGCTTAAAATGAAGATAAAACTTGCCGCCGTAGCCGCTAGTGCCGTATTAGCAGCAGGCTTTGTAACTTCGGGTTTTGCGGCGGGGCATTATACGCACCAAGCAAAACATATGGTTTCTGCATGTAATCAAGATTCACACTATTGTGGTTACCAAGTTGGTGTAGTACCGGCTGGTAAATGTGCAATGCACAAAAGGCCGCCAGTATCTGAATACTGTGGTTACATGGTAGGTACTTATCCTGCAGGTAAATGTGGAAACGTCCCAGGATATTTTAAATAAAATAATTTTTAAAACCTAATTGAAAACCCCGACTTAGGTTGGGGTTTTTTATTTATGGTAATTGCTATACGTAAGTTTTGATTGTATGAAGAACAAAATATTTCGTACTATATTGCTGGTAATTATAAGTTACTTAATGATTTGTTTAGCGATGTATATCATACAAAATAGTTTACTGTATCGACCAAGCAAAATTCATAATTTACAAAATTTTCCACTCGCAAAAAATTGGCGGCGCGTGAACACGCTAACCCAAGACGGGTTAATCATTACTTCGTGGTATTTACCCGCAAAAAAAGGATTTAAAACTATTTTATACTTGCATGGAAATGCAGGTGATATTGTTAATCGTAAAACATTTTCAATGCAGTTGCATCAACAAGGGTATGGTATATTTTTATTATCTTATCGTGGGTTTGCAAATAATCCAGGTAAACCTTCTGAGCAAGGTTTATTATTTGATAGTCAATCTGCTTATCAGTGGTTGGTTAGCAATAATATTCTTCCTGAGCAAATAATTTTATTTGGTGAATCTCTAGGTGCAGCAAACGCAATAAAATTAGCGAGTAAAAATACTGTTTTTGCTGTTATTTTAGAATCACCTTTTTACTCAATGTTAGCCATGGGGCAGTTTTTATATCCATGGTTGCCTGTGAATTATCTATTAAAAGATAAATATTTATCTTACCGTTGGGCTCAGCAGGTAAAACAACCCGTATTGATTTTTTACGGTTTAAAAGATGAGATTATTCCTTATCAACAAGTGCGTGATTTGCAGTTAGCGTTTCCTCAAGGCAAAAATTATTTAGTGCTTATGCCGGAACAAACACACAATAGAAAGTCTGGAGATGAAATGGCTACAATTATCCGTTTATTTGAACAGTCATATTTTTGATCTGAAATCGAGTGTGGCTTTAATACCCAAACCAAGTCACTGCCTAAATGTGAAGTGGTTTGGGTACAGGAACTATAAGAAACGTTAGCTTAAGGTTTTGTCATTTTAACCGGATCTATAGCTTCATCGAATGCTTCTGCAGATAAGAAGCCAAGCGCCAAGCACGCTTCTTTTAAAGAGGATTCATCTTGAAATGCTTTTTTAGCAATTTTTGCAGCTTTATCATAACCAATAACTTGATTTAATGCAGTAACTAGCATTAATGAATGCTCAACATAGTATTGAATTTTCTTTTTATTCACAGTAATGCCATCAACACAAAATTGTGTGAAAGAGTGACAGGCGTCCGAAATAATATTGACTGAATGAATAAAGTTATGAATCATGACCGGTTTGTAAACGTTTAATTCAAAATTACCTTGAGAACCTGCAAACCCAATAGTTGCATCGTTACCCATAACCTGTGCACAAACCATGGTGATGGCTTCACACTGGGTTGGATTAACTTTTCCGGGCATGATAGAGGAGCCCGGTTCATTCTCAGGTAAATGTAATTCTCCTAAGCCACAACGTGGGCCTGAACCTAGCCAGCGAAGATCATTTGCAATTTTCATTAATGATGCAGCCAATGTTTTGAGCGCACCATGTACCATAATCAATGCATCATGTGAGGCTAATGCGGCAAATTTATTTTCAGCAGAGATAAAAGGTAGCCCAGTAAACTCTGCAATATAAGCAGAAGCTTTTTTTGCAAATTCAGGATGAGTATTTAAACCTGTACCTACAGCTGTGCCACCAATTTCTAGTTGAAATAGACTTGGTAGTGTTTGTTCAATGAAATTTAAATCCATATCCAACTGCGCAACATAGCCCGAAAATTCTTGACCTAGTGTTAACGGTACAGCATCTTGTAAATGTGTGCGACCGATTTTAACAATATCATTAAATTCATTTTGTTTATGCTTAAGGCTGTCACGTAACTTCTTAACAGCAGGTAAGAGTTGTTTTACAACACTTTGTGCAGCTGCAATATACATGGCAGTTGGAAAGGTGTCATTAGATGATTGTGACATGTTAACATGGTCATTTGGATGAATTGGATTTTTACTTCCCATTTCACCACCAGCCATTTCAATGGCTCGATTTGAAATTACCTCATTACTATTCATGTTCGTCTGTGTGCCACTGCCCGTTTGCCAGACATGTAGTGGAAATTCAGCATGTAATTTGCCATCAATAACTTCATCTGCCGCTTTTACAATAAGTTCAGCCTTATCGTTTGATAGTTTTTCTAAATCGCGGTTTGTCATTGCGGCGGCTTTTTTTAGTAGACCAAATGCTGTAATCAACTCTTTTGGCATTAAGTCGTGGCCAATATTAAAATGATGTAATGAGCGCTCTGTTTGCGCACCCCAATAATGCTCAGCAGGAACTTTTATTTCACCCATACTGTCACTTTCAATACGATGTGTCTTACTCATGTTGATTCCTTGATTTAGTGAATTCTGTGGGGCTATTGTACTATAGACCTAAACCACCTCAAAATGAGATTTTAAATCTTTGTAGCTAATGAGAGGATTATTTACGTGCTTGGGTGTTTTCAGCCATTGAGTAATCGCTTACTTTTAACCTCAAAATGTCCAGTCGTAGTCTATCATCACTTCGTATGTTGAAATTATTTTGGTATAGGTATGCATATTGCCTTGCTAAAATAAGTTTTTAACTCAAATATTCTGGCATATAATTTTATCTGTGTTATAGTATTTATTTGCAAGTCAAATACCAATTTTTGGAAATTAAAAAAGTGTAACTATTATTTAATATATGGGAGATAAACTTAAATGAGTATTTATATGAAATTTGATGACAGTAAGCTTAATGGCAATGTTAGTGCAAAAGGCTTACAAGACTTTATTGAAATACATGCTTTTGATTTTAGTGTCGTGCGAAAAATGAATACTCATCCGGGGGTGACGGCGGATCGTGAGGGTACCAAACCATCAATTAGTGAAGTTGTGGTGACTAAACGGGTTGATCAAACAACACCTATTTTATTTCAAGAGGCGACCACGGGCTCAGCCTTAGCTTCAGCAGAAATTAAATTTGTGAATACTGGTAAAGATTTATCTGAATATTTAACGATTACATTATCTAACGTAATACTTAGCCGTTATGAGTTAATGGATGAGGTTATTTTGGGTGAAACAGAAAATAATACGCATAAAGATAAACCCATTGAAAAAATAGCGTTGAACTTTGATAAAATTGAAGTGAAGTTTACACCTTACGATGAAAGTCATAGCGCACAATCCCCTGTTTCAGCTGGATATGATTTGAAAACAGCTGCTGCAGCTTAGGCTTTGTTAAAAATAGAATAATTGATACGCAATGATTTTTTTATAATCAGTGATAAAGTGTGAACGGTAATTATTTTTAAAGTAAATTTCTGTTTTAACCAAATAGGTTTATATATTTAATAATTTAATATATAAACTTAGATGATTCATAGGTTACTTTATAGAATTAAATTATATTATTAATAACACGTTTTAATGTCCTAGATTAGGAAAAAATCTGATGTGGAATACTATTCTGAACAAAATGAATCACAAAACGCTACCAACTAGGGCGATTGTATTATGGGGTGGACAAACTGATTCTCTTAAATTAATCAGTGAAGGTATAAATATTGTTTATCAGTTTACGATAAACAATGATATTTTTTATTTACGAATTACACATGCAAAATTGCGCAGTGAGAAAGAATTAGTTGCTGCAATTTGTTTTCAAAATTATTTATACGAAAAAAATGTTCCTGTATGTCAACCTATACTATCAAAGTATTCACACTGGTTTGAACGCATAGAAGATGATAATGAGATATATTTAGTGCATGTATGTAAGGAGGTACTAGGCAATACAATAACATTTGATGGAAATGCAAAATTATACTTTAATTGGGGAAAATCACTGGGTTTACTTCATCAAGCAGCGTTGCAATTTTCATATCAAGCAAGTCAATATGTTTCTTGGGATGAATCATTAGATGAATTGGCAAAATATGTGAAGCAAGAAGAAACGTATATCCAAAGGATATTTGAGCAAGTAAATTATTTTTTCCGAAATAAACCTGTTACTACATTCAATTTTGGATTAACACATGGTGATCATCGTGAGGGAAATATCTTAGCACATCATCATAATGCCTTTTTTATTGACTTTGATTTACCAAGTAGAAACTGGTTTATGGACGATTTTTGTCGACCTTTTTTTGATGCAATAAGTTATGGAAAAAATACTTGGCAGAATATTTTTAATGACTATAAGAATGGTTATTTTAGCGTTATGCCTAAAGAAAGCCTTAATTTAGATACTGAATCTTTTGTTCGACAATATCAGTTTAAAGCACTGGAGATTTATTTGTGGATGAAAAATAATTGGGCAGGCGATATTGCGCCAGGTGGTGCAAATACAAACTTATGGTTAAATGCTATTTATCATCAATTATCACATGAAGATAACGTTATAAATTTATTCACTAAGATGCCACGAGATAATTAAGAGGTTAATCTTTCAAATTTTTATCAAGGAGCATGAGCAACCTTTTTGTACATTAGTACATCTTTGGTAGTTGCTCGTGTGTTGTTTTAGATTTTTTTACGATAAAAGCTTTTTCTATTTTTTTCCATAGCGCCATTAAATCTACTGTAATTTCACTTTGTCTGTACAATTGTTCATCTAAAAGATTTAATGCGTCAATTGCCTCAACATCTTCGATACGATCTATAACATCACCTAATGATAAGCAAGTATGGTGTGGCCAAGTTTTATTGGCAAGTATTATTAAATTTGATTTAAATTCAAGAATATTTTTTTCCTGTGCTGCGTGTTTAATAGCATTTCTGGTTACACGAAGAGAGGCAATTTTATCATCCGGTTGTTTTTTTACGGTGGTTACTTTAATTTTGTCACTATTTTTCCAGAGAAAAATAAGCGTAATAATCCAAAGTAGAAGAATAAGATTTGCAAGCCAGAACCACTTATCTTTCCAAAATGGTGAAGTGTTGGATGCAGATAAAGGTTTATCAACTTTAGTAATGTTACTCTGTGTCGTTTTTGTCACATGAATTGGAGTTGATAATGCTTGTGGTGGTTTTGAAATAGATTGGCTTGTATCACCTGATGCTATAACATGTACATTTTTTGCAGGTATCGTTGTTACTTGGGCTTTATTAGTCTCGGTATTCCACCAGTGAATTTTAATTGCAGGTATTGTATAGTCACCTGTTTTAGTCGGAATAAACGCAGCTTTCTCAGTTCGAATGGCATAAATATTCTTACCATCCGTTGTACTCTTTGTTTCCGCTTTATCCTGATATATTTGAAAGCCATTGACTTGGGTTGGCATCAATTGGGGTAATTGATTTGCTAATACATTTTCACCATGAATAGTAATTGTACGGGTTATGGGGGTTCCAAGCGTGAAACTTTCTGGGGCACTTGACCACTCATCTTTCAATGATACGCTTTTAGCAGGTAGCCACCAATTCGTTTGAGCATTGCTCGGAATGGATTTTACTTGTAATGTAACATCTTCTGCAGAAATTCTAAAAGGTTGCCACATATTTGAAAAATATTTACCTGCGGTATTATTCATCACATTACCAACAAAAATTGGACTGTTAATTTTTATCGCGCCACTTTGTTGTGGGAACATGGCAAAATTAACTTCATAAACTTGGTAAGGTTTACCATCAATTACTTTTTTATAATTTTTATCATTCCCGAGGTGAATAAAGGTCACATTTTTGGCATGTGGTTCTGAAAGTTTAGGATTCTCAATATTACGATCATAATAAATAATAGCTTTATACATCGCTTGACTTTGAACATAAGGTGAGGTGGGAATAATTCTAGAGGTCATGAATACATGTCGATTATCCGGTTGTAAATTATGGTTATTAGCCTGTCCATTAGTTTTTACATGTATAGTGATGGGCTTTGTTTTTTCATTACCAATTGAAATAGATGGGATTTTTATATTACCAGCATGTTTAGGCGATAAAACAAAAAGCCAGAGCGTGTCAGTATAGCTTTTGCCAGAGCTAATTAATACTTGACTGCTTTGTCCTGAACTTAAAATATCAAAGTTAGCTTGTAATACACGAATATCCGGTGGTGTTTGAGCATCAGATTGGCCGCCATGTAAAGTTAGTTGAAAGCTTTCACCAAGATATATAGTATCCCTGTCAACCTCAGCTTTGACAGCAGCATAAATATTAATACTAATCAAACATAAAAGACAAATAATATAGCTAATAGTTTTTTTAAACATTATAAAATTCCTTATTTATTTTCAGCTTGATATTGTTGATGATCGCGTAAAAATTTTTGTTGTAGTAGTCCCCCTGGATTATCGGGAATACCCCGTAACCATTGTTCAGTTGCTTGCTGTTGTTCATCGACCGCTTTAGCTGGTTGTGTATTTTTGTTTTTTGCTGATCCTTGACGCTTTGAGAACTTGTTTTGTGCGGGGCTTTGCGTTTTATTATTTTGAGCTTGTTGACTCTGTTGACTCTGTTGACTCTGTTGACTCTGTTGACTCTGTTGACTCTGTTGACTCTGTTGATTCTGTTGACTTTGTTGATTCTGTTGATTTTCTTGGTTAGAAGTATTTGACTGCGTGTTTTTTTTGTTTGACGATTGTGATTGATGTTTTTGATTTTGTCCAGATTGTGACTTCTGATTTTCCGAAGATGATTGTTGTTTATTTTTTTTACTGTCTTTGTTATCTTTTGAATGATTTTTATTATTTTGTTTTTGAATTTTTTTCAAAAGATCTTTATTAAATTGTGCATCTGAAAGATGCGGGTTTTTCTGTAGTGCTCGATTATAAGCCGCTATAGCCTGCTCATATTTACCCATTTGAGCAAGAGCATTACCTTGATTATAAAGTGCTTGAGCAGAATTATTTGCTCGAAAATTTTCTAGTGCTGCTTGATAATCACCATTACGATAGTTTGCAACGCCTTGCCAATTTTTATTATTAAATAACTTTTTTGCTTGTTTGAAATTACCTGCATTCATTGCTTTCTCACCTTGTTGATCGGCACGCAGCCACAAGTCATCCCATGTAAAAGCAAAGCTTGTACTGGTAAATAAAAAAGTGATGAAGCCTAATAAACATAAAAATAGCTTGCCTTGATAAGGGCGTAGACTTTTTTTATAAAACATTCATTCATCCTGTAATTTGTTTAATAATTTTGCGACGAAAACTTAATAATACTAATGGTAAAGCTAATAAAACAAACCAAAAACCTTCATCTTTCCATTGTTTGGTGGCAAGTTTTGCTTTACTGGACTGTGAAAAGTTTTGTACTTTATTTTGTTGTAATAGCTGAGTAATATCTGCATTATCATTACTAAATGGCAAGTAAATACCGTCACCAGCATCGGCTAAGGATGCTAATGTATTTGCATGATATTGACTGAATAATATCTCGCCTTTATTATTATGCATGAAATGGCCTTGAGGATCTTTCAATGGCACTTTTTTAGATGCGCCAATGCCTAGTACAGACGTTGTAAAACCTTTAGTTGCTAATTGTTTAGCTAATGTTATTGATGATGAGTCAATCATACCGGCACTTAGCACAATGATATTACCTTGTGATTGATTAGCACCTTTAAAAAGTTTGCTCGCTAATTTCAATCCACTTGATAAGTTATTGCCTTGTATTGGCATAATATTAGGTGTTAATTGTTCAACCATGCTAGCGATAGTTTTGGCATCACTGGTTAGTGGAGAAACTGTATAAGCTTCACCCGCATAAACAACTAATCCAATCTCACCTTCACGTACTTTTTGTAATAAATCACGCAGCTTATAACGCTCACGTACTAAACGTGACGGAGGTAAGTCAGTTGCAAGCGTATTGTTAGATAAATCCATAACAACAACTCTATTGATTTTTTTTTGGTAAATTGGTGTTAATGTATAACGCCAAGTTGGGCCTGCCAATGCAAAGACCAAAATGAAACTTAGCAAATAAAGTATCCATAGCCAACGATTAGATTGCGATGAAAATTGATTTTTTAATAAATAGGGTAGTAAATGAGAATCACAAACTTGCTCCCATGCATGATTTTTTTGTGACTGCTTTTTATAAAAGCTGATTAAAAAAAATAAGGGAATTATAGCTAACCACCACCATGGTCTTATAAAGTGAAACTGATGTAAATTAGAAAATATATTTTGCATTTAATAATCCAACTTTGATGTTTTTAATTTTAAAAAATTAAAGCTAAAGCCACAACTCAGTAAATAACAAAATAATAATAAAGCAATGCTTAGTGGCCATGGGTATAGTGGATGCTTGGGTCTAAATGTTTTTCTATCAGCATTAATCGGTTCTAATTGGTTAACAAGCTGATAAATCTTAGTCAGTGAACTTGTATTTTTTGCTCTAAAATATTTGCCCCCAGTAATTTTTGCAATTTGTTTTAAAGTATTTTCATCTAAATCATTAGACGGATTAATCATTCTTGTACCAAAAACAGTTGGAATCGCCAGTTTATCTGAACCAAAACCAATCGTATAAATTTTGATGTGTTGTTTAGCTGCCATGGTTGCGGCATCAATTGGCGCAACACTACCACTGTTATTTGAACCATCAGTTAATAAAATTAAAACGCGACTTTTTTCTGGATATTGCATTAAACGTTTGACACTTAATCCTAAGGCATCACCAATGGCTGTCATTTGTCCAGCAAGTCCAATGCTTGCATCATCCAGCATCGCATTAACGGTATTTCTATCAAAGGTTAATGGGGTTTGTAAGTATGCTTTGCTACCAAAAAGAATTAAACCTAATCTATCCCCCTTACGTTGTTGAATAAAATCACCAGCGATGGTTTTAATTGCCGCTAATCGATTAACTTTTTGATGGTTGAGCACCATATCTGGAATTTTCATACTACCAGAAATATCAACGGCCAACATGATATTTCGTCCTTCTTGGGGCATTTGAATAGGTTTACCTAACCATTCAGGCCCACTCGCTGCAACAACTAATAATAACCATATCAGTGTTAAACATAAAACGGGCAACGAGAAATATTTTCCATGAGATAATGAAGCTTGCTTCAATTGTAAAATTTGCTGATAAAAGGGTATTTTCAATGCGGTACTGGTCTCGTTGTTATTTATTTTCGTACTAAAAAAATAAATGATTAGTGGTAATGGCATAAGAAGAAATGCCCAAACAAAAGCAAAATGTAACATTATAAACACCGCCTTATTGTTTTTTCTATTAATATAAATAATTCAGGTTTTGCTTCACTATTTTTTTGATAGGGCAGACTCAATAATTCACGACCTATGCCTTGGGTATACGCATTACTTTTATCGACAAAATCAAGTATTTTTAACCATCTTTCTCCTGTTAAACTCGCAACTTGTGTTCTTGTGTATTTAATCATCATGACTCGTTTGAGCAAAACAGCAGCTTGTGCGATATAAGTAACATCAGGGGTGTTTTGATAAGCAATTTTGAGTTGCTTTAATTCAGCTAAGGCGCATTTTTTACGGATATATTTACGCCATCTTTTATAGAGAAGCTTACCAATAATAAAAGCCGTAATACATATAACTATGACAAGTAGATACCAGCCTATCGCTGGTGGCCACCAAGAAACAGGTGTGGGTTGATGGATATCTTTGAGTTGTGATAATAAGTTGTTTTGAGTCATTGTTATAATTTCCTGCCTAGCAGCATGAGTTTATTTAACCAATTATCACTGGTACATATTTCTATGCGTGAAATTTGACATTGTTTAAGTAGTTCTTGAATAAATTGTTGGTGCTGCATTGCTTGTTCATGATATTTCTTGCAAAAAGCACTATCTTTGGTATTTAATAGACAAACATCTGTGCCGTTTGTCACGTAATATTGATTTGGTGCCGGCGGTTCTCGTTCTAAGTTATCATATAATTGAATAGCAATAACTTGTGCATGTTGATTTAACATAATTAAATGATTCATTGCAGCTTTATCCAGTTGTTGAAAATCGCTGATTAAGAAAATCAAACTTCCGGGTTTAACAACGCGTCTTAAGCGTAATAGTGCATCATTGATTGTTAAGTGGCCTTTAGGGAAGATAGGATTAGTACAATGACAAAGCGTATTAAGAATAGGTAATATACCTGATTTTCTAGCGCGTGGTTTTAATTCAACGTGTTCATTTTCATTAAAAAAAATACCGCCAATACGATCTCCTTGAAGATTAGCTGTCCATGCTAACGTTGCTGCAATTTTGGCAGCGATATTTGACTTAAAGGCAACTTTTGTACCAAAAAACATACTTTCGCTAAAATCACCTAAAAGAAATACAGGCTGTTCTCGTTCTTCTTTAAATATTTTAGTATGTGCTTTCCCTGTGCGAGCTGTAACTCGCCAATCCATCATTCTTGGATCATCACCAATTTGATAGGTGCGTGTTTCTTCAAAATCTATGCCACGTCCTTTTAATGATGAAAGATAGCCACCAAAGCGATCTGCTTTTACAAACCGATTTTTACCAAAAGCTAGTGTTTTAGCTGAGCTGCGTAAGTGAATAAGTTCAGATAATTCAACATTGATTCCCTGCATGTGTTACCTCAATTAAGGAATGGCTACATGTTGTAAGATATGATCAATAATATCTTCAGGCGTAATGCCTTCTGCTTCTGCTTCAAAGCTTAAAATTAATCGATGACATAACACATCATGAATGACTGCATGAATATCTTTGGGCGTAACATAATCACGACCATTTAACCAAGCATGGGCACGACTCGCATTATCTAGCGCAATTGTGCCACGAGGACTAGCACCATAGCGTAACCATTTGGATAATTTATCACCATACTTTTCTGGTTCGCGGGTAACTAGAATAAGTTGAATCAGATAATTTTCTAATTCCGCACTTAGATGTATTTGCATAATTTCTTTTCGTATCGCAAAAATAGTCTCTTGGCTTACAAGAGGAATTGTAGCTGTAGCCGTTTTTTTGCCTTGTGCTTTTTGTTCTCTATTGAGTTGTAAAATTGCTTTTTCAGCATCATTTTCAGGATAATTAATTTTTACATAAAGTAAAAATCTATCAAGCTGAGCTTCTGGTAATGGATAAGTACCTTCCTGTTCAATAGGATTTTGTGTTGCCATAACAAGGAATAGTTTAGGCAGTGGATAAGTTTTTTTACCAATACTGACTTGTCTTTCTGCCATTGCTTCTAATAAAGCGGATTGTACTTTTGCCGGCGCGCGATTAATTTCGTCGGCGAGTAGCACTGGATGAAAAATAGGCCCCTGTTCGAAAATAAAGGAACCATCTTGTGGTCTAAATATATCAGTACCTGTTAAATCTGCTGGTAATAAATCAGGTGTGAATTGTATGCGATGAAAGTCCCCTTCAATACAAGCTGCTAACTCTTTGATAGCAGTCGTTTTAGCTAAGCCTGGTGCACCTTCAACCAGTAAATGTCCATCAGAAAGTAGCGCAATCAATAAGCTATCAACTAATTTTTTTTGCCCGATAATACGATGTTGTAAATGCTTTCTAAGGTGGGCAAATAATTGATGATGAGATGTTGTTGGATTTTTTACTGTTGCTTGTTGTTCCATGGTTAAACCTCTCAATACATAATAAGTTCATATGTTACCGAAATATGAGTAAAAAGGCTATATATACCCAAACGGGTTTAAAATGTGCTTTTCAATTTAAAGCGTTACACTAAATACGCGATGCTTTATTTAAAAACGGCATGTTTTTTGAATATCTGGTATGGGAGATAAATGGTTTCGTGCGTGGAAAAAACCTTGTGTGTTTAATTTTATATTTTTTTAAAAATTAACATTATAATTACAACAAGTGCTGTTAGAATATAAAGCAATGAGTAATGAATGATGAGTTTAATATGTCACTGATGGCAATAGAAGATTTAAATATTTTTCAATATGAACGTAATGATATTATTGCCAATGCGCAACTAGATAATATTTTATCTGCTGAAGAGTTGAAACGTGCAGATGCATTTATTTCTGAAGATGATAAACAATGGTTCAAGGCATGTAGAGTGACTTTGCGAAAACAACTCGCAAATGCACTAACCTGTGAACCACAAGCTATTAATTTTCAATATAATGTGGACAAAAAACCGTTTTTAGCAATTAAACATCGTTCTCTAATACAATTTAATCTCTCCCACACTAAAGACCGACTTTTAATTGCATTACATGGTTATAAAGCAGTTGGTGTTGATATTGAAAAAATTCAAAATAAAGATCATTTAAGTCTGGCAAAACGTTTTTTTCATGATGATGAAGTGAAAATATTTTTTTCTTTATCAGAAGCAGCGCAAACATTAGCATTTTATCGTTTATGGGTAATTAAAGAATCAATTGCAAAAGCAAAAGGCATAGGGTTATTTCAAGTGATGCAAAAGATTTCAGTGCAAGGTTTTGCCAATAGTAATGATATTATTGTTCCTGAAATTCCAAATGCAAAAATTGAGTTGCTAAGGGTGCCAAATCTTTACTGTGCTGCTATTTGCTTGTTATCCGATTAAGCTTTAGGCACCATTAATTAGCGCTTTAATGTTAGCTCTGGCATTTCAAATGGCTGCATAAGTGGGTGTTGATCCATAATGACTTGATGCTGTTTTAGTGCAGGATGAGTAAGTTGTTGTTTAATTGTCGCCTTTAAATTTGTATTATTTTGAAATTCATATTGGATAACATTTTTAATATCATCTTCATCTTGTTTTAAGTTTTGTACCTTGTTGTGTTTAGCCAAACAATTTGTATACTTTTCTTGATACTGCTGTTTTATTTTCTTTTCACGTCGATATTGCATGCTTGTTATTGTGCTACTTAAACCTAAAATCGCTAGTGTATTAGGAATAGGACTCATTAATAGAAATGTGATGCCTTTTAAGGCTGATATTGTCAATAAAGCACCTGTACTTAATACGCCAAATATTAGAACGTGTTTTACGATTTTAATAAGCTGAGGTCGTACTGTTTTTTTATTTTGAATTTGTATGGTTTGAGCTTTGTGATGCCGTTTTGATGACGGCACAATTATTTTTTTTGGGTTAGTAATGTTAGCTATGTGAGCACGTTTTACGCTATCTTTATTGGGCATGTCCTCTTTATCTTTTTGATGTGTGGGAATATTTTCTGGCATATGTTTAGCATGTGGCGTATGTGAATGCTTGGTATGTGGTGCATGTGTATGCTCGGCATGTGGTGCATGTGTATGCTCGGTATGTGGT